>NZ_JBHHMI010000060.1:0-3073 GCF_042136365.1 Paenibacillus enshidis | reverse complement strand
AAGGCTTGTGCGAAGCGCAAACACTGTCTACGAAGTAGGCAGAGACAAGCTCGTGACTTGGGTCATGAGTTGTTGACTATCAGCTGTTAATGTAATCGTTGCGTCGGATGCCGCTGCGGATGCAGGCTATGTACCCATATTAATGCTTATGTTTGTTGTTATGAGAAGTGAAATGAGGAAAATCAAGAAAAATTTGCGGATGCCAGCTTTGGTCATGGTTACGTATACCTCCTGTTTTAAACTTAAAACGATGGGAGGTCAGACTTTCGCCGTAAGAAAGCGTTTTAGCCTAGGCCGGTTACAAATTCCGGATTTCGCTGGACGCCGCGCGTTATGTACCAAGGGGAGGGCTCAAGAGTTCTGACTCCGGTTGGAGACTGCATTAAGAAACTATGTATCACATCTCCTTTCAAAACTATCTTAATAGCCGGTCTGGAAAATATCAATACAAATTCTATGATATTGACAGAAATCATAGAAAAGTGTCGTCATATTTTCACCCTATTCGTAGAAACAAAGATAGGTAGCCGGAGCGCCGACAAACGACACAAAGAAGCACGCCAACTTCACCGAACCTTTTCCAACCAATAATCCGTAGCCATAGAAATCAGCTCTTTTGCCGCATGGCTCAAATAACTGTCTTTTTTATAACTGGCAGCTACTTCCCACACCGGATTCTGACGAATGGAAAAGTAGGATACCGCAGCGTTGGGCTTGGCATAAGTAATGGGGAATACTGCACAGCAAATCCCCTGAGCCGCCATTTCGAATAAGGTATGACAGCTTCTGGTTTCCAATAAAATATGAGGGCTTATGTTTTCTTCGTTGATCAAATGATTAAAGATATCGCGGAGGGTCGATCCCGTTTGCATGACAGCAAACGAATCATTTTCCAAAAGCTTCAGACTTATTTCCGGCAGGGGTTCACCGAGCTTGCCTCCCAGTTGTGCAAGGGGATGAGCAGAGGGAACACCTAAAATGATACTTTCAAAGCATAAATGGATATAGTTATCATTGGTTTTTTGAAAGTCCTGTAGCGTTAAAAAACCGATATCAATGTTCCCCTGTAATATTTCAACCTGCTGTTTTTTGACGGGCAGTTCGATCAGATCCATTTTTACTTTAGGAAACTTTTTGTAGAAAATGGGATAGATTGCGGCAAACATTTGCGTACCACGTTCCGGCGTTAACCCAATAACCAAGTTGCCTTCCCTTGTTTCGATCATATCGTTGATCTGATTATATGTATCTTTTTTGATTCGCAGCATGTTTTTAGCATTTTCTACATAAATTTTGCCGGCCTGTGTCAGATGCCAATTATTCCTTGAGCGGACAAAAAGCTGGGTGCCAAGCTCTTTCTCAAGCTTTAAAAGCTGCTGGTTTAATGCGGACTGGGTAATGAATAGTTTTTCCGCCGCTTTCGTGATATTGTTCTCTTCTGCAATTTGGATCATATATTCCAGCTGTTTTAAGTCCATGATCAGACCCCCTCCTTACTCTTAAATTTATTAAGAGAAAACTAAATTTTATGACTTTTACTTCTTTTATGATTACAGATTACGATGGTTTTGGAAAAAGAACAAGATATGGAGGAGGTGTTTTGAAAGCGTTTTATAAGACTCGCGGGTGAGATGTTTTATGTACACGTACTACTAAAACATTTTTGGGAGGGCTATTGAAGCATGACTATGAACAGTCCGAAGGTTTCAAACCAAGTTTCTCCTGGGGTAGAGTATGGAAGGAAAACCCGTGTTCGCTACATGATTTTATTCATACTGTTTGTCATCACGACGATTAACTATGCGGATCGCGCAACGATATCGATCGCCGGGACTCCGATGTCGCAAGAGCTTGGCCTGGATCCGGTGCTCATGGGATATGTGTTTTCAGCTTTTTCGTGGGCATACGTATTGGGTCAGCTGCCCGGAGGATGGTTGCTTGACCGCTTTGGCTCGAAGAAGATCTATACCTTCAGCATTTTTTTCTGGTCGCTGTTTACGCTATTGCAGGGTTTCGTAGGATTTTTTAGCGCAGGTATGACGATCGTGATGTTATTTGTGCTTCGTTTTATGGTGGGTTTGGCGGAGGCGCCGTCATTTCCGGCCAACAGCCGAATCGTATCCGCCTGGTTTCCGACCAAGGAACGCGGTATGGCATCAGCCATTTTTAATTCAGCCCAATATTTTGCAACGGTCATCTTTGCTCCCATTATGGCTTGGCTTACAAGCTCTTTTGGATGGAAATTCGTATTTATCATTATGGGGCTTGTCGGAATGGCCATGTGTGGAATATGGGTGAAGACGGTGTATGGCCCAAAAGATCATCCCAAAGTAAATCAAGCGGAACTGGAATATATTGAAGAAGGCGGAGCCCTGGTTCATCTGGATCAGACAAAGGAAGGAAATCAGCAAAGCACTCCCAAATGGGGTTACTTAAAGCAGCTGCTTACCAACCGGATGACACTGGGAATCTACATTGCCCAATATTGTTTGAATACGCTTACTTATTTTTTTCTTACCTGGTTTCCGGTGTATCTTGTTACAGAGCGCGGGATGTCCATTCTGAAAGCCGGATTTGTTGCTTCACTGCCAGCCCTTTGCGGATTTGCCGGCGGTATTTTAGGAGGGATTATTTCTGATTTCTTGTTGAGAAAAGGGAAGTCCTTGTCCGCAGCGAGAAAAATTCCAATCGTTATAGGCATGCTGCTGTCGACCTCCATGGTGATCTGCAATTATGTAGAAGTGGATTGGCTGGTCGTTGCCATTATGGCTTTGGCTTTCTTCGGAAAAGGCATAGGCGCATTGGGCTGGGCGGTTGTATCGGATACTTCTCCAAAAGAGATGGGGGGACTTAGCGGAGGGTTGTTCAATACGTTTGGCAATATTGCGGGTATTACGACCCCTATTGTTATCGGGTATATTCTGCAGGCAACAGGCTCTTTTAATGGGGCGCTCATTTTTGTCGGCGCTAACGCATTTATGGTTATTGTATGTTATTTACTTGACTGTTGCAAAAAACTTGTCGTGTAAGTTTTTGACGAATGTTATATAAAACTGTAAACCGAATAGAAGTA
>NZ_JBHHMI010000005.1:0-254112 GCF_042136365.1 Paenibacillus enshidis | reverse complement strand
AAGAATAGTGAACTTAAACATAGACACGGGTATGATATTGCATCCTCCTCGGGTCTGGTTGGCATGGAAATCCAAGGAGCGATGGCCATATTTGCAGTGAACCTAAAACGAATATTGAAGCTGATGGAGGAATAATCCTCCTCCTATCCCATGACAGCAAGCGAAAAGACGGCACTCATTCACGTATTTCTGAATGAAATGTCGTCTTTTTGATGAATTCTCTTTTGGCCCTCAGAAAAGCTATGTTTTTCAGTGGCCTCCCTGCCGGCAAAGGTGTCTTTGTATCCCGAATACTCATCAAAAGGGCTGCTGTAAGATTCCCGCCTGCCGAGTCACCGGCGATAATAATGTTTTTAGGAGAGTATCCTTGGTCCAATAACCAGTCATAAGCTTTCATCGCATCTTCAATGGGGGCTGGGAAAGGATGTTCTGGCGCCAGACGATAATTTATGGATAATGTACGAGCTTTGGCAGCTCTCCCCAATTCGCTGGATTCTCCACGGTGTGTAGCTATACTTCCATACATAAAACCGCCGCCGTGCAAATATAGAAGAACACGGTTTTCTCTGGACTCCGGAACGATTTGCCACTCGCCTTTCATTCCATTAATATCTACTTCCTCTGTAATCAAGTCGCTTGCTACAGGAAGCAGGGCAAACATGGCTTCTATATGCTTGCGAACCTCTTCAACAGATGCTGAATAACTTGGCAGATTGTCCTTGAATAGACGATGTGCTCTGTGTAATGATGCCTTCATGAATACCTCTCCTCCTCTAATCGATTGATTCTTTTTTGAGACAAGTTTATTGTATTAAGAAAATCATCTGTTTTACATGGCACAATCATTTCATTACTTTCATTTCACTAAGAAATACTAAGTATTATGTGGATATAGATTTGAATTTAAAGGAGGAGAATAAAATGGATTCAACAGATAAACAAATCCTGTTTTATCTTCAGGAACAGGCGAGAATATCGATGACAGAGCTGGGCAAATGTGTGGGACTGTCACAACCCGCTGTTACGGAGAGAGTCAGACGCATGGAGGAAAAAAGGATTATTATGGGTTATCGTACAGTCCTTTCTCGGGAAAAAGTAGGAAAAGGCGCAGCGGCTTATATGCTTTTTCGTACCAGCAATTGCCCTGCTTTACTTGATTTCGTCCGTTCATCACCTCACGTCAAGGAATGTCACCGCATCAGTGGGGGCCACAATTTTTTATTAAAAATCGTAACAGACTCCATAAGCGCGATTGAAGATTTCGGCGTTCAGTGTGACAAATATGGCACCTATACCATTCTGATTATTATGTCATCACCTTTAGACTACGCCCCTCTCATTCATTCCCTGGAAGAAGCATGCGGCGTTGCCAGTAAGAATGAGCTGTTGGAACTCTGATCTCATGAGAAAAAACCCCTAGTTCGTTCTCCCTTGAAAGGGGTACGAGCTAAGGGGCTTTTCATTTAAAACAGGTTAGAAAACTACATCAGCTTCTTAATCTCATCCTTCAGGATTTCGGATTGGGTGCCGAAGATGACCTGCACGGCTCCGCCGCCGAGCCTCATAATACCGGAAGCGCCGAGCTGCTTGAGAGCCTGGTCGTTCACGGCTTTGTCGTTCTTGACCACAAGCCGGAGGCGGGTAATGCAGGCGTCGATGCTTTCGATATTGTTCGCTCCCCCGATCTCCGCGAGCACCTTGCTGGCTTTGGAGTCGGTGGATGCCGCTGCCACGGAGCCCGTGCGAGTATCGGCATCATAGACATCATCCTCGCGCCCAGGTGTTTTCAGGTTAAACTTGACGATGATGAAGCGGAACAGGAAGTAGTAGACGACCGCAAAAGCGAGTCCCACCGGAATCATGAGCAGCGGATTGGTCGATAGCTTCATGTTCACCAGATAATCGATCAGGCCTGCCGAGAAGGCGAAGCCCAGCTTTACATTCAGCAGGTACATGATGAGGCCGGCCACCCCGGTAAGGACGGCGTGCACTAAATACAGCAAAGGAGCAGCGAACATGAACGAGAACTCAAGCGGTTCGGTAATACCCGTTAAGAAGGAAGCCACTGCTGCGCCGATAAAGATAGAAGCGACCATCTTGCGCTTTTCAGGTCGGGCCGTATGAATTAGGGCAAGCGCTGCCGCTGGTAGAGCGAACATCATGATCGGGAAGAAGCCGGCCATGAACATGCCTGCCGTAGGGTCACCGGCAAAGAAGCGCGTCAGGTCACCATGCACAACTTCCCCGGCTGCATTCGTATAATCCCCGATCTGGAACCAGGCGATAGAGTTGAGGACATGGTGCAGACCGAGCGGGATGAGCAGGCGGTTGGCGATCATGAACACCATGGAGCCGACACCGCCAAAGCCGACAATCCAGGCCCCAAACGCGCCGATTGCGTCCTGAATCGGGCTCCAGATCATGCCGATCAGGATGGCCAACACCAGCATGGAACCGGCTGTGACCATTGGCACAAAGCGTTTGCCGGAGAAGAAGCCGAGCCAGTCGGGCAGCTTGATGTTGTGATACCTTTTATACATATAGGCTGCCAGCAAACCGGCAAATATACCGCCAAGGACGCCCATATCCAGCTTGACATCGTCAGGAATATAATCGAATACGCCCGGAACTGCGCCCAAAATCCGCGTCAGCACCATATAAGCGATCAGGGCGGAAAGCGCGGCGACGGCATCCCCCGCCAGCCCGATCGCCACCCCGACGGCGAAGATCAGGGCAAGATTGCCGAAGATCGCACCCGCCCCCTGATTCAGGAACGGAGCTACATACTGATTGAGAAATCCGCCTACCACAGGTCCGAGCGGAATATCTTTTTCATAATTCAGCAGGCCGAAGCCTTGGAGTATCCCCGCTGCAGGCAGTGTAGCCACAGGCAGCATCAGGGATCTTCCCAGTTTTTGCAGTGCTTTTAACATATTGTTCTTCCTTTCTGTTTTGGATTGTTTATCTTATTTGGGCAAGCTGACTTTCATGATGATGTTCTGGCCTGCTGCAACGCTGCCGTAACCCGGCTGTACCTCCCACTGCTGCTCTGCCGCATTCGCAACGATAACAGGGGTGATGACAGGATACCCGGCGGAAGTGATGGCATTCAGGTCAAATTCGATCAACGTCTGACCGATGGTGACCTGATCCCCGACCTGTACCCGGGGAGTAAAGCCCTGTCCCTTCAGGCTGACGGTATTGATGCCGATATGCAGCAAAAGCTGCAACCCGGAGCTATGCTCAATCATGACGGCATGATGCGATTTGATCAGGTGCACCACGGTTCCGTCGATAGGAGCGACCAGCCGACCCTCCTGTGGAATGACGGCGGCTCCTGGTCCCATCATGCCCTGTGCGAACGCTTCGTCAGGCACTTCTGCAAGACTGACACAGGTTCCGGTGAGCGGAGAGGCGACAATGATTGCCTCAGATTCTTTAGATACTTCGGGAGTCTTAGATACTCCAGATGCTGCAGATACCTCGGATGCTTCAGTTGCTTTGTTTTTCTTCCATTTCCAGATCATTGCGTGATGTCCTTCCTGTTGTTTAATTTGGCATGGGTCTGATACAGCCGGTATAGATGCATGGCGAGAAAAGCGGTTTCTTCCTCCGGTACCTCTGTGCCCAGATCCTCGGCCATCACTGCGCTTAGCTTCTTCGCCAGCCGGTATTCGGACGGATACTCTTTGCACACATACTCAGCGAAGGTTGGAGCCGTCATGGGCTGCTGATACAAGCGTTCCATGGAAAAGCGCAGATGAATCATGAGCCTTGCCTGACTAAGACTGCCTTGGGCAAAGCGGATGCCTCCTTCCTCTTCAATGATGGATTGCAGCTTGCTGATCATATTCGACACCTTGACCAGTTGTCCGACAGGGACGTGGTTGACGGAGGAGTACACATGGTACGTCAGGAAACCTGCCTCATCCTCCGGAACTTTTACGCCAAAAGCCTCTCCAATCATGGCAGCAGCTTCCGAAGCAATCTCGAATTCCTTGGGGAAGCTGAGCTTCGTCTCCTGCAGGAAAGGGTTCAGAATTTCCATGCCGTTGCGGAGCCTGTATAAGGTGAATTGAATATGACTGGGCAGGGCGAGGTAGATTTTGTCATTCAGCTTGCCGGGAAATTGCTCGGCGATCAAGCGGATAATCCGGTCGGAGATGTCAATGACCCTGGGATCCATGTCTTTCATCAGTTCCTGCGCCTGGCCCCATTCTTCCCGGTCTTCCAGCCGGAATCTTTTCTCTATCCGCGGATCATCGGCCTGAACCGTACTCTCCCCCTTGAATGCAAATCCCAGCCCTTTGCCGATAAGCACGTACTCCTTGGTATTCTGGTGTGACCGGGCCAGAACAATATTGCTGCCGACAACCCGTTCTACCTGCAGCAGCATTCTTTCACTCACGGTTCACCGCCTCCTTGCTTCTTAAAATCAAGGCTTCTATGCTTTCAGGAACGGCAAAAAGAGCCAAGAAGCGAGTGTATTCTCATGTTCGCTTCTTGGCTCATGCCCTCTGGGTTGGTAACACGCCAATTAATATATAGTACGTTCTTCCTACATCATATAGAAGCGAATCTGACACCGTCAACCCCAATTTTGTCATTCGCCTATTCGTCGTTTAAGATAAGATATGATTAATCTCACAGAAAAGGAAACCTGAACAGGAGGCGGACATGGCTTTTTACGGACAGCAGATTCTGCCGGCTGCTAAAAACATGAAGCAGTTTGAGTCGATATTGGAGAGCAGCTACAAATACGGCGTATTTCTCGATACGCATGTGGCGCAACTGCGCACCCTGTACCAGATGGCCCGGAGCAAGGAGAAAAATATGCTGCTGCATGCCGATCTGGTGCAGGGCCTGAAGAATGACGAGTATGCGGCGCAGTATCTGTGCCAGGAGATCAAACCGTTCGGCATTATTTCCACCCGCGCCAGCGTCATCACTACAGCCAAGAAAAAGGGGATTCTGGCCATTCAGCGCCTGTTTATGCTGGATACGATTGCCCTGGAAAAGAGCTACACACTGGTTGAAAAAACACAGCCGGATTTTATTGAGGTGCTGCCTGGCGTCATGCCTCATATGATTGTGGAGGTCAATGAGCGGACAGGCATCCCCATTCTTGCCGGTGGACTGATCCGCAGCGTCGAGGAAGTGGAAATGGCGCTTGCTGCCGGGGCCACGGCGGTGACCACTTCGAATAAGGGCTTGTTTGACCATTATCGTCTGTGAAAAAAATCATGTTGACACCGCTTTCATGTTACGATATGATCAACTCAAGTTAATACACCGTGACGGAGACGAGGAGAGCCACACAGACATCACATGCTGCAGCATGTGGGGCGTTTTGTGACGGCTCTCCTCTTTTTTGTGCGGTTGAAAATTTGCATGAAGTTTACATGAAGTCAGTCAGGGAAAATGAAGGAGGTAAATGATTATGACGCCATTTTTTGCTGAATTTATCGGCACCATGATTCTGATTACCCTTGGCGCGGGCGTTTGCGCCGGGGTTACGCTGAACAAATCGCTCGCGCAGAACTCCGGCTGGATCGTCATCGGATTGGGCTGGGGGCTGGCGGTGGCGTTTGCGGTTTATGCGGTTGGCGGCATTAGCGGAGCGCATCTGAACCCGGCGGTTACGCTGGCGCTGGCATTCCAGGGGACATTTCCGTGGGCCGAGGTGCCAGGTTACATTATTGCCCAGTTGCTGGGAGCTATGGTGGGTGCAACACTGGTATATCTGCATTATCTGCCACATTGGAAGGCTACGGATGACCCGGGCGCGAAGCTTGGCGTATTTGCCACGGGGCCGGCGATCGATCATCCGTTTTCGAATGTGCTCAGCGAGATGATCGGGACGTTCATTTTTGTGCTCGCTATGCAGGCCATGGGGGCCAATGCTTTTACAGAAGGGCTGAACCCGCTGATCGTCGGCTTTTTGGTCGTCAGCATCGGTTTGTCCCTGGGCGGAACGACAGGTTATGCCATCAACCCGGCCCGGGATTTCGGACCGCGTCTTGCCCACTTTCTGCTGCCGATTGCGGGCAAAGGAAGCTCCAATTGGAAATATGCGTGGGTTCCGATTGTCGGCCCGCTGCTTGGCGGTTCGTTCGGTGGACTCTTTTACAGTGCTGTGTTTAAAGGCGTCTTGACGACTGCATTCTGGGTGGTGCTCGTACTGATCGTTGTTGTTCTCGTGATTGCCCTGCAGGCCGGGCGTAAGCGCACAGTCAACGCCGCAGGCAAGTCGGTGGCTTGACTACCATTAATATTAACCACACAGGAGGGCATACTCATGGAAAAATACATTCTGTCGCTGGATCAGGGAACGACCAGTTCACGGGCTATTTTATTTAACCGTGATGGTGAAATTGTATATACGGCACAGCAGGAGTTTCCGCAATATTTTCCCCATCCGGGCTGGGTGGAGCAGAACGCTAATGAAATCTGGAGCTCCATTCTCGCGGTCATCGCTTCCTGTCTGTCGGAGTCGGGAGTTAAAGCTTCACAGATTGCCGGCATCGGCATTACCAACCAGCGCGAAACGGTTGTCGTATGGGATAAAGAAACCGGTCTTCCGGTGTATAACGTAATCGTCTGGCAGTCCCGCCAGACCGCACAAATCTGTGAAGAGCTGAAAAATCAGGGGCTGAACGATATGTTCCGCCGTAAAACCGGGCTGCTGATCGACCCTTACTTCTCCGGCACGAAGGTGAAATGGATTCTGGATCATGTGGAAGGCGCGCGCGAGAAGGCTGAACGCGGCGAGCTACTGTTCGGAACGATTGATACCTGGCTCATCTGGAAGCTCTCCGGCGGCAAGGCGCATGTCACGGATTACTCCAATGCCGCCAGAACGCTGATGTACAACATTCATGAGCTGAAATGGGATGAAGAGCTGCTGGATATTCTGGGTGTGCCGCAAAGCATGCTTCCTCAGGTCCGCCCTTCTTCCGAGGTGTACGCTCACACCGTCGATTATCATTTCTTCGGGGAGAATGTGCCGATCGCCGGAGCGGCCGGCGACCAGCAGGCAGCGCTGTTCGGGCAGGCCTGTTATGACAAAGGCATGGCCAAGAACACGTATGGCACAGGCTGCTTTATGCTGATGAACACAGGGGATCAGCCGGTCGAATCCGAGCACGGGCTGATTACGACAATCGCCTGGGGACTGGAAGAGGGCAAGGTGCAGTATGCGCTGGAAGGCAGCATTTTTGTGGCCGGCTCGGCCATTCAGTGGCTGCGCGACGGATTGCGCATGTTCAAGGAAGCGAAGGATAGCGAAGCCTACGCTGCCCGTGTAGAGTCGACCGATGGCGTGTACCTGGTACCAGCCTTCGTAGGGCTGGGCAGCCCATATTGGGACAGCGATGTACGGGGAGCCATGTTCGGATTGACACGCGGTACGACCAAGGAGCATTTTATCCGGGCCACGCTGGAAGCGTTGGCCTATCAGACCCGGGATGTGCTGGCAGCTATGGAGAGTGACTCGGGGATCAAGATGAAGACACTGAAGGTGGACGGCGGCGCGGTGCTGAACGACTTCCTGATGCAGTTCCAGAGTGATATTCTCGGTTCTGTCGTAGAACGGCCTGCGGTTCACGAGACGACAGCGCTGGGAGCGGCTTCGCTTGCGGGTCTGGCTGTGGGCTTCTGGAAGGACATTGATGAGCTGCGTGCTCATATGACGGTGGAGCGCTCTTTTGAGCCGGAAATGGCTGAAGATACCCGGGAAGGTCTGTATGCAGGCTGGAAGAAGGCGGTTCATGCCGCTATGGCCTTCAAATAAAAGAACGGTTATGCGGCGGATTTGGCATTTATTTTTCACCAGCAGTATGGTACGATAGAGCCAAGTTAATATCCTTGTCAGGAGATTGGGAGAGACCACGATGCACCCGGCATTTGCTGCTGCGGTGAAGTTCGTGGTCTCTTTTTTTTCGGACTATGGCCTGCTGGAAACGGCAGTTATCAATAAAAAACGGAGGGAAACGACATGACTACAGTTCAATTTGCGGGGAACGAACGGGCCAAGCTGCTGCGGCGGATGGCTGGAGAGCATTTCGACGTGCTGGTGATCGGCGGCGGCATTACAGGCGCGGGCATCGCGCTTGATGCAACTACGCGGGGCATGAAGGTGGCGCTGGTGGAAATGCAGGATTTTGCGGCAGGCACCTCCAGCCGCTCCACGAAGCTTGTCCACGGCGGCCTGCGTTATCTGAAGCAGTTTGAAGTCGGGATGGTGGCCGAGGTTGGCAAAGAGCGGGCGATCGTGTACGAGAACGGCCCGCATGTCACCACGCCGGAGCGCATGCTGCTGCCGATGCACAAAGGGGGAACCTTCGGCAAGTTCACGACCTCCATCGGGCTGCAGGTATACGACCGGCTAGCCGGTGTGAAGCACAGCGAGCGGCGGCGCATGCATGATGCGCAGGAGACGCTCGCCAAGGAGCCGCTGTTGAAGCGCGAAGGCTTGAAGGGTGGCGGAACCTACGTGGAATACCGGACGGATGATGCGCGGATGACGATCGAGGTTATGAAGAAGGCGGTCTCCTCCGGCGTCTTGGCCGTCAACTATGCCAAGGTCACCAAATTGCTCTATGAGAACGACCGCGTAGTCGGGGCGCAAGTAACGGACCGCGCATCGGGTGAAGGCTATGATGTTCGCGCAACGCTGGTCATTAACGCAGCCGGGCCATGGGTGGACACGTTGCGTGAGATGGACGGGTCCAAGAAAGGCAAGGTATTGCAATTGACCAAGGGTGTGCATCTGGTCTTCGACCAGCAGCGCTTTCCGCTGCGCCAGGCGATTTATTTCGATACACCGGATGGTCGGATGGTGTTCGCGATCCCGCGGGACGGCAAAACCTATGTCGGAACGACGGATACGGTATATAAAGCCGATACAGCACATCCGCGCATGACGGCGGCAGACCGGACTTATATTATTAATGCGATTAATTATATGTTCCCGGACGTAAAAATCACTGTAGAAGATGTAGAGTCCAGCTGGGCAGGGGTACGCCCGCTGATTTATGAAGAAGGCAAGGACCCGTCGGAAATTTCGCGCAAGGATGAAATTTGGGAGTCAGCCTCCGGGCTGGTCACCATTGCAGGGGGT
Source organism: Paenibacillus enshidis (assembly GCF_042136365.1). Classification (NCBI taxonomy): domain Bacteria; kingdom Bacillati; phylum Bacillota; class Bacilli; order Caryophanales; family Paenibacillaceae; genus Paenibacillus; species Paenibacillus enshidis. The sequence goes on along the minus strand of NZ_JBHHMI010000005.1, from coordinate 244,991 downwards.
AAGCTGACCGGCTACCGCAAAATGGCCGAAATGGTCGTGGACCGGGCAGTAGAGCTGCTTAAGGAACGTACGGGCACTTCTTATGGTGGTGCAGTGACCAGAGATCTGACCATGTCCGGTGGCGATGTGGGCGGCTCCAAGGGCTTTGAGGCCTTCGTGCGCTCAGCCGCTGATAAAGGCGTCTCCTACGGCGTGCCGCGTCAGCTCGCGGAAGCCTGGGCCAAGCGGTATGGCTCGAACGCCGAGCGGCTGTTCGCCATCGCCGTTCGCCCGCAGGAGAGCCAGGCCGAGCAGTCGCTGCCAGACGAGGTGAGAGTTCCGCTACTGTATGCTATGGAAGAGGAGATGGCGGTCATGCCGGCCGATTTCTTCATCCGCCGTACCGGCGCTCTCTTCTTCAACATCGCCTGGGTGAAGCGGTGGAAGACACAGGCGATTGCCCTCATGGCCGAGCGGGCAGGCTGGAGTGTGGAGCAGCGTGAGCGGTACACGGAGGAACTGGAAACAGAGCTGCATTATGCCGTGGTGCCTGAGGATGAGAAGAGTGTTGTAACCGTTGGATAAGGGGATAAACGTACAAAAAGGGAGACCGTCATCACATACGGACTCCCTTTTTCTGTTTTATGCTGTCAGTGCAGCAGCAGTCCCACCAATAATGGCGCGCTTGCCAGTGTAAACACGGCGGCCAGCACCATAGAGATGCTCGAAATCGTGCCGGTCAGCGAGCTCAGCTCGAATGCCTTCGAGGTGCCGGTGCCGTGAGCTGCTGTACCGAACAGAACGCCGCGCGCAATCTCATTTTCAAAGCGGAACAGACGCATCGTAAGCGGCCCGACAAACAGCCCGCTCAGTCCGGTCAGGATGACAAAAACGGCTGTAATGGTCGGATTGCCGCCGATCGTCTGCGAGATGTTCATCGCAATCGGCGTGGTGATCGAGCGGGGAATGATACTGTTCATGAGCGATTCATCCAGATGCAGCCAGCGGGCCAGCAGCAGCGAGGACACGACGGAGATCAGGGAGCCGCTCAGCACGCTGGCCACAATTTCGCCGGAATGCTTCTTGAGCACAGGATAATAGCGGTGCAGCGGCACAGCGAAAGCGACCGTGGCTGGCTGCAGCAGCAGGGAAAGCCAATGCCCGCCTTCGTTGTATGTGCTGTAAGATACACCAGACAGCATGAGGATAAGAATAATAACGACAGGTGTAATCAGCAGCGGGGACAGATATACTTTGGGCAGCTTGCGGTACATTCTTTTGGCCAGCACATAGATGGCGACAGTCAGGATGAGACAGAGAAGTCCGGTCATGATGCTTTTCGCTCCTTTCCTTTGGTCATGATCGTAGCCACGAGGCCGGTAACGGCCATGACGATAAACGTGCCGAGCAGCACAACCAGCAGAATGATCATGCCGTTATGTTCAAGCATTGGTCCGTAATCCATAACCCCCACCGCCGACGGAATGAAGAACAGCAGCAGTTCGGCCAGCAGCCAGTTGGCTCCGGCCTCAATCCAGCTTAAGCGGACCACGCCGGTCTGCAGCAGTATGAACAGGATCGCCATGCCGATGATGCTGCCTGGCACAGGCCAGTGCAGCCAGTTTACCAGTGTGTTGAGCGCGGCTGATAAAGCGAGCAGCAGAGCTATTTGAATAACGCTGCGAATCACGGTTTTCATGAACCATCGCTCCTTTTTTTGTAATGGATTGACATGCTTTTTCATATTGTATTGAAATTTTACAACAGATGTTTTCATGGGTAAAATGCATATTAAGAATGTTTTGTATTCCATTTGGTTATAGAAGTTTGCTGAAAGGGGGATGTCATGGATATCCGGCATTTGCAGTATTTTCTGGAGGTGGCGCGTCAGCGGAGCTTCACCAAAGCGGCCCAGTCCCTGTTCATCACCCAGCCGACGATTAGCAAGACGATCAAGGGGCTTGAGGATGAGCTTGGTGTTGTGCTGCTGGACAGGATTGGAAAAAGAATCGAACTGACGGATGCGGGACGCGTGATCGAAACGCAGGCGCAAAATATTGTGAAGTCCTTTCAGAATCTTTCCTCAGAGCTGGGAGACTTGATGGATTTGCGGAAGGGTCATATTCGGATCGGTCTGCCGCCGATGGTGGGCTCCAGTTTTTTCCCAATGGTTATCGGCGAGTTTCATAAAGAATATCCGGAGGTCACGCTGCAGTTATTTGAGGATGGGGCGAAGAAGGTGGAGATTGATGTGGCCTCGGGCGCTTTGGATATCGGGGTCGTGGTGCTGCCAACCGGGTCGGATATATTCGATTCCTTTTCATTTGTGAAGGAAAAGCTGAATCTGCTCGTGCATCCCGAGCATCCGTTGGCGGGCAGAACCCGGGTGGCGCTGAGTGAGCTTGCGGAGGATGCCTTTATTCTTTTCCAGGAAAATTTTGCGCTGCATGACCGTATTATTGAGGAATGTGTGCGGGCCGGCTTTCAACCGCGGGTCGTGTACGAGAGCTCGCAGTGGGATTTAATATCGGAGATGGTAGCCGCCAAGCTTGGCATCGCGCTGCTGCCGGAAACGATCTGCCGCGACATGGACCCGAGGAGAGTCAAAGTCATTCCGCTCACCGACCCCGTGATTCCCTGGCATCTGGCGATGATCTGGCGCAAGGACCGCTATCTGTCGTTTGCGGCGCGCGAGTGGATTTCCTTTACCCAGTCCATGCTCCGGAAGAGCAGCCAGGAGAGCGGCGAATAATGAAGAGCAAGGGGGAGAGCGGCGAAAAAAAACCGCTGTCTCCCGGACAACGGCTTTCATTAAGTTTAATTCAATGGCTGGCGGAAGGCTGCAAGCTTGGCACGGTTGTATACATCCAGAATCCGATCCACCTTAAGTGACTTGTCCAACACACGATTGTCTTTGAGTCCATGCTGATTTGCCATCCGGTTAAGTTCCTGCCGTTCTTTCTCCAACAATTGCTCCAGTTCTTTGAGGTTCACAAGGCACCTCCCCATAAGATGTCATGCTTTTACACTGCTGTTTGATAAAAACATGTACATTATGCTTATCGGCATTTTGTCATCAATTTATAATATTTTACCATAACTTATATCATTTATTTCAATTTCTTTTTAATAGAGATGCTCGGCTGATTCATTCAGATCACTTACGTTATGCCCGCAGGCATGGTAAAGTGAAAAGATAAAGACCGGGACGGGTGACCTTATGAAGACAAGAGCGACGGTTCACATTTCAGTAAGGCCGCTGGTTGAATATGTGTATCGCAGCGGCAGTATTATACCCGGATTTCGATCCGCAGGCAGCATGCAGGAAGGGACAAGGGTGCATCAAAGCGTTCAGGCGCAATATAAAGAGACGGACAGGAAGGAAGTGCTGCTGAAAGCAGAGCTTGTTCACGAGGATATTCTCTTCCTGGTAGAAGGGCGCTGCGACGGGCTCATCGAGCTGGATGGTGTCCTGACGGTTGATGAAATCAAGTCCTTCACAGGCGCCGCCGGAGAGCAGGAAGAAGACGGACTGCCTGTGCACTGGGCTCAGGCTATGCTGTACGCTTATATGATTGCGAAAGATGAAGGTTTGCCTTCCATGCAGGTCCAGTTGACCTACGTCCAGCAGGAGAGCGGGGAGACCAGGCGCTTCCGGCGGCAGCTTTCGCTGGCGGAGCTGGAGGGTTTCGTCCGCTCTCTGCTTGAAGCATATGCTCCTTATGCGCGTCTCCTGGCAGATCACAGGGAGCGCAGGGATGACAGCATCCGTACGCTGGAATTCCCCTTTGAGCAGTACAGGGCAGGACAGCGCAAGCTGGCAGGTGCGGTGTATAAAACGATCGCCGAAGGCGTAAATCTGTTCGCGAAGGCGCCGACCGGGATCGGCAAGACGATATCCACCCTGTATCCGGCATTGAAGTCGATGACGGGAGAAGGGATGCAGCGCATTTTTTACCTGACTGCTCGTACCACCACCCGCGCCGGGGCGGAGGAGGCCTTTGCCCGGATGCGGCGTCACGGTCTGCATATTCATGCCATTACCCTGACAGCCAAAGACAAGATTTGCTTCAAGGAAGAGAATCGGTGTGATGCCGGGGAATGCGCGATGTGTGATGGATATTACGACAGGATTAACGGAGCGGTAATAGATATTCTGGGGAATGAGACGATCATGACCCGTCCGGTCATTGAGGCTTACGCCCGCAAGCACAGCGTGTGCCCGTTCGAGTTTTCCCTGGATGTGGCGTATGTCTCTGACGCTGTGATTTGCGATTACAATTATGTGTTCGATCCCCGGATCGCTCTGAAACGTCAGCTGGAGGAGAATAAACGGAAGAGTGTGCTTCTGGTGGACGAGGCGCATAATCTGGTTGAGCGCGGTCGTGACATGTATTCGGCGGAGATCGGCAAAGACGCTTTCCTGGATCTGAAGAGTGTATTCAAGACGGTGAATCCGGGGGTTGCCGCCGCGGCTGGCACAATAAACACTTATTTCATTAATTTGCGCAAAGCTTTGCAGGAATCCGGTTATGAAGTCTCCGAGGAGCAGCCTCATGAGCTTATCGAGCTGCTTGCTTCCTTTGCGGGGGTAGCTGAGCGAGAGCTGCTTGAGCCCGCAGGAGAGGATGCCGAGGCGCAGTCATTGCTGCTGGACACCTACTTTGCCGCACAAAATATGATCCGGATCTCGGACTTGTACGATGAACGTTATGTCACCTATTCGGCGGACACGCGCGAGGACCTGATCACACGGCTGTTCTGTCTGGATCCTTCCGCTCTGATCGCTTCCGCCGTGAAAGGTTACAGGTCAGCCGTCTACTTCTCAGCCACGCTGACCCCGCTCTCTTACTACCGGGATATGCTGGGAGCGGGAGCAGACGACTATACGCTGCATGTCCCGTCCCCGTTTTATCCGGAGCAGTGGGATGTCCGTCTTCTGCCGCTCTCGATACGCTACCGGGACCGCGAGCGTTCCAGAGGGCCGATTGCCGACATGCTGGAGACGCTCGCGGCGGAGAAGAAAGGCAACCTGCTCGTCTTTTTCCCGTCCTACCCTTATTTAAGAGAGGTGGCGGAAGAGTTTATGAGCCGGGATACGGACGCAGAGATTCTGGTGCAGAGCCCGGGGATGCGGGAAGAGGAGCGCGATGCTTTTCTGGCTGCGTTCCAGCCTGGCGCGGAGAAGATGCGGATGGGTTTTGCGGTGCTGGGTGGAGTGTTTGCCGAAGGCGTCGATCTGCCCGGAGACCGGCTGAGCGGTGTGGTCATTGTTGGAGTAGGGTTGCCGCAGATCGGCGCGGAGCGCGATATTCTCCGCAGTTATTTCGAGCGTGCAGGCAAGAACGGATTTAATTATGCCTATGTATATCCTGGTATGAACAAAGTGCTGCAGGCCGGAGGACGCCTGATCCGAACGGAAACGGATAAAGGGGTGCTCGTGCTGGTGGATGACCGGTTTGTGAAGGAGCCTTATGCCTCACTTCTGCCGGAGGAGTGGAGACATTATCGATTTTTGGGCAAAGGAGTGAGAAGGATACAGGATGAATTTTAATTTTCATAACGACTCTATTCGCGGAATTCTCCGCAACCCGGGACATGAAGAAGCGGATATATCGGATATTGAGACTTTTCTGGCTTTCGCCAGATTGGCAAACGGGATATTCCGTGAAATGAACAGCGACCTGGCCAAGCGGGGGGCCTCTCAAGGCAGGGTCATCGTACTGAGCCTCCTGTCCCGGAGTACTCCTCACGATATGACACCTTCGGAGCTGGCACTGCTGGCCGATGTCACGCGCGGAACGATGACAGGGTTGATTGACGGGCTTGAGCGGGACGGATTGATTGAACGGGTGGCGCACAAAGGCGACCGGAGAATGGTCACGGTACGGCTGAAAGAGGACGGACAGGCTTTTCTGGATGATATTCTTCCTTACTATAAGAATCTGATTAAGACGCTGCTGTCCGATTTTACGGAGGAGGATCATGAGATGATGAGGCGGCTTCTCGTGAAGATGAAGGGCAGCTTTGAACGGATATGGCAGGCTTCCGAGTGTGGAGGAGCGGTCAAGGGAGAGCCGCCGGAGAAATAGCCTGCTGCTTTTTATTCTCATATACGGTAAAGAGAAAGGAGACGGCGTTGTATACTCCGTCTTTTTACTTGTGCAATGATGTATAGATCAAATGGTTATTAATACCATTATTTACCTGTTTATTTCCGGCTTATGGAGTATGATGAGTGCAGACTGAATTGAACGAGGTGCTCAGTAATGCTTATCGTTTAAGAGCCCGGAAGGAAACTCCAAGTATGTCCTGAAGGTGAGAGCGTTGGAATAGGAAAGAAGTATCGGGGAACCCAGCCAAGACCTTGGTTTACCTGAAGCTTGGTTGGGCTCCTGGCAGTCACGACAGTTAGAAATAAGGTTTTAAACACGGATGCGAGGGTTATTTCTGTTCAGCATTCTTTCGGTTGGGTCTTCCTCTTCGGAAGCCTGCTTTGTCCGGCCTTCCGATCCCGGAGGAAGCAGTTGGATTACACGGCCTGCCGGGATCGGCTTCAACGGTGCCTGCGGCACGGTCCAGCCATCCGCGCGCTTCTCTGCCGCACGTTGCCGCATGAGGCGCTTGGCAACTTCGTAGCACTCGTCAACATGCCGGTTGCCGATCATGCGCATGGCCGTGAAGCCGAGCGCGGCGGCCAGCCCCTGGCCCAGGATGGGCACAAGCTTGGCGGCATGTCTGGTGGCGATACGAAGACCCAGCTTCTGAAGCAGATGCAAAATGATCTCCTTCGTTACGACACGTCCGATCAGGCTGCTTCCTACAGAGGTGATCAATCCGTACACCATGGATTTGGTTTCCGCATCCAGGCCGGACAGGTCCCTTTCGGACAGGCCGAATTTGGCATTAATGGCCGGCAGCAGCTGCATCAGAATGCCTACATCTGCGAAGACATCCGCGCCGGGAAGGGGAATCAGAGCCGTCCCGCCTGAAGCGATGGCCCGTTTCGTTACCATGGATCTGCATTCCTGCCGGATGCGGTCGAGATCTTCAACCGTATGCAATGTCATCTTCATTCCCCTTTCAAGGCCCTGAGGACCTTTTTTATTAAGATAACTTGCAGCCCTGATCCTTTCGGATTTCTGCAAAAGCTCAGGTTTTCGAGCAGACCGTGTGTCCGCCGGAAATCTAACGGGTGTAGAAGCTGCTATTTCGCGAAAAAAAGGCCTTTTCAAATTCTAACGGTCGCGATTGACGTTATTTTCCTTAATCAAGGCGAAAATGCCCTGGGCAAGTGAAATAGGCGCCATGGCAACCGCTATAATTTGAAATCAACGTTTTTGGAACCAATAGCGGTTGCGGCAACCGTTAGAGGCAGCTGTTAGAACAGTTTGGTGGTCAGAAGATGCGATAGATGGTAATACTACATAAATATTTAAAAGAAGCTAAACCTATGTGCCGAAAAGTGATGGTTTATAAGAAAAAAGTCTATCGACGTAATTCACAGAAAGCCAGACCGCGTTTTCCAACGGGTTCGAGTTTACTGTAAACGACGGATGCTTCATAATTAGGGCTGGCTTGTATATTTGCGCGAGGAAGGAAGAGAATGACATATGACGCTGAAAAACGTATATTTCAACCATGACGGAGGCGTGGACGATCTCGTTTCGCTGTTTATGCTGCTGCAAATGGAGGACGTGCGCCTTACAGGAGTGTCCGTCATTCCGGCAGACGGTTATCTGGAGCCGGCCACGGACGCCAGCCGTAAAATCATTGATCGCTTCGGGGACGGGACCGTTGAAGTGGCCAAATCCAACTCCCGCGGTAAAAACCCTTTCCCGGCCGCATGGCGCATTCATTCGTTCTATGTTGACGCCCTGCCGATCCTGAATGAGTCGGGTCGCATGGACGCCCCGCTGTCCGCGCTCCCTGCCCACCGTCATCTGATTGAAAAGGTACGTGAGGCGGAAGGGAAAACTGTACTGCTCTTTACCGGACCGCTGACCGACCTGGCCCGTGCCCTGGACGAGGCCCCTGATATCGAGGGCAAAATCGAGAAGCTCGTCTGGATGGGGGGCACCTTCGAAAAGGGGAACGTTGAGGAGCCGGAGCATGACGGTACGGCAGAATGGAATGTGTTTTGGGATCCGGAAGCTGCGCTGCGTGTGTGGCAGAGCGGTCTCGAAATCGATCTGGTCGCACTGGAGAGCACGAACAAGGTGCCGCTCACTCCGGCTGTGCGCAGACGCTGGGCGTCCGAACGCCGCTATGAGGGCGTTGATTTCCTCGGCAACTGCTACGCAGGCTGCCCGCCGCTCGTCTACAGTGAAACCAATTCCACCTATTATCTGTGGGATGTGCTGACGACAGCTTCGGTTGGCCGTCCGGACCTGGTTAGAAAGAAAACGGTCACCTGCACGGTAATCCCTGATGGGCCAAGTCAGGGCAGAACGGTCGCTATTCCCGATGGCCGTCCGGTTCAACTGGTCTACGATACCGAGCCTGAGGCTTTTTTTGACTATATGACAGGACTTGCTCAAAAAGCCGCTCCACAGCGATATTAGTTTCACCCAAGCGATAGGGGAGCAATGCCCGGCAGCTCCTTTTGTCACGGGGTGTATGACCAAAATAGGACTATATTCACCAATTTTCGACACATTGTTCGTCTTTCGCGCATGAACAATTACATTTGTAGTGCTGCGGGTTGCCATTTCACGAAAGTTTATGTATAATTCAAGAAGCTGGTGTGTTGAATGTACGGTAGTCCTTGATGAGGGTGGGTTCATGAAGCTGCTGGACAGTAATGAGAGTAAGAAACGTTTATACCGGATTTACAATGATATTTCCAAGGATTTGTTTGGATTCGGTACTACGCTTTTGCGGGCTACCGTTGAAGACAACCTGATTACCCTCGTTGCGAAGCATCGGCGTTCTCCGCGGTCTGTAGCCTTGGAAGGGGAAGCCCCCGGCTTGAAGCTGGAAGTGGATTTCCGTATGTCCTTGCTCTATAAGAAGAGACTTCGCGAGAAGCTGGAACAAGAATTGGGGCTTGATATTGAGGTTCTACTCCGTGATTATGATACCGGGACCCAGTGGGCTGTGACCAATATCATGCTCAAGCCATCCTGAATAACTTCATATGTCGGCTTTTCGCCTCGGATCTATCTGAGGGGAGAACCTGTTTTACTTTTAGCGGGTAGCGCTTATCTTTGTTTACGAAGAAAAGTGTTCTTGGTCACTCAAGAATGCTTTTCTTTTTTTCTATTTATAAGCAGTTATTACATTTGGGGGGAAGCAAGGTATGAAAAAATGGTTTGGCGGTCTCATCACAGTTACACTCGCATCCGCATTGCTGGCAGGCTGCGGGAGCAGCGCGGGCACTAGCGGAAATGCTGAAGGAGGCGGCTCCACACAAGGGGAGAAGCAGAAGCTGGTCGTCTCCACCTGGGGTTTTTCCGAGGATTTCTTTAAATCTGAGGTATATGCGCCGTTTGAGAAGGAGCATAATGTCGAGATCGTTGTAGATACTGGCAATAACGCCGAGCGTCTGAACAAAATCCGTCAGGGCAGCTCCGATGTTGATGTGGTATTCCTTTCTGACTACTATGCTCAACAGGGAATTCAGGAAGGGCTGTTCGACACCGTCGACCGCTCGAAAATCCCGAATATTGATAACATTTATGATATTGCGAAAGCTCCGCTTGGCGAGGAATACGGCCCTGCCTATACCATTGGCCGCCTCGGTATTGCATACAATCCGGGCCTGGTATCCGGTGACGTTACATCCTGGGCGGATCTGTGGGGATCTCAGTTTGCCAAAAACCTGACCCTGCCTAACATTACGTCAACCGCAGGTCCGATGGCCGTGGACATGGCTTCCAAAGTAGCAGGCAATACGGAATTTAATGAGGATGCTGCCTTCGCGAAGCTGGCTGAGGCGAGCCCGAATATCGTCAAGTTCTACGGCCAGACCTCCGAGTTCGTGAATATGTTCAGCCAGGAGGAAATTGCTGGCGGTCCTATTATGGAAATGTATTTTAAAGACCTCCAGGCAGCTATTCCTGATGCGAAATTTGTAACTCCTTCCGAAGGAGCTTATGCGGTTATGAATACCGTAAATATTGTCAAAGGCAGCGATCAGAAGGAACTGGGCGAAGAGTTCATTAACTGGATTCTCAGCAAGGAAGTGCAGGAGGCATCGGCGAAAGCGAAGGTGGACTCTCCGGTCAATACGGAGGTTGTGCTTAGTGGAGCAGATACGGAAGGCATTACTTATGGTGCCGACGTTGTCGAGAAACTCGTTAAGCTGGACATGTCCTTCGTCAATGAAAATATAAAGAAGTGGACTGACCGCTGGAACAGGGAAGTTGCTCAATAATGAAAAAAGTGATCCTGGATGTAGACACGGGTATTGATGATGCATTAGGCATAGTGCTCGCCGTCAAAAGCGGGCTTCTGGATATTCGGGCTATTACAACGGTGTGCGGCAACGTATCGCTGGAGCAGGCAACCTTGAATACATGCAAGATCATGGATCTTCTTCATCGTCCGGATATCCCGGTGTACAAGGGTGCGAATGCGCCCTTGGTCCGGAATCATTATGACGAGAAAAGAATTCATGGTGAGGACGGCATGGGCGGGGCGTTGAAAAATGAAGCACCGCATGCCACACCCTCCGACGGATTTGCACCTGACATCATGATTAACCTTGCGAAACAGCATCCGGGCGAGCTTACACTGGTATGTACCGGCCCATTGACCAATCTGGCGAACGCTTTGTTGAAGTGCCCTGAGCTTCCCCGCTTTGTAAAAGAAGTTATTTTTATGGGCGGGGTCATTCACGGCCCGGGAAATGTGACGCCTGTAGCAGAGTACAATATGTATGCCGATCCTGAGGCGGCCCGCATCGTGTTTCATGCCGGTTTTGGCAGACTGGTTCAGGTTGGGCTGGACGTCACGCGCAAGGCGCTGCTTACGGCCGAGCATGTGGCACAGCTGGCTGACCCGCAGCTGCAGGCCTTCGTTAAGGAGAGCACCGCTGATTATACGAAAAGGTATGAAGCACGGTACGGCGTCCGGGCGTGCGCGCTGCATGACCCGCTCGCTGTAGGTGTGGCGATAGATTCCGGTCTTGTACACATGTCTTCGCTGTATGTGGACATTGAGACCTCCAGCCGTCTATGCGACGGGCAGACGGTTGGCGATGTCCAGAGCAGGCTGGGCCAGCCGCCGAACATGGCGGTGTGCGAAGAGGTGGACAGCACTGCATTTCTGGAACTGTTCGTCAGGGAGGTCGGCAAACCGGCGATGTCCCCTGCCGGGCAGGGGGAGCATAAACCAATTTTGGGTTAAGAGAATTGACCCGCTGCAAGGAGTTGCACATGAAGAGAACATACCTGTATTGGCTGCTGCTGCCGGGTCTGCTCTTTCTGACGGTGTTTATGGTCATTCCAATCGTGCTGACGATTGGATCGACCTTTGTTCAGGAAGGCTCCTTCACGCTGGAAGGCTATCTGCACTTTTTTAAAGACCCTTATTTTTTGAAAATACTTCTTACAACACTGCAGGTTAGCGTGGTGACTACACTGCTGTGCGTGCTGCTCGGCTTTCCGACAGCTTATTATATTTCGCAAAAAGCGCCGCGGAAGAAAGGCATTTTGCTTGCGCTGGCCATCTTTCCGCTGCTGACCAGCCCGGTGGTGCGTTCCTTCAGCTGGATGGTCATCCTCGGACGCAAGGGCCTGGTGAATGAGACGCTTACGGGACTCGGGATCGTGGACAAGCCGCTTGAAATTCTGTATACGCCTGTCGCCATGATTATCGGTCTCGTGCATCTTTTCCTGCCGCTGATGATTATTTCGCTGGTGGGTGTGCTGGAGAACATTGACAATGATCTGGTCAAGGCTGCCCAGAGTCTGGGGGCATCGCGTTTTGGCGCCTTCCGCAGGATTGTATTTCCGCTTGCGGTCCCGGGGTTGATTATCGGATGTGTATTGGTGTTCGTAGGAAGCCTGACCGCGTATACGACGCCTGCGCTGCTTGGAGGCAAGCAGCGGGTTATTGCGACCTTCCTGTATCAGAACGCGATGACGCTGAACGACTGGTTCCTTGCATCGGTTATCGCAACAATGATGATCGTCATTACATTTATTGTGGTTGGTCTGTTGAACAAAACGGCGGTCAAACTCAATCCGAAGGGGTAGGTGGATATGCGGGAGAAACATTTCGGGCTGGGCTTGTTCAGTCTGCTGGTCTTCATCTTTTTGCTGGGCCCGCTTCTGATCATTTCCGCCACTTCATTTGAATCCGGGACGGTGCTGAAATTTCCGCCGGAGAGCCTTTCGCTGCGCTGGTACCGGAATATTTTCGAGGTTGGTGCGTTCATGTCCTCATTCTGGACTTCCATGATCGTATCTCTGGCAGGCAATATTCTGGCTTTGCTGCTGGGAGTGCCGGCTGCTTATGCGCTAAGCCGTTTTTCCTTCCGGGGCAAAGGCTTGCTGAACGCGGTATTTCTGTCTCCGGTGCTGATTCCCGGCATTGTGCTCGGATTTACGTTGTTGCGGTATCTGATCGTCGTTTATCATCTTCCGGTCGTGGCAGGGCTGCTGATCGGACACACGGTCATTATGCTGCCATTTGTAATCCGTGTAATCGCATCAAGCTTGTCGAATTTTGATTTTGCTGTCGAAGAAGCGGCGCTGAGCCTTGGCGCGGGCAGACTGCAGACCTTCTTCCAGGTGGTGCTGCCGAATATCCGTTCAGGCATTATTGCTGCGGTTCTGATTGCCTTTCTGGAATCCTTCAACAATGTCGACATCTCGGTATTCATGACAGGTCCGGGCTTCAGCACGCTTCCGATTCAGATGCTGACGTATGTGGAGAACTATTTTGATCCGACGATCGCCGCTATCTCGGTGCTGCTGATGATTCTGACCGGGGTATTGATGTTCTTGCTTGAACGGCTCATGGGCTTGTCTTATTTCACAAAAAGGTAATGGGGGCTTCAGGTTATGGCATTGCTAACATTGGACCGCGTATCCGTGGCCTACAACAACACGTATATTTTGAAGGATTTTGACCTGCAGCTTGAGAAGGGGCAGCTGCTGTCGCTGCTCGGCCCAAGCGGCTGCGGCAAAACGACGACATTACGCCTGATCGCCGGTTTTCTCGAAGCGAAGGAAGGCAAGTTCCTGTTCGGTGGAGAGGACTACACTCGCGTTCCGGTCAACAAACGCAATTTTGGCTTCGTGTTTCAAAGCTATGCCTTGTTCCCGCACCTGTCCGTTTATGACAATGTGGCGTTTGGGCTGCGGCTGCGCAAGGTAAAAGAGGATGAGGTCAAGCGGCGGGTGATGAGCATGCTGGACATCGTCAGCCTTGTCGGTTTCGAGAAGCGCTTCCCCGGAGAGCTGTCGGGGGGCCAGCGGCAGCGTGTTGCCATTGCGCGGGCGCTCGTCATTGAGCCTGATTTGCTGCTGTTTGATGAACCGCTCAGCAATCTGGACGCCAATCTGCGGGTGAACATGCGTGTGGAAATCCGTCGCATTCAGCAGGAACTGGGCATTACGACAGTTTACGTGTCCCACGATCAGGAGGAGTGTTTTTCGATTTCTGATCAGGTGGCTATTATGAACAAGGGAACCGTCGAGCAGCTTGATGCTCCCTCGGCCATTTTCAAATATCCGTCAACAGAGTATGTAGCCCGATTTATAGGCTTCAACAACTTCCTCCAATTCGACGAGAGAATCGTGGAGGATGACGCACATCTTGCACTGACTTCAGGGGGCAGACCTTTCCTGCTGTCCCGCAATCCCGGCACTGCCCAGTCGGGCGCGCGGACGGGTGCGATTCGTCCTGATGATATCGTCATCCGGGAGAACACGGGAGAGAGCTCGCCCAATGATATTCCAGGCATCATTAAAGTGAGCACCTATCTCGGAAGAAGCTATCAATATGTTGTGGAGACCGATTACGGCCTCTTCACCGCCAACCAGGAAACGGATGTGCCTTACCCGAACGGTCAACGGGTCGTTCTATATTTTCCCAAAGACAAAATGGTGCTCGTTCATTAATGAGCGATCATGACGGTCCGGCGTATGCGCCTCCGGTTTCAGCCGAAGGTACGCAGCAGCAAGAACGGCGAACTGAGAAGGAGAACCCTTATGCGTGCAGATAAGCTGATTTTACAAGTGCAAGTATACAATAGCTTTTACAAACGGTTTGAAACAGGGAACGTGGCGGTGCTGAACGGCCAGTTCATGTACATTGGCAGCCGCGGACTGGACACGTTTCATGCCGATGAGATTGTCGAGGGCGGCGGCAGATATATGATTCCCGGCCTGATTGACATTCATCTTCATATTGAGAGCTCGATGGTTACACCGGCCGCCTTCTCGGATGGGCTGATCCGCAACGGTGTGACGACGATTGTGCCGGAGCCCCATGAAATGGCCAATGTGTTCGGCCTTGAAGGGATTCAAAAGATGATGGAGGCGAGCAGGGAATGTACGGCTGATATGTTCTATGCCATTCCCAGCTCCGTGCCGGCGACCCCGATGGAAACATCCGGCGGGGAAATCGATATTCCGGAAATTGATCAGCTCCTTCAGACCGGAGAAATGATCTGTCTCGGTGAAATTATGAACTATGTAGACGTGATCCGTGATCCGGACAGCAAAACGAACCGGATTCTGAAGCATGTCCGCGAGCATTATCCGGACCTGATCATTGAAGGCCATACTCCAAAGCTGCTTGACCTGGATTTGCATCGCCTGATTTATGCCGGCATCGGCTCCGATCACACTCATCAGAGCATCGAAGGCATGACGGCCCGAATCGCTGCAGGCATGTTCATTGAGATTCAGGAAAAATCGATGACACCCGAGATTATGGACTATTTGATCCGTGAAGATGTCGCCCAGCATTTCTGCTTTGTGACCGATGATGTGATGCCGGATTCCTTTGTGGAGCGGGGGCATATCAACCATATCGTACGCAAGGCGGTAGAGATGGGCATGAAGCCTGAGCATGCGATCTATGCGGCGACCTTTACACCTGCGATGCGGATGCGCATGAATGACCGCGGGACCATCTCTCCGGGTAAAATTGCCGATTTCGTACTGCTGTCAGATCTGCGAACCTTTGAACCGGATCAGGTGTACAAGAACGGGGTTAAGGTGTTTGACAGGTATGAAGAATACACAAGCAAGCTGGTGGCCGGGTATTTTCCGGAGCATTTTTATCACAGTGTACAGCTCCCGCTGCTGGAGGAAACAGACTTTAAAGTCCATATTGACGAGGAAGACGGGGTTCGTGATTGCCGTGTAATGATCGTTAAGGATGGCTCCACGTTTACGGAAGAACAGATTGCCCCGGCTGTGGTGCGTGACGGTCTGCTGCAGTGGGAAGAAGGGGAATACGGCCTGATTGCCACATTTGAACGGTATGGCAAAAACGGAAACCGGGCCTACGGATTGATCGGCGGAGACACCCTCAAGCGCGGCGCGGTAGCTACAACGTATTCGCACGATAATCATAACCTGTTGGTGGTCGGACATCATCCACAGGACATGGTGCTGGCAGCCAACACCGTTATTGCAGGGCAGGGCGGCTTCTGTGTTGTGCATGAAGGCAAGGTTTTGGCTCATTTGTCCCTGCCTGTTGGCGGCATTCTGACGGAGGAGCCGCTGGACATCGTGGCCGTCAAGGTTAAAGAGCTTCGCTCGGCCATGCTGTCATTGGGTTATCGCCATTATAACCCGATAATGTCGCTAAGCACACATTCTCTGCCCGTAAGCCCTGCTTTCAAAATTACCGATCACGGCCTGATTGATGTGAATGCAGGCAAGGTTGTGCCGCTGCTGGTGAAAAAGTAATATGAACATGGAAACATGGATACGATAAAACAGGAAAAGCAGCTTCATCCTCATTGTGGGGATGGAGCTGCTTTTCTATGTACAAGAAAAACCATCGGAGTCCCAGGATCCAAACCTGTGACCGGTGGTTTTCTTGTTCGTGCTGTTGACTATTCATTGCGGGTCTTTGCAAGACCCGGAAGAACCTGTTTTGCTTCTTTCCCCCAGCTTCATAATCAACTCGATGTCTTGATCGGTTAACCGGTCAAGGAAATGTGTGCGTATCGCCTGGGAGACGACGGGACGGGCCTCATCCAATGCTGCTTTTCCAGCGGAAGTGATGATGACTTGAACACCACGATCCGTGTCTAATGGTTTCCGCATCACAAGCTCGCGTTTCTCCATCCGTGTCAGATGGTGTGACAATCGGCTCTTATCCCAGCCCATCGAGTCGGCCAATTCCTGTTGTCGAAGGCTGCCGTCCCCCAAAAGGTCTAACCGGTCCAATACCCCATAATCACCCTCTGATAGTCCTGTGTGCTCGGACATCTCTTTGATTACGCGGCCGAAGATGCTCTGAAAGGAGCCTTTCCACGTATGCCATATTCGCATTTCTTCTGCGTTCAATTCGTTTTTATCCATAGCAACATCATAACACGGTTGACGCATCAACTTCAATATGTTACAGTGGATTAAGGTTGATGTATCAACTTAATTCAAGGCTATATTTATAACATGGGGTAGTACCAGCGTAGCCAATAAAAACATACACGGAAAGTAGGAATGGAACATGAATGCTCGATACGAACCTCTATTTGCATCGTTTCGTTTGCCTTCGGGCGTAAGGTTAAACAACCGGGTGATGATGGCGCCGATGGGCATTGGGGCATCCGGCCCAAACGGAGAAGTGACGGATGTGGAGCTGGCTTATTATCGGGCTCGCGCTCAAGGAGCTGGCGCTATCATTACAGCTAGCGCGCTCGTATCGCCAAACGGAAAGTTCATCCAGCATGGACTCGGCATCGATCACGACGAGCTGCTGCCCGGATTGAAAAAGCTGGCGGCGGTCATTCAGGAAAACGGAGCCAAAGCGATTGTGCAACTTTATCATGGGGGCCGGCTGGGCAATCCGGCGATGGTTCCAAGCGGTCATGCGCTGGGTCCCAGTACGATCGCGGCAGAACGTGAAGGTGCGGCTGTCCCCAAGGCGATGACGGAAGCGGACATCGAAACGGCGATCGAAGAGTTCGCGCAGGCGACCCGCAGGGCAATCGAAGCCGGCTTTGACGGGGTTGAAATTCTTGGTGCCAACGGGTTTCTGATCCATCAGTTCTTTTCCCCGCATGCGAACCGAAGGGAAGACAAGTGGGGCGGAACGTTGGAAAAGCGGATGGCCTTCCCGCTCGCGGTTGTGAAACGCGTTCAACAAACCGTTGCGGCGTATGCAACGTCACCATTCGTAGTCGGGTACCGCATCTCGCCGGAGGAGAAAGAAACGCCAGGAATCACTATGGCCGATACGCTTCATTTTGTCGATGTGCTGGCAGAACAAAACCTGGATTATATCCATCTTTCCGTGGAGCACTTCTGGCAGAGTCCGAGAACGGACGACAAGATCGCAAAGTCGCGAATCGTGATGGTGCAGGAACTCGTCGGCGACCGCGTTCCCGTTATCGGTGTCGGAGGACTGTGGACCCCCGATGATGTCGTGGAAGCTCTGGGCACGGGCGTTCCATTGATCTCGCTTGGCCATGCCATGATTATAAACCCGGAATGGGTAACCCTGGTCCAAAACGGACTGGAGGAGGAAATCAAAACGACGCTTTCGCGTTCCGCGCAGGCGAAACTTGCGATTCCCGACGGAATATGGGGCAGGATCATGAGTATACCTGGCTGGTTCCAAGTGGTGGATGAAGAGAGGACGGAAGGTTAAGGCATTGGTGAATCGATGCGAAGGAGAGGCTATCCGGAATAATGCCAGATCTACGCTGGTATTTCTACAACATATCGATGCCAAAAAGGAGGCAGACTATGGCTATGCAGAATAAACCCGTTGCCCTGGTCACTGGGGCCAACAAAGGGATCGGGCTTCAAATCGCGAAGGATCTGGCGGCGCACGGCTTCACCGTGCTCGTCGGGTCGCGTAACCTCGAGCTTGGAGAGACGGCCGCGCAGAGCGTCGGAGCGGATGCCCGCGCCCTGCAGCTTGATGTCACGGATCAGGCCACCATCACCGCCGCTGCAGAGCGCATCCGTAGCGAGCTTGGCCGTCTTGATGTGCTCGTCAACAACGCAGCCATCTCGCATACGCGGCGGCCGCCGGGCATGTCCGTCGAGGAGTATGCGAAGTCGACCCTGCCGAGCAACGTGTCCCTCGATGAATTGCGTGCGGTGTTCGAGACCAACGTGTTCGGCGTCGTTGCCGTTACTCAGGCGATGCTTCCGCTTCTGCGTGAGGCCCCGGCAGCCCGTATCGTCAACGTGTCGAGCGGCGCTGGTTCGCTGACGATGAACGCGGCCCCGGACTTCCCTTGGCGCTCGATCTACGGCCCCGTCTACCCTGCGTCCAAAACGGCGCTCAACGCCATGACACTTGCCATGGCGATCGAACTGGAGTCGACGGGCATCAAGGTGAACGCTGTAAGCCCGGGCTTCGCTGCGACGGCTCTCAACAATTTCGCGGGCACGCTCACCGTGCAACAGGCTGCCCGCGAGCCCGTGCGCCTCGCGCTCCTCGGCCCGGACGGACCGACAGGCACGTTCTCGGGTGAGAACGGCCCAATTCCATGGTGATACAGGCTCGCGCATGATCCGAAGGAATCGTAGGATAGGAAATGAAGTGCCTTAATCTCTCTAAAAAATATGTTTCTATATAAAAATTATGTTTCTATGGAAAGGAAAGATATATAATGGAACTCAAAGTTAATGCACCTGCTCAAGTCATCTCAGTGAAGCCGATCGTGCTGCCCGCCCCGGGCCGTGGTGAGGAGCTGCAAGTACGAGTATCTGCACCCATAACGGGGAGCGAATTGCCTATTATTGTTTTCTCGCACGGCTTTGGCTGGTCGCTGGATGGCTACGCCCCATTGGTCGATTTCTGGGCTGCCCACGGCTTCGTGGTCATTCAACCCACCCATCTCGACTCAAGAAGACTGGGCCTTGCTCCGGAAGATCCGCGTACACCATTGATCTGGCGTTTCCGGGTCGAGGACATGAAGCACATTCTTGATCAGCTTGATCTCATTGAGGCTTCCGTTCCCGGCCTTAGCGGGCGCCTTGATCGCAGCCGCATCGCCGCAGTCGGACACTCCTTCGGGGGCCAGACGGTGGGTATGCTGCTGGGAGCGCGGGTTCTCGATGCTCACGGCAAACCAGGAGAGGACCTGTCCGACTCGCGGATCAAGGCGGGCGTTCTGCTGGCCACAACTGGCAAAGGCGGGGATGACCTGACTCCGTTCGCAGCCGAGCACTTCCCGTTTATGAACCCGAGCTTCGCGGAGCTGACTACGCCGACCCTTGTGGTCGCTGGGGACCATGACCAGTCCCACCTGTCCACGCGGGGACCGGACTGGTTCACCGATCCGCACTTCCTGAGCCCAGGCAGCACGGACCTGCTCACCCTCTTCGGGGCCGAGCACATCCTTGGCGGAATCTCCGGCTATGATGTTAAGGAAACGACGGACGAGAGCCCCGAACGAGTCGCCCTGATCCAGCGTGTCACGTGGGCTTATCTTCGCAACGCGCTTGGCCTCGATGATTCGAGCTGGCCAGCAGCTCGTGCGGCTCTGGGAGAGAGCGTCAACCCGCTGGGCCGCATAGAGTCCAAGTAAGGGATGACGGAGGTACCGTTTTAAACAGCTGCTCTTCTGGCGGACACTCATAAGGTGTCCGCTTTTTTAATGCCGACTGGGGATGCGAAAGACTTTGGCCAAATATTTGTAGGGAGCTGGTCTTGTTCAAAATCGGTTACAGCATAAATGCGACATCTCCTTGATTACAAGCTTGACGTCAGCTGCGCTTTACCCCCTGAAACTTTATGTATGCCATTTTTCTGAAATGCGAATAATAAAAGACAGTCAGCATTAAACCATCCTCCCATTATCTTGCGAATTTTTTATTGGTAGGAGATGAATAACATTTCACTTCCGAAATAAGAACGTATGTGCTATTATCTTCGTGCCACACATGGATTCAACTAAGGAGTTGATAATGAACCATGACATCAGATCAAAAGGAAGCCATCACAGTAGAAACTACAGTTGACGCACCGATGGAAAAAGTATGGTCGTATTGGACCGAGCCGCAGCATATCACAAAGTGGTCGTTTGCTGCAGAAGATTGGCATGCGCCCAAGGCTGAAAATGATTTAAGGGCTGGCGGAGCCTTCCTTACACGCATGGAAGCGAAGGACGGAAGCTTTGGCTTTGATTTTAGCGGAGTATATGATGAAGTGAGATTCCACGAATTTATTGCTTACACACTTGGAGATGGAAGAAAAGTAGCCATTACTTTCAGCAGTCGAGGTAGCGATACGAGGGTAACTGAGGTTTTCGAGGCAGAAAGCGAAAACCCCATTGAAATGCAGCAAGCAGGCTGGCAGACGTTTTTGGATAATTTCAAAAAATATTGCGAGAGCTGAAAGAACGGCAAATCCAATGGATGCTAAATGAACTTTATGTGCCACCCATCAGAGTTTTAAGGATTTTCTGAAGGGTGGCGTTTTTCTATCTGCAAATACTCCGTGTTCATCCAATCTTCATGAAAATTTTCCCCATCATGACTGTTCAATTGAAAGGCAGCATGCTATAATTAAAACAGGATTTAGATTAAGTCTAAATTCTAATATGCTGAATTTGTATAAATGCAGCATAAGATTCAAGCAAACTTAAGAACATAATCGGACACACAACTATTTTAGATCCGGGAAGGGGTAAACGAATATGTCCACATTGAAAAACACCAACTCAGTCGATGAGGCTGTAACCCATCTTTACGAGGCGTTAAACCGTCAGGTGGCCACATGGTCTGTTCTTTATACGAAGCTGCACCATTTTCACTGGTATGTAAAAGGGCCTCATTTCTTTAGATTGCATGCAAAGTTTGAAGAGTTGTACAATGAAGCGGCCGAGCATTTGGATACGATAGCGGAGCGCCTGCTTGCGATCGGCGGCCGTCCGGCAGCAACGATGGTGGAGTATCTGCAGCTGTCCATTGTGCGTGAGGCGGAAGGACAGCCAAGTGCCGAGGAGATGGTAGAGACAGTAGTCAGCGACCTGAAGCTGGTGGCTTCGGATCTGGCTACAGGCATGGAAGCTGCGGAAGCGGCAGGAGACCCTTCAACTGCTGATATACTGAACGGTATGCGGGAAGCGGTGGACAAGCATATCTGGATGCTGAACGCTTTTTTGGGTAAATAACGGGATTACGTCTAACAGGGATGGAAGCCATTGTCATGGATGTGTAGATCACGTGAACAAAAGCCTCATCCCATTGGTTCTCCCTGTTCCGGGGCGTATAATGGAGGATACTAAGCAGGAGGGCTCGTGCGGCCCTGCGACACGGAACAGGGGAGCTGAATAGTGCAAACAGAAAATACGGTGCTTCTGCAGGAAGCGGAGCACTTTATATATAAATGTTATCAGGAACTGGGTCTGAGCCGTGAGGAGGCGGGGGCCCGGTTTCTTGATGTAAAAAGGGAAGTTGAGCTTACGGGAACCTACGAGCATACCTTTGCTGAGCTGGAACACGGAGCCCGCATGGCCTGGCGGAACAGCAATCGCTGCATTGGCCGGTTGTTCTGGGACAAGCTGCGCGTCAGGGATGAGCGCCACATTAGTGGAGCCACTAATATTGCGGAATCGCTGTTCAGGCATATCGAGACAGCGACCAACGGGGGGAAGATCATTCCTACCTTGACGGTATACAGACCCTCACGGCCGGACCAACCGGACATCAGAATATGGAACCACCAGTTGATCCGCTATGCAGGGTATGAAACAGAGCATGGCATCGTCGGTGATCCGGCCTCCCTGCAACTGACGAAGCTGTGCCAACGGCTGGGGTGGGAGTCCCGAGGGACCGATTTTGACGTTCTCCCGCTGGTGATCGAGGCGGACGGGCAGATTCCTACGCTGTTTCCGATCCCGGAGGAGATTGCGAAGCAGGTTGATATCGATCATCCGGACATCGAGGGATTCGCTGCGCTGGGCCTGCGCTGGTACGCAGTGCCCATTATTGCTGACATGATGCTGAGCATCGGTGGAATTCGTTATACGGCGGCACCGTTCAACGGCTGGTATATGGGAACCGAGATTGGCGCGCGCAATTTTGCGGATACGTTCCGCTATAACAAGCTGCCCGCAGTAGCGGAGCTGATGGGGCTTGATCGCTCCAGCGAAACGACGCTCTGGAAAGACCGTGCGCTGATTGAGCTGAATGCGGCTGTTCTGCATTCGTTCCGGCGAGAAGGGGTGAGCATCGTCGATCATCATACGGCGGCTGCCCAATTCAAGCTGTTCGAGGAACGGGAACGGAAAGCTGGCCGGGAGCTGACAGGGGATTGGACGTGGCTCATTCCGCCGCTCTCCCCGGCTGCTACTCATATTTTTCACAGCTCATATGAAAATAGAGTGGTGAAGCCTAACTTTTTTGCCCAGGAGAAGAAGTATGCGTCCCGTCCGGGCACCGGCGGTTGTCCATTCCATTAAGATTTTTTTCTGAATAAACTGTTTGGTATATACGCTGTTGCAGCATATTATGTTATGAGCACGCATTAATAGAACAGATGATATAGATTGATTTATGGGGGAGCACGAGCAGAGTTGAAGACACAGCAATTAGAGCAGTGCATTGAAGAGCTGCTGCGGCAGGCGGATATCGGCGTGAGCGTCCGGCTGGAGAAGAAATTTCCCGGCGGGCGCATGGTAGGGGGCAAATACAATATGAATACCCACACTATCACCATGTATACCGATGTTATTCAGGCACAATGCATGCAGATGTTCGGAAGTCTGGAGCAGGCTGAAGAATACTTTGCCGTCGTGCTCGCTCATGAAATCGGCCATGCGGCTGATCCTGAGCTGCGGGCGCTGTCGGAGGCTCTGGATGAGACGGATGATCCGTCAGTAAAGCGGCTGACTGCACTGCGAATTGAAGAGAATGCATGGAATTATGCATTGAACCTGCTGCCGGAGGCAGACTCCAGGTTTATGTCCATCATCATTGACGAATCGCTGTTTGCTTACCGCGAGATGGCACGAGATCAGGCGGTTACGGCTTAAGTGCAAGGCTCAACCTAATAATTAGTGCTTGCAGAGTGTTAAAAACTTGAGCGCAGGAAGGCCGGTGGATTGGGCGGCAGATCAACATCCGCTGTCTTTGCATCATTATCCCGTTTGATCAGGGCAAGGAGAAACAGGCAAACTTGGGAGAAGAACCATATTTGGTGAAGGAGCAGATCGGTTCGGAATCATGAGACGGGCTTAGGACAAAGAAGAGGATTCGAGAGAAAGCATACGATCCAGGATAAAAAAATCATATCTAGGATCCTTTATCCTATCCCCTGACCCTAGCCACCATCCCTGAACGAAAGGGATAATCATGCAAAGCATTGCGTAAGGACAGCAAGACACGTAACCTGGTGACCCGTCGCTACGTCACGCAGGGACAACAAGACACAACCCGATAGACAGTCACCTCAGTCTTGAATTCTGGAGCCATCGGAGTCAAGGTCTAACTTATTTCGGCAAGCACTGATTTTAGTTTTGAGTCATCATAGAAAAGGAGCGATTCCGGTCCATTGGCCGGGGAATCGCTCCTTTTTGGTGTGCAAAAGAGTCTTTATTGAGGATTGGTTGTCCAAATGCCTGCCGATTTGATAAATACACGCTGCGGAAGCTTCAGGGTGGCAAGTACCAGCTCGGCCACGTCCTCCGGCTGCATCATGCGGTCTTCATCACCGATTTTGAGCCCGGCACCGGAGGCCAGCTCCGTATTTACAGTGCTTGGTGTCAGTGCCGTAACACGGATGTTGGATTTGCGGACCTCCTGCATCAGCGATTCCGTAAAACCAAGAACCGCAAACTTCGATGCACTGTAAGCGGAGGTGGTAGCTGCTGCCCGTTCCCCTGCCGTCGAGGAAATGTTGATAATGGTGCCGCTGCTTTGCGCCACCATGCTTGGAAGAGCGGCACGTGTCACGTAGTATGTGCCCATCAGGTTTACGCGCACGATGCGCTCCCATTCCTCCGGATCCATGTCCAGCACGGTACCGAAGGTGGCGGTTCCTGCATTATTGATCAGAATGTCGATAGCGCCAAGCTCCATCTCGAGCGAAGCTACAGCCGCTTCAGCCTGCGTGCGGTCGGATACGTCCGCCACCGCGCTGGCTACTTTTACACCGTATGTATTTCCCAATGAAGCCTGTAGCTGCTCCAGATCAGCAGCCGTACGTGCGATGAGACCAAGACTGACGCCTTCTTTAGCCAGAACTTCAGCGATCGCTCTGCCGATGCCCTTGCCCGCACCGGTAATGACGGCGGTTTTGTTCTTAAGTTCCATAAAAATATGCCTCCTGATTATGATTATAAGGGTTTTGGTATGAAAGGGTTATTCTTCTGCGGATACCTGTACCATTAACTCATAGGTGTCCAGGGAAGCGCCAAGAATGGCCTCGTTTTTGCCCCGGCCCTGGTGTGCCGCACGAAAAGCATCGCTTGACGTCCAATTGCGGAAAGACTGCTCATTCTCCCACATCGTGCATACCTTCAGCTCTTCCTGCTCCTTATTGACGCCATGCCACACCTCGAGACGCACAAAGCCCGGCATTTCCTGTACGCCCTGCCCTTCGGCAAACCGTTCGGCCAGCTCTTTACCGGCCCCTTCCTTGACTTTGATCGTATTGGTCACAACGAACATCGTGATTCTCCTCCCAGAGTAAAGGTTCTTGAAGCGGTATACCATATGACAAGTCTATTATACCGATTCCTGTCCGGCGAAAACAAACGGAGACGGAAGCAGCATTCCAATGCCGCTGCATTCATCCTCCTCCGACCACTAAACAAAGAAACAGCAGGGGATGTCATCCTCTGCTGTTTGCTTGAGCATTGCAGCAAATGCTGCGCATTGGAGTAGCAGAGCAGTCTTCTTTAACCTTGATACCTTCATAGTTAATCACCGAAAAACGATCAGCCTTTTCCGACTCCACCGCCTTGCATGTTTATAATTGTAAAGCCTATGTACAGGATAAAACAAGCCCAAACTGTCTTATGTATTTCGTTACTCTTTTGTTAGATGAAGTATTCGAGTGAGATCACCCGGATGCAGACTGGCTAACCCTTAAATGCAGCCATGCATTTTTTCTAGAAAAGTATGAAGAAATCCACAAATGAACATAAAAAACAAGCCTGTTGAGGGGGTTCTCAACAGGCTGACCGTTAAATGCGGTCTGTCTCCTTTGCCGCTGCTTCGATAGACGTTTTTCGTATCGTAATTTTGTTTGCGGGTACATACTCTGGCGACACTGCCTGGCTGCTGTAGTTCAACACGGCGACGGCCCTTCTGGCTGTGTCCGTAACGGTGTGCAGAATTTGGCCGACATCCTGCGCGGAGTTGACGATGGCATCAATGGCCCGGATTTTGTCTTTTACCTCAACGGCAATTTCGTTCGCATGTTGGAGCACGCTGCCTACCTCGCTGTTTATATCCCGGACGGCGGTACGTGCTTCGGCCAGCACCTTGTTCGCTTCATCCAGGGAGACCAGCACTTTGCGCAGCAGCGCGATGACGCTGACGACAAGCCCGACAAATGCAATGGCGATCAGGAAAACACTGAATTCAACCGACATACACCATCCTCCTTCTGCTACCATGGTATGTACAAGTCCATTGACTTTATGCCTACTCTTTAGATGATATTCGCTGCAGAAGAATGGCACAGAGCTATAGATATGCCGGCTGCCAATCGATGACATGACCCGCCTCCAGGCTCTTGCGCACATCGACAAGCCGCTGATTCCGGCTTCCCCGGAAGGGCAGGGAGACATCTCTTTCTTCCGCGACAAAGGGGCCGTCAATGATGACATTACATAGCCTGGCAAGCTCAAGCATAGACGGGTCGCAGATCAGTTCCCCGAACGTAAAGCCTGTGTACGCCCAGACCGTATGGGTGGGGCAGGCGGCTCTGTATGTCTGCACGAATGGAATGCAGTCCGCTGCCGAGAAGAAAGGGTCGCCACCGCACAATGTAAGACCATCTAGCAGTGCATTGGCTGCCGCTTCCCGGATCACGGACTGCTGCTGCTCCAGGGTGAAGAGCTCCCCCGCGCGGAAGCTCCATGAGGCGGGGTTAAAGCAGCCGGGGCAGGCGTGGCGGCAGCCGCTGATGAATACGACGGCGCGCAGGCCGCTTCCTTCATTCAGCGATTCGGGAATGTAACCGCACCAATTCAACGGTGCTTCACCCGGTCCCGAACCTCTGCCTGCTTGGCCGCGTTAAAACGGACGGTATAATCTCCGGTCAGATAACCGGTGACACGGCGCAGCCGCTGAAAGTGGGTGGCTTCCTCGTCCGTGCCGCATTGCGGGCATTCACTGCCAATGATGCCTTCATATCCGCAATCCGGGCACCGGTCAATCGGGTGATTGATGGAAAAATACCCGATATTCTGGGAGAGGGCGTACTGCACGATGGACCGGAACGCCTCCGGGTTGCTGCGGGCATTGCCATCCAGTTCAATATAGGAGATGGCACCCGCATTGCAGTAGGTATGGAAAGACGCCTCCAGATCAATCTTGCGTGCCGCTGTTACTTTGTAATAAACGGGAATATGAAAAGAGTTCGTATAATACTCGCGGTCCGTAACCCCTTCAATGATTCCGAATTCCGCGGCATCCAGCTTCGTGAATTTGCCTGCAAGTCCCTCGGCAGGTGTCGCAAACAGGGTGATGTTCAGGTCATGCGTTTCGCTCATCCGGTCACAGAAAGCACGCATCGCGGCAATGACGCGCTGTGCTTCCCTGTGTACGGTGTCACTCTCCCCATGGTGCATGCCATACATCGCTTTCATGCATTCTGCCAGCCCGATAAATCCGATGGCCAATGTACCGTGCTTCAGCAGACGGCCGACCTCTTCTTCGGGAGACAGCTGGCCCCCGCCCTCCCATACATCCTCCCTCATCATGAAATCGGAGGCCTTCGCAGGCTGACGGGCCTGAATGCGGTAGCGGTGGATCAACCCCTCCAGAGCAATGTTCATGCTCTTCTCCAGCGTGGCGTAAAATCCCTTGATATCCGGGTGGCTGCGGTTCCCTCTGCATATGCCATGCTCAATACCGATACGCGGCAGGTTGATCGTATTAAAAGACAAATTCCCTTTCCCGCTCTGGCGGTTTCTGCCAAACCGGTCGCCGATGGTACGGGTACGGCACCCCATGGTGGCGATAATCGTATCCGGATCGTTTTCCCGGTAATACGGCAAATTAAAAGAGGCGTCCACATTGACGAAATTCGGGTACAACCGCTTGCTGGAGCACTCGACGGCCAGCAGGAACAGATCGTAGTTCGGGTCGCCGTGCTTTTGATTGATCCCCTGCTTGCACTGGAAAATATGCTGTGGAAACACAGGCGTTTCGCCTGCGCCCAGCCCGCGGATCGTTGCTTCCAGCAGCGTGCGGGATACAAGCCTTCCCTCGGGGGAAGTGCACATACCGTAATTAAGAGAGGTAAAAGGAATCTGACCTCCGGCCCGGCTGCTCATCGTATTCAGGTTATGGATGAGGGACTCTGCCGCCTGGCGCGTTTCCGCGATCGTTTCTTCCATAGCGAACGCATAGGAGCGGGGGCAGGCATTCCGTGCTGCTTCACTTTCCATATGTATCTGTTCATAGGCGGATGGGGCTGTCTCTGCAAAAAGCCGCTGTCCCTTACTGAAGTGTCTCCGGAAAGAGCGTGCTACATAAGGGGCAAGGTCCCAGTCGATCTTGTTGGCAGACACGCCGCCAAATTGGCTGTTTTGCTGTGCCTGAAAAATGATGGCCACAAGCGCCATGGCGGACATGATGGTCTGAGGCGTTCTTACCGATCCGTTGCCGGTATTAAATCCTCTTTCCAGCAGCCTGTTAAATGGAATAAAGATACAGTTCGTTGTGCCGAGCGCATACTGATCCAGGTCATGGACATAGATGTATCCCTGATCTGCCGCCTGCTTAAGCTCGCTCGGGAGAATGAATTCCCTGGCATACCATTTGGCGTATTCCGATCCCAGCCTGCTCATTTTGCCGCTGAAGGATTCTCCGTTCAGGTTGGCATTTTCACGCAAAATATCGGGGTCACATGCTCCGATCACCCGTTCACCGATAGTTCGGACATAGGAATCTGACAACATATTCATAATTTATTCCTCCGAATTTCACAATATATAGAACAAAGTATCCTTATTTTAGCTATATATTGTATTTGGTTATGTGATGTAAGTCACATTTTCTGGTCGGGATCACTGAGGGCAAAGCTGGCTGTCCCGGGCCGCTTCTCATTGCGAAAGGGGCTGTCTTAAACTTGCTGTTGTATTGACGAACTATAAAATAAGATTTATACTAGGTCTAAAAATAAACGATAATTATTCTAATCTAATATCAACTGTAATGAAAAGACTTAGTGATATAAAAGGGAGATGCACGGGATGAGAACTCTAAATTTAACCTCACAGCGGCAGGCTGTGTATGATGTGGTTCGTGAATCCAATGATCACCCCACAGCGGCGGACGTCATGAACCGGCTGATGGAGCGTGGTTACAATCTGGCCTACGGTACAGTGTACAACTCGCTGCGTTATCTGACGGATAAAGAGCTGATCCGTGAGCTGAAGCTAGGGGAGGCGGCCAGCCGTTATGACGGGCGCATGGATGATCATCAGCATGTCATCTGTCAGGTGTGCGGACGGGTGGATGAGGTGATGAGCGAAGTTCCGTCGGAATGGACGAAGGAAGTTATGGCAGAAACGGGGTATGATATTGCCCATGCCCATGTCGTATTCGGAGGTGTATGTCCGGAATGTCAAAGCAAACGAATCAGATAAGCCATGCGGTTGCAAGAGTCCGGCTGCCGCGTACCGTCCGGGCGCGCTTTGCCCCGAAGTCGCCGGCGGCCAATCAGCCTTTATTCTGTACGACTACACGGCGGATTGCGCTGATCAGCGCAGTTCCGGGTGTTGTGCAGGCATGGGTGCGGATGCTGACGGATGCCTGCTATGATGTCATGGCGTTCCATCGCTGGAGTCCCGAGCTGCAGGAGCAGCTATTGCCGGACCTGATTCTTTTTGATGCTACAACCTTTGAGGATGCGTTCGCGTTGCAGCGGTGGCATGAATCTCTTGCTGAAGGGGCTGAGCCGCATATATATCTGGTGAATGATGTCTTGATGGAAGCGGCTCGGCAGCTGTTGCCTCATGAAGAGCTTATAAGCTGGCCTGCCGCTTCTGCCCGTCCGGTGCAGCGGATTGAACGAATACTGAGCGGCCGGCCTGCACAGAAGGGGCAGGCTGTTGCCGGACAGCGCATCGTCTTTAAGGATATATGGATTGATCGTGACAAAATGACGGTCCATCAGGCAGAGCGGCAGCTTAGCCTGACCAAGACAGAGTACGATCTGCTGCTCAAGCTGATTGAGACACAGGGCCGTGTGATTTCCCGCGAGCAGATGCTGCATGATATTTGGGAGACGGATTTTAACGGGGGCAGCAATGTGGTGGACGTGCATGTCAAAAGCCTCAGAAAGAAGCTGGGAGATAATGCGGCAGCACCGCGCTACATTACCACGGTAAGAGGCGTAGGTTACAGATTGGCTGATTAACAGAATAACAGGGAATGTTGGGGGAGCGCTCTAACGGATGCTACAACCGCTATTGGTCCCAAGAATAGCGATTTCAAATTATAGCGGTTGCCATGTCGCTTATTTCGCTTAACCCGGATGATTTTGCCTAAATTCAGGGGAATAACGTTGGTCACGACCGTTAGAATTTAGAAAAGGTCTTATTTTGCGAAATAGCAGCTGCTACAACCGTTAGATTTCCAGCGGGCGCACGATCGGCCTGAAAACCTGAAATTTTGAGGGAATCAGAAATGATCAGGGCTACAAGTTGTCTTTATGAAAGAGTTAATGCAACGTTAGGGCGTGAATAGGAGGATTTTTTCTATTCTCGCCTTTTTTTATTAGTAATCGGAAGGGATTGGCGATTTCTTTTTGTATTCTTAAGCAGGGATATACACGCAGCAGCGGAGAGGGCGAAGCAATTCCGGAAAAGCGGTAGCGTTCGCCTTTATCGCCAAATTTCTTCCACTGAAAAATAATTGCGAAATTTGGGGATAACAGCGATTGGAGGAATGGTTCGTTCTCGGAGCGTCTCAGAACATGAAGAAGGTGAGCACCAGATCAACAGTTTTTGACAGTTGACTTCCAGATCAAGCATCACTACAATGGGTAGTGTGAGAGGTGTGCAGGATGAGAAGACTGAACTTTAAGACCGGAGAGAGAGGGCTGAACCGTTTTTTCGGACCTCTGGAATCCCGCATTATGGATATTTTATGGAATGCGCCTGACCGGAGCATCAAGGAAGTGCAGACGTTGCTGGAGCATGACAAGGACATTAGCTTCAATACGGTGATGACTGTCATGAACCGTTTGGTGGACAAGGGCGTGCTCAGCAAGAAGCTCCGCGGACGCACATCGCTATACCGTCCGGTGCAAAGCCGGGAGAAATTTATGGACGTGCAGTCGAAGGAGCTCAGCCATGAGCTGATTGAGCAGTTCGGGCCGCTTGCGGTCAACCATATGATTGATGCCTTGGATGAAGCCGATCCGGAGTTGATTGAACGGCTTGAACAAAAAATCAAACAATGGAAAAAGGAATTGTGAGCGATGTGGAAAACACGATCCAAACTGCTGTTTACGGCCGGTGCAGGCTTGTCCGGGATCATCCTGTTGCAAATGGGGATGTATGGCGGGCATATGGCGTTCGGCTGGGATTTGAACTTTAATGTTTTTGAAATCTGCAGGCAGCTGCTGCATGCCTTAGGCATCGATTACGTAGTTGACGGATTGACATGGCTGGTCACGCTAACCTTTGCAGTGGCTGGTTGGTTTGCCGTACGTCAATGTATAGCAACAAGGAGAGCATTCCTGCAGCTGGAAAGCATGCGAAATCTGCAGCAGACAGAGGAATTGGGCGCAAGGTATGGTGAACTGGGAAGCCGCATATGGGTGATTGATTACGACAAACCTGCAGCTTTCACTATGGGCCTGCTTTTCCCGAAAATTGTACTGTCCTCCACACTGCTGTCGATGCTGGATCAGGAGGAAGAGGCGGCGGTCGTCTATCATGAAGCCTACCACATGCGGCATTACGATCCGTTAAAAACGTGGCTGCTGCAGTTGTGCTCTTCCCTGCTGTTCTATGTGCCTGTACTGCGGCATATTCTCGATCATTACAAGACGGCCCGCGAAATTTTGGCGGATAATGAGGCCATCAGCCGTACCGGAACTCCGGCAGGCATCGGCAGTGCGCTGCTGAAGCTGCTGCGCAACCCTTCACGGGGGACTTCCAAGCCGCTGATGACAGCCGTGTGCTCGTCTTTTGCGGAGACCTCAATTAATTACCGGATTTCCCGCATTCTGGACCCGCATCAGGCGCTAACACCCAGGCTGCCTTGGCGTCCTGTCATGATATCTTTATACGTATTGTCTCTGCTGTCCCTTCTATTCGCGCTTGCGCTGATATAGTCAGTGTGTGCGCGAATAGAAGATTATATATACAAGTCTGGATTTTTATGCTTTATTACACTACATATCGTAGTGAAAAAAAGGAGGAATAAATGATGAACCAAACGATGACAAGCATAGGACTGCTGCTGGTGAGATGGATGACGGGAATCATTTTTATTGTGCATGGTGCTCAGAAATTTCAGGGACTTGGCGGGACGACAGGCTTCTTCCAGAGCCTCGGACTTCCGGGTTTTCTCGCTCCTGTCGTCGCTTCGGTTGAACTTGTTGGCGGTATTCTGCTCATTCTGGGCTTGGGCACGCGCTTTGCCGGTGCAGCGTTGACGGTGAATATGATCGGCGTGCTGCTGACGGCTAAGTTCGGCCAGGGATATATGGCGATTGAATTCGATCTGATCGTTTTGTTCGCCGCCCTGCAGCAGGTATTTACGGGGGCGGGAGCTTATTCGGTGGATGCAGCCATTGCCCGCAAAAGATCCGGGTCCAGCCGCACCCAAACTGTTTAAGTTGGAACAATCTCTGAGGTAATGATGGAAGAAAGACCGAACCAGGCGATGATCGCTGCGGTTCGGTCTTTTTTTGTTCATGATATAAACTGTGCTTTGAGGATACAGAGGAAATCTTTCATTTCAAGTCATTCTCTAGCTCTAAATCAGCGGCCTCGGTGATCCTATTCAAAAAAACCAAGTAATTTTAGGGCCGTATCTCTATCGTTCTATTTCTGGGCGAGTTCAGCAAACGGAGGAACTCATCTTCTGACGTAATAAATCTAGCATTTTTCTGTTCCATTTGTTCACTGCCTGCTGACTTAAATGTAGCTCATGAGCGGTTTGAGTTTCTGTCTTATCATTTATGAAAATGATCGCCCCTAACGGACAAAGTACAGAGTCAGGTCAAAAACCTGTTAATCCAACGAACTTCTTTATTGAGATTCCTGAAGAAGTGCAATAATTTTTTGTGAAAGCAACATATACCATATTGAATTTAATAACAAACGAGGCTGCCGTTCATTGCCGGGCAGCCTCGTTTTTATTTTTCACTGCTGACCCCAAGTTAGCGTCTCATGTACATAAATTTACCTGCCAGAACACATCCTAACCAACAGAACCACATTTGGCCACGCAAGGAGTGTGAAGGAGGAGGGCAAATGAAGAAGATCCGATATCCCTGGAAGAAAAGGACACAGCCCGCAGCAGACCGGAGCGGGCAACCTTCGCAAAAGCTGCCTGAAATGAAGTGGCTTGAAAGACCGCTGAGCAGCAGTCTTGCCGAAAATGAGCAGGCGATGAGGGATATTTTGCGTGATTGTTCGGATATCATTTTTCGCAAGTTTACGGTGGCACCGGGCCGCAAGGGATTACTGGTGTTTCTGGAGGGAACGGTTAAAACCGAGGATTTGCAGTTGCACATCCTGCAGCCTGTTATTCAAGCGCTGATTGAGACCAACGAAGGGACAGAGGTGCATTTGGAGCCGGTGGACGAGACGCGTATCTCTCTTTCTCAGGTCAAGTCGGCGGATCAATTTCGGCAGGCAACGGAAGCTGTTCTGGACGCCAGTGCCGTATTGTTTCTGGAAGGTCTGGCCACGGCCTACCTGTTCAGTGTAAAAGGCGGCACGCGGCGTGGCGTGCAGGAGCCTGAGACCGAGGCCGTAATCCGTGGACCGCGTGAAGGCTTCAACGAGACGCTGCGGGTGAATACGGCACTGCTGCGTTTCAAGCTGAAGAACCCCATGTTCAAGCTATACGCCCTTACTCTCGGAGAACAGACTAAGACCAGCGTCGCGCTTGCTTACATAGAGGGGATAGCCGGTGAAAAGCTGATTGAAGATGTGAAACAAAGACTGCATCAAATCAAGATCGATGCCGTTCTGGAAACAGGCTACATCGAAGAACTGATCGAAGACCACCCCCATTCGCCTTTCCCGCAAATGCAGTATACGGAACGGCCGGACACGGTGGTCGCCCAGCTTCTGGAGGGCCGCTTTGCCATCCTTGTGGATGGCACTCCGTTTGCATTGATCGGACCTGTCACGATGTGGCAAATGCTGCAGGCCAGCGAGGACTATTACGAACGTTTTTTTATCAGCAATATGGTGCGCTGGATTCGATTCTTTTTTCTGACGATTGCTCTCTTCCTGCCCGCGCTGTATATTGCGGTGACGACCTTCCATCAGGATATGCTGCCTACAACGCTGATTCTGAGCATAGCCGCCGCCCGTGAATCCATTCCTTTCCCGGCCATCGTCGAGGCGATGATGATGGAAGTATCCTTTGAAGCGCTGCGGGAGGCCGGGATTCGGCTGCCAAAGACCGTGGGACAGGCGGTGAGTATTCTCGGAGCACTCGTGATCGGGCAAGCGGCAGTACAGGCAGGCATTGTTTCGGCGCCTGTTGTGATCATCGTCTCGCTGACCGGCATCGCGTCCTTTACGATTCCACGCTTTAATTTTGCGATTACGGTCCGGATGCTGCGCTTCCCGCTCATGATGCTGGCCGGGGCCTTCGGGCTGTTCGGGATCATCATCGGCATGGTCCTGATCACCGTGCATTTGACCAAATTAACCTCCTTCGGGATGCCGTATCTGGCTGGATTCAGCCCTTACAGTCACTCAGACCAGAAGGACATTCTGGTCCGAACCCCATGGTGGAACATGATGAGCCGCCCTTCCTGGCTCGCGTCAGATAATGAACATCGGCAGAAAAAAGGCATGAACGGAAGGCAACTCGAGGAGAAGGAGTGGTAATCCATGAGGGCGGGAAAGGTACTGCTCCTGCTGATATGTTCATGCCTGCTCGGGGGCTGTTGGGATCGCAAGGAGATCAATGATGTTGCATTTGTCCTGGGAACCGCCGTAGATAAAGAAGGGGAGCAATACAGGAATACACTGCAAATTGCCTTACCCGGTCAGCTCGGCGCTTCGGGGAATGCTGGAGGAGGGGGAGGCACCAGCGGGGATAAATCCTACTACCTGGAATCGAAGGCAGGAAGGACGATGCGGGAAGTAAATGACAAGGAACAGGAGAGTACGTCAAGGAAGCTTAACTATTCGCATCGACGGATGCTGATTATTGGAGCGGATATGGCAAGGGAGGGAATTGCCCGCCTGATCGATGTACTGGCCCGCAGCCCTGAGAACAGGCTTTCTGCCCTTATCGTGATTGCCGAGGGGCGCGGAGCCGATATTTTCCGGGCGCAGGCGCCGATTGAGCAGTATCCTGCAGAGATGGTGCGTGAGCTGGCGATTTCATATATGAAGGAACCGCGCAGCCTGAAGCTTCTAATACATACCATGCTGAGCGAGGGGGTCGATCCCGTACTGCCTGTTGTCGGGCTTACAGATAGTTTGCCTAAGGGCTGGAAGGGCAGCAAAAAAAATATCAAAATCAAAGGTCTGGCGGTGTTTAAGGGAGACAAGGTAGCCGGTACGGTAAGCCATGAGCTGGCGAGGGGGCTGCTGCTTGCTATGGGTCAGTCCAAATCGACGGAGTTCATCATAGCACCGCCCAAGGGTAAAGGTGAGATTATGCTGTTGTTAAACGAAACCGATGTTAAGATCAAGCCTTCTGTACAGGGGGATGAAATCAAAATGATCATGAACCTGCGCGTCAAAGGGGAAGTGAGCGAGAACGAGTCCACTTACCATATGGCACAGCCCCGGGAAATCAAATGGCTTGAGCGCGAAGCGGAGGATCTGATCCGCCAAAATGTCGAGGAAAGCATACGGGTTGTACAGCGGGATTATCAATCCGATGTTTTGGGCCTTGGCAGGGTGCTCAAAACGAATCTTCCGAGCGTTTGGGATCGGGTGCAGGGACGCTGGTCTACGCTGTATCCGGAGATTGAGGTTGAAGTCCGGACGAATGTGCATGTTGAGAACACAGGCGCAATTACGGAGCCCTTTGGGGCTGAGGGAGGATCAGATCATCCATGATTGAAAAACTTGTTGTGCCGATGCTGCTGGTTATTGTGCTCATGTATGCGATGGACCGGAAAAAGCTGAAAAATTCATCCCCGGCGAACCGCTGGTTTGCTTTCAGCATCTATGGGATCAGCTTTGTCATCTGGCTTTATGAAACGGGTAACTCATCGTCCATGCTTCATCCTTCGGTGCTGCTGGCCCATGCGATCGATGCGCTGGTTCCTCTGCCCTAGGGGAGAGTTTCTGAAAAGATTTTCGACCGGGAAGGAGCAATGAAGATGACGAAGCATTTCACAACAAGGCAGATTGTTTTTCTTGGCATGCTGATGAGTATAACGGTCACTTCGTTTCATGCCCCGGCGCAGGCAGCCGAAGCCGCTGAACAGCACATGTTTCTGACTCCTCTGCCAGCCGCTCTGGTGCTGGTGTTTTCCGTTTGGGTTTTGAGCAGGATTCAAAGACGGTTTTCCAATCAGGATTTATTTGCGGCCCTGATCTCCCGCTTCCCCGTCTTTGGGCGGCTGCTGGTGCTTTTATATTTCGGGTTCAACCTGATTGTATTGGCCAGAGACATAAGACTATTGACGAATCACGTCGCGATTACGCTGCTGCCGTTAACACCGATTATCGTGACTGCGTTTTTTCTATTGATTACGATCGTCTTTATGGCTCGGGGGGGGATTGGCACGTTGGTTGGCATGGCGGAAATGTTTATTCCATCCCTTATTGTCACAGCCATGATTGTGCCGATTACTTTGGGAAAAGCGATGGATCCGTCGCTGCTGCGGCCTGTGCTTGATTTCAATCCCGGAGGATTTGTACGCGGAAGCTGGCACATGCTGGCCTACATGGCTGACCTGGCGGTGCTTCCCTTCGTGCTGTCCGGGGAGAATTGCCGGCTCCGCAGTATGCTTGGCGGGGTTCTGGGCAGTGTGCTGATGCTCATGATTCTGATGCTGCAGCAGCAGACCGTGCTTGGTCCGCTGATTACGGCCCGTCTGACCTTCCCGTCCTACGAACTTGTCCGGCAGGTGCAAATTACGGATTTTCTGGACAGGTTCGATCTGCTGATTGCGGCAGGGACACTGCCAACAGTTATCATCAAAGCGGGGGTTGATCTGTATGTGCTGTGCAGCGCTTCAAGGCGGCTGCTGCCTGCCGTCAAGGGTGAGCTTACGGTTCTGCCGGTAGGAATTCTGGGGTTTGCGTGCACCTTCTGGTTTTTTGAAAATTTGCCGCAGCTGTTTGCTTTCAGCAGGGAATGGGCAGTATACGTCCTGATCTTCTATGTGGTTCTGCCAGTTGTGCTCTTCTTTATATTGCATCCGAAGAAAGAAGGTGGACAAAAAGGGGAGGCGCAGCCTGACCCTGCGTAAGTCATACATCCTGCAAGCAATTTGCTGTTGCCTTTTTTGCGCCGAACGGTATACTTGTATGCAAATGTACGAGCAGCAAGGGAGGAGCTTTATGGCATTGCGTATGGCAGGCAAGACCGTGGCATTGGCAGGACCGCGCAAATCAGAGGAAATGAAGACATTGGTAGAGAAAATGGGGGGAGTGGCGCTGCTTCGTCCGGCACAGGGGACCGTGTTCCTGGACGACGCCGAGCTCCGCGCCGGTATTGAATCGTGGCTAAGCTCCCCGCCGGACTGGACGCTGCTGACGACAGGCATGGGCCTGGATGCCCTGTATCAAATGGCTGAGGAAATGGGGGTTGCCGGGCAACTGCACGAGCTGCTGGCAGCATCGCAGATTGCGGCGCGCGGTTATAAAACGGTAAATGCGCTCAGGAAGCGCGGATTGATGCCGGTGGTACGTGACGATGATGGGAGTACAGAGGGGCTGATCCGTTCTTTTGCACCCTATAGCCTGAAAGGCAAAAAAGTGCTCTTGCAGCTGCACGGTGATCCCGCTCCGCGTCTGGTTGACTGGCTGCAGGAGCAGGGTGCGCATGTCCGGCAGCTGCTGCCTTACAAGCATGTGCCGCCGGAAACGAAGGATCTGGAAGACCTGGTCAATGATATTGTGCAACGGCGGGTGCATGCCGTGGCGTTTACCAGCGGACCGCAAATTCGTTTCCTGGCCGAATATGCACGCAGCCGCGGCGCCATGGACGAGGTGATGGCCGCCTTCCAGAGCGACATTATTGCCGTTTCCGTCGGGAAAGTAACGGCACAGGCGATGCTGGAGGAAGGCATTGAACGCATTGTCATGCCGACCGAGGAGCGTATGGGCAGCATGATGGTGGAGCTGGGACGCTATTTCGAATCCGGATCTGCGAATGGTTTCTGTCTGACAAACAGCCAAATGGATGGCAAAGTGGAAAATGAATAAAGGGATTACCTGTTAGGACTTGCCTCAATCTTGGAGGAAGATGGAAAACCCGGCATTGTGATCAAAGACCAACTGAAAGTGGCGATGATCGACATGGATAAATATCGAATGATCGTGAATGCCTTACAGGAGTACGAACGAATTTCCTATCGTTTGGAAGGTAGCCGCATTGTGGAATACAAAGAAGGTATGTCACTTCTGGAAATGGCAGGCGTTCATCCAAGAGATGAATGCAGCTATTTATGAGCAAGTAGACGAAGATTGAAGAAGAGCCGGAGCATATTCGTTTACATCCTGACCGGAAAGGTAATGAATGCGTATTTGAACCGCTAGGTCAGCGGGCTATCGGCTATCGTAAGGTAAAGGTATTTTCCGGTAAGTCCTTGGAAATAACGCCAAAGGAAAAATCTGATATGTGTATTTGAAGTGATCTATAGTTTTTCGAAAGAGTTAAGTGAGTGTAACTAAGAAGACGACCTACAGACCCGTTTCTGGGAATGATGGTCGTCTTTTTATGCCTCATTAGGATTGGTTGAATGTAATCTAGTATGTTGGTTACGAAGAATTAGCTTGACACCTCAAGCAGCAATTTTGATATAGATCTATTTGAGGACAGAGGCTGGCTGTTTATTTTCGATTTTAGAATGGAGGATTCAATGAAAAAAATTATACTATGGATAGTATCGCTTGTATTCATTGTATCTCAACTTTCGGAGCATGAAATCGGCAAACAGGCCTTGATGTAACTGGGCAAAACGGAGATCCACTGCTGGGGTTGACGCTGAATCAAAGCAGACAGCTGTTTGCTAGCTTTGTTGGAAGAAGAAGATTCTCCCCCCTCAGAGTCTAGTAGCCAGAGTGAGATGGGTGTCTATAGGATGTGGTGGCTGGTGTCCGTTGCCTGGTGCCTAATGCCTAATGCCTAATGCCTTTCCATACAGCTTTGCACCATTATCCCTTTTGATCAGAATGCGGGGGTTGGAGGTTCGGGGGGCCTAGGGGAAGGAATAAAGAGAAGCGAGAAACGAGATACGAGATACGAAAAAAAGAAGCAGCTCAAGTGGGATGTTCGGCTTGAAACAGGAACGCATGTTTGGTATAATGAAAAAAGAACTTATGTTCGTATATTATGGATTCGGAGGCGAGCAGACATGGAAGTCCAAGCGGAAACGGAACTTCAACCCTTTAGCCGTCGTTATCACAACGAGCAGGCCTGCATGGAGGCATTGATCGCGATGAAGTGGCCGAACGGCTTCGTCTGCCCGCGCTGCGCTCACACCCGCTGCAGTCGTCTGACTTCCCGGCGCATCCCCATGTTCGAGTGCGCCAGGTGTGCGCATCAAACGTCGGCTTTGGTCGGCACGATTTTTGAACGAACGCATCTCCCCCTGACCAAGTGGTTCCAGGCGCTGGAGTTGTTCCTGCTCCCCGATGGCATCTCAGCGATGCGGCTGAGCCAGGTGATCCAGGTCACCTACAGGACCGCCTGGGCAATGCTTCATCGAATCCGCCATGCCATCGGAGAGTTCGATGCCCGGGAGCTGCTCTGCGGAGACGTGAAGGTGAACAGCGACCGGTATGGGTGTAATCCGTCCCGGCCTCAGTTTTCTCATCCGCATGCTTCGGCGGTCGTAGCCGGGTGCACGGTCACGGAGTCGGGCGAGCCGGAGCAGATCAAAATCCGCCTGGTCCCGCAGAAGAAGGGAGATGGGCAAAGAGCGAATCGGCACGAACTCGCTGCGTTCATCAACGAACAGGTAGATGTCCGTGCATCGGCGGTACAATCGTTCCTTCAAGCCTATCGACTGTATACGCCCTTGCGGAAAGTAGTGAGAGAGGCGTGGAAATCGTTGAAGAGTACGTATGTAGCCTTAGGAACAAAGCATCTGCAGGCGTACCTCAACGAGTACACCGGACGCCGCCGACTGCACCTGTCTGAAGGGGAAGAAACGATGTGGCAGAAGTTGCTGTACATGGGCGTGGCGATTCCGGCGATCCCTTACCGCCGACTGATTGCGCGCCAACCGGTGCAGCCTCTTGCGGCTGCGGCCTGATCGCAGGGCTTGAACGAGGAAAGGTGAGCAT
The DNA here is from genome assembly GCF_042136365.1 of Paenibacillus enshidis. Classification (NCBI taxonomy): domain Bacteria; kingdom Bacillati; phylum Bacillota; class Bacilli; order Caryophanales; family Paenibacillaceae; genus Paenibacillus; species Paenibacillus enshidis. Next base: position 205,042 of record NZ_JBHHMI010000005.1, on the reverse strand, counting down.
AAGGTACGTCGCTTGATCGGTGTGGGTTAGCATGAACGAGGACATCGGAAACATTCAGGTTCAAGCGGCAACGAGGACCAGGGTCTTTTTATGTTTTCGGTGCCTTGCTCCGCTCCCTCCTTCTCTCTCGGTCGGTTTCCCATCACCTAAACGCTCTGCTTTCTCCAAGGAACGTCTCATGACCTCGAATCGATCTGCTTCTCCGTAAGGCACAATCCAAAAAGATAATAGACCCATTCGATGGTTCTGAATCGCGTAACAACAGGCATTTTTGTGCCTCATTTGATCCGTTATTTTCTTTAGCGTGCCTAAAGTGTATTTTCGGTTCCGGTTTTCTGTTTTTCTTGACCTGATCCAACGGGATAATCGTGCAAAGCTCCTGAAAAGCGAGTATCACATGTCTTGCCACGATCGGCTGGCGGCTTGACTGTCCAGCACTAGAAGGGGATTCGAATTCCTCGAACCAAGTAGCTACAAAGGTTGAAGTGGATTTGGGTTCTGCGAAAGTTGCGTAATTATCTTATAAGTCAAAAAAAATATAGTTCCTCTGATCTTCAAAGTGTCAAAGCAGAGTTTGGAAAAGTGCCTACATTTGGAGTCCAAGTAGTGTTTAAGGATAAGCCTAATAAAGTCTATGGATATACAGACCGTGGTGACGGAAACTGGACACAAATCATGCCGAATGCTGATATTGTGGAGAGGGAAGGTCCATTTAAACATTGGGAAGGAAATTAGAGCACTGTCCAAAGCCAAATGAGAACAGAAGTAGAGATCAGTAAGGATACCGAGGAAGAGCACTAGAAAACGAATACAGATTTTGTGATTGAGGTCGCTAATGATAGCGGCTTCTTCTCTTATGCGCGCCTAGCCAAGCCAGGCACAACTAGCCTGCTCTGGTCTACTTTAAAATAGGGCATCGGGGTACTGCGCTCCTTTTCACTGGCCGCAAGTTCTATTATGATACAACGAGAAAGCTGAATTTAGATAACTACTGGATGCCGTTGCTGAATATGGATAGAGAGAGGTGCTGAATCATGAGGTCGATTTGTGTGTTTGCAGGCTCTAACGATGGAGTGGCTCCGGAGTACAGGGAGCAGGCTTCCCGGCTCGGGGAACATATTGCGCGCTGCGGGATGCGTCTGATATACGGAGGCTCCAGCTTCGGACTTATGGGCACCGCTGCCAACGCCGCCCTCGCAAGCGGCGGGCAGGTAACGGGCATCATGCCCACGGCATTGTTTCGGCGGGAAATCGTGCACGAGGGGCTGACGGAGTTTATCGAGGTCAGGGACATGCATGAACGTAAGGCCACAATGCACCAAATGGCCGACGGTTTTATTGCGCTTCCGGGCGGAATCGGCACCTTTGAAGAATTGTTCGAGGTGCTGTGCTGGGCGCAAATCGGCCTGCACAGCAAGCCTGTCGGACTTTTGAATGTAAACGGCTATTATAACCCGCTAATGGAATTAATCCGTCACAGTGTGCAGGAGGGATTTGCGGGTCGAATGCATTTGGATTTGATCATCCTTGAGGAGGATGCCGGAGCGCTGATCGAGAGAATGTGTTCCCCTAACGGGCTGCCGCTTCAGCAGACCGGCGACGCGGAAACCGTCTGATGAGGCTGAAGCGGACTCGCATCTCTTGTTTTTCGTGCTTGCGCTTTCCGCAAAGGCAGGGTTATGATGGACTCACAATCGAATAAGCGATCAGGCAGGGTGCCTTTGCCGAGGGGCAAAGGGTAACAGGGAATCGGGTGCAAATCCCGAGCGGTCCCGCCACTGTATTGGAGAGGTTCCTCTTCAGCATGTCACTCGAATCAGACCCGGGGAAGACGAAGAAGACTGATGATCCAAAGCCAGGAGACCTACCTTGCCTATATGCACCGTAATCCTTCGCGGAAAGGAGTGGTGTACGAATCGGTGGACGAGCCTGCGCGGGGCTCCCGATGTTCCGGAACATTTTTCATCCATGGATGAAGAGGAGGATGTGAAGTTTCATCTTCTTGTTGACCGGGGGTATTGGGCAAGCTATGCGTAAAGGAGCCTTGTTTAAGGTTGCCTGGCTGACTGTAACTGAATTGCGTACATGCAAGCCCCATCCCTAGAGGAAGGGGCTTTTTTTGAGCCTGTGAATATGAAAGGGGTGGATAAGTTGTTTAAACGGAGTAAAGGCATTGGGTTGGGGCTGTTGATTACCGCATTTACGCTGTATTTTCTGGCGGTGAGCCCGCAAGAGGTCTATGCCATGCATATCATGGAGGGATTTTTGCCCATCGGTTGGGCGTTGTTTTGGTGGATTTTATTTCTTCCTTTCTTCGCTTTTGGTGTCCGCAGTGTAACCCGGCTGACGAGAGAAGCCCCTGAGCTGAAGCTGATGCTTGGATTGGCGGGGGCGTTTACATTTGTACTGTCTGCCCTGAAGCTGCCTTCCGTGACGGGCAGCAGCTCTCATCCGACCGGAACGGGACTGGGCGCAGTGATGCTCGGGCCCCTGCCCATGAGCGTGATTGGCTCCATTGTGCTGTTGTTTCAGGCGGTTCTCCTGGCGCATGGTGGAATTACAACGTTGGGGGCGAATGCGTTCTCCATGGCTGTGGCCGGCCCGTTCGCTGGTTATGCAGCGTACAGGCTGCTTATGAGCACAGCCCGCAAGGAGTGGCTGGCCGTTTTCGCCGCTGCGGCTATAGCCGATATGACGACTTACCTGGTTACTTCCGTGCAGCTTTCCCTCGCCTTTCCTTCCGTACACGGCGGAATATGGGCATCGTTCCTGAAATTTGGCGGCATTTTTGCCGTGACGCAGCTTCCGCTTGCGCTCAGCGAGGGATTGCTGACGGTTATGCTGTGGAAATGGCTTAAAGCATACAGTCCGAATGAATTGTCCGTGCTCCGGCGCGGCATGAAGGAGGCCAAGCCGTCATGAAGACAAGAACAATAACGGGTTTGGTTCTGCTGGCCGTCATCCTGCTGGCCGCCCTCCCGTTGCTGCTGGTGAGTGGCGACTTTGGAGGCGCGGACGGTGCCGCTGAGGCGGCGATTACCCAGATCAATCCCCACTATACTCCCTGGTTTCAGCCGCTGCTGGAGCCGCCGCCGGAAACGGAAAGCATGCTGTTTGCCCTGCAGGCTGCGCTGGGTGCGGGACTGATCGGTTATATCATCGGTCTGTTCAAAGGGAGAAAGGACGCCAGCCAGTCAGATGCTCAGAAGGATTGATTCCCTGTCATACCAAGGAAAGTTCAGCAGCTGTTCACCGTTCTGGAAAAGCGGCTTTGCAGCGGTGATGTTTGTGATGGCTTATATCGGACATCCCCCTGTTCAGCTGGCCGTATGGATTTGGCTCGTCCTATGGACAGTGGGGTATGGCGGGGTTCCATGGAAGCCGTATGCTTCCTTGCTGGCCGCCTCACTGCTCTTCTATATACTGAGTCTGCCTGCGTTGCTAATTGAGGTCGCGTCGGGCCCTGCACAGGGAATGGTGCTGCTGGGTTGGGGAACCCATGTGCTTCTGGTGACGCCCGAAGCGGCAGAGCGGGCGGAAGAGCTTTTGCTGCGGGTAGGGGTGTGCCTGTCCTGTTTTCTGTTTCTGATCCTCACGACTCCATTTACAGGTCTGCTGAAGGTGATGGAAAAGCTGCGGCTTCCGGCCGTGGTCATTGAATTGACGATGATTATGTACAGATTTCTGTTCCTGCTGGGGGATACGGCCGCAGGTATGATGCTGGCGCGCAGGCTTCGCGGGGGCGGCAGGGGTTTCCGGGCTGCTGTTGCGGATACTGCCGCCCTGGCGGGCAGATTGTTTGCGAAGACGATGGAGAGGTACCGCGGGGCTGTTGTCGGATACACCGTGCGCGGTTATGAGGGCACGATTCGTATGGGATCGGATGCCTCGCTGCCAATGCCTGTGCGCTACAGAGTGGAAGGATGGGTCGGCACAGCGCTGCTGGTCGTTGCCGAGCTGTGCTTCCGCTTGTTGAACTGAATTGAATGACAGGAAGGTGAATGCGGTGGAACTGGTGCTGGAATGGCAGGATGTAAGATACATCTATCCTGATGCCAAAGGTGCCGCACTGGCCGGCATGTCGCTGCGGATTCCACGGGGGATGAAGACGGCGGTGCTTGGGCATAACGGTGCGGGCAAATCTACACTGTTCCTGCACGCGGTCGGCATTCTCAAGCCGCAGGGCGGAAGGGTGCTGCACGGTGGAACGGCTATGGATTATGGGCGAAAGGGGCTCAAGGAGCTGCGCCGGGCCGTCGGTCTGGTGCTGCAGGACCCGGAGCAGCAGCTCATTCTGAACACCCCCCGGGAGGACGTGGCCTTTGGACTGCGCAGCGTCGGTATGGATGAAGGGACGATCCGGCAGCGTACGGAGCGGGCGCTTGAACGGCTCGGCTTGCTGGAGCTGGCCGACCGGCCCATACATCATCTGAGTCTGGGGCAGAAGAAGCGTACGGCGCTCGCAGGGGTGTTCGCCACCCAGCCTGAAGTGATTTTACTGGATGAACCGGCCTCCTATCTGGACCCTGTTTCGGAGAGACTCCTGCTACATAGCATCGATGAAATCCACCGCACCGGGGTGACGGTCGTCATGGCTACCCATGATATGGATACGGCCTATAGCTGGGCAGACTGGATCGTGGTGCTCGACCGGGGAACCTGCCGGATGGAAGGCCCGCCGGATCAGGTTTTTGCGAATAAGGAGCTTATGGAACAGCTTGGATTGGAAATTCCCGTGATTGTCGATCTGTGGGAGAGCCTGCCTGCCGCGCTGCGGGAAGGCAGGCCCGTTCCGCGCAGTACGGAACAGTTTAAAGTCTATCTGGCCAACAATTTTGTGTAATGGAGGAGGATTCGTATGAACAAGCTTGGCAAGCTGCTGGTGATCGGCTTCGGACCGGGGGATATGGAGCATATTACGAAGCGAGCGCTGGACGCGCTCGCCGAGAGTGAAGTCATTATCGGGTACAACACCTATGTGGACCTGATTCGTCCGCTGCTGAACGGACAGGAGATCGTCCGCACCGGGATGACGGAAGAAGTGAGCCGCGCCCAGGAAGCTGTGCGGCAGGCGGAGGCCGGACGAAAGGTGGCGGTAATCTCCAGCGGAGATGCCGGCGTCTATGGCATGGCGGGATTGATCTATGAGGTGCTGATGGAGAAAGGCTGGCGGCGGAGCGACGGGGTCGAGGTTGAGGTCGTCCCCGGCATATCCGCCATTCAATCCTGCGCCTCGCTGCTGGGGGCGCCGGTCATGCATGATGCGTGCACAATCAGTCTCAGCGATCACCTTACACCATGGGAGACGATCATCCGGCGTGTGGAAGCGGCAGCGTCTGCGGATTTCGTGATTGCTCTGTACAATCCGCGCAGCGGCCGCCGTACGCGGCAGATTGTGGAGACGCAGGCAGTTCTGCTGCGCTACCGTGATCCCAAGACACCGGTCGGACTTGTCAAAAGCGCCTACCGGGAACGCCAGCAGGTCATCGTCACTACGCTGGAAGACATGCTGAATCATGATATCGGCATGCTGACGACCGTCATTATCGGCAATTCATCCACGATGGTCTATGACGGTCTGATCGTTACGCCGCGCGGCTATCAGCGCAAGTATACGCTTGATGCGGCGGAGCAGCCGCTCAAGCCGCACGAGCGGCTGCGGCCGGAAGCCGAGCCGTGGTCGCTCGGCGCGGCCGGGAACGGCGGCGGCGCGTCAGCCGCCGCCCCTGTGGCAGCACGGCAGAGCACCGCCGTGCTGGAGAGGCCGGAGCAACCGCGCGCGACCGCAGCGGCTGCATCCGGCCCGGCCGAGCTGGCCGCCGAGGCGCTCGGCCGTCTGGCCGCCGGCGGACGGCTGCCGGAGGCAGCAGCCGTCCGCTGGAGCGGTCAGGCGCCGCCGGTGCCCGCGGCGGCGGCAGGAACAGCGCCCGGCCACAGCAAGCCGGCGCTGTTCGAGATCGGTGTTGCCCCGGGGGTGGGCAACAAGAAGTTCAGCGCCCGCCAGATGGCGCTGCTCGCCGAAGCCGCAGGTGATGAGGGTGAACTGGAGTATACGACAGATCACCAGATTATCCTGCGCGTCCCGTGCGCCGACCCGGATGAACTGGTCGCGCGCCTGGCCGAGGCGAAGCTGATCATTATGCCGGTCGGCGACGTGATCAAGGTGAAGGCATGCGACTTCTGCAATCTGGAGAAGGACGATGCCGTGCCGGTAGCCGAGCGGCTGCAGGATGTTATTGGCGGCCTGTCCGCTCCAAAGGAAACCAGCATCGCTGTGAATGGCTGTGCAATGGCCTGCTACGGCGCCGTGCTTGAGGATATCGGCATCGTATACCGCAAGGGCGGATACGACCTGTTCCTTGGCGGTAAAAAGTTCGGACGGAATGCGCATCCGGCACAGCCTGTCGCGGAGGGGATTCCGGCCGATCAAATTGCGGACATCGTAGAGGGCATCGTGTCGGAGTTCAAGGAGAAAGGACATCCGAACGAGCGCTTCCACAAGTTTTTCAAGCGTGTGGGCGTTGTGGGTGGATTCCGTCATGAGGATGCCCCTGTTACTGTAGAGGTCAATCCGGTTTGCGGCGATTAAGGCTAAAAATATAGGCCCTGACCATACCATTACCATCATCACGATTATGCCATTATGGTCAGGGATAGCGTTGGTTTCAAGTTTTAGCAATACGAAGGGAGAGAATTTAATGAATGCAATACTGCTAGTCGGACATGGAAGCCGGGACCCGGAGGGGAACCAGGAGCTGCTGGAGTTCGCGAAAACGGTGGCGTCCAAGTCGCCGGATACACTGGTGGAGACCTGCTTTCTGGAGCTGACGGGACCGACGATTGCCGAGGGCGTCGCAGCCTGCGCGGCACGGGGGGCAAGCCGGGTCGTGATCGTGCCGATTATTTTATTTGCAGCCGGTCATGCCAAGATCGACATTCCGATGGCTATTGATCGGGCGAAGGCCAAATACCCCGAAATCGAGTTTGTGTACGGACGTCCTATCGGGGTACACGAGAAAATCATAGAAATTTTGCAGAGCAGGCTTGCTGAAGCGCAGCCCGTTGCCGCGGCGGCGGGAATGGGCCGGGGGACGGCCATTGCAGACGAAGCGGCGGATCAGGATACGGCTGTGCTTGTGCTGGGCCGGGGCAGCAGTGATCCGGATGCGAACAGCGATTTCTTCAAAATTACGCGGATGCTGTGGGAAAAGCTGCCCTATACCTGGGTTGAGGGCTGCTTTATCGGTGTAACGCAGCCGTCCTACCCGGAGGGGCTTGAGCGCTGCCTGCGCCTGGGCGCCAAAAAAATTATCGTGCTTCCTTATTTTCTTTTTACAGGCGTGCTGATCAAAAAAATCAACGATATGACCCTGGAATTCGCCGAGGCTCATCTGGAAGTGCAGGTGGAAATCGGCGGATACTTTGGCTTCCATCCGCGGCTGGTGGAGCTGGTGCTGGAGCGTGTAGAGGAGGGGCTGCACGGACGGGTGTTTGCCAACTGCGACAATTGCCAGTACCGGCTGGCAGCGCAGGAGCACCATCATCACCACCATGATCACGACCATGGGCACGATCATCACCATGACCACCACCACGATCACGACCATGGACACGATCATCATCACGACCACCATCATGATCACAATCATGATCATGGGCACTCACATAACACCGTGGGTAAAAAGGTGAACGGCTTATGATCTTCATGCTGTGTGGAACAAGTGATGCGCGGGAGCTGGCACTGCAAATTCAGAGCAGCGGCTACCGTGTACTCACCTCCGTCGTGACGGAGAGCGCGGCAGCCAGCCTGCGCGCAGCCGGGCTGGAGGTCCGAACCGGACGTTTGACCGCTGCCGATATGACAGCGCTGATTAAGGAAATGGGGGTGCGGGCGATCGTTGATGCCAGCCACCCTTTTGCCGAGGAGGCGCATGCGAACGCCATGGCGGCCGCAAAGGAATGCGGGCTTCCCTATATCCGTTTTGAACGGGCGGGACTCACCTACGACGACCACTCGCTGCTGCATGTGGCTGCTTCCTATGAAGAGGCGGCTGACACCGCCCGTTCCCTGAAAGGCTCCATCATGCTCACGACCGGCAGCAAAACGCTGGAGATTTTCACTACACGGCTGCTCGGCGATCCGGACATCCGGCTGGTGGCACGCATGCTTCCGCGTATGGACAATATGGAGAAATGCAGCCGGCTTGGCATGGAGCAAAAGAACATCATCGCCATGCAGGGGCCTTTTTCAAGAGAATTAAACGAGGCGCTGTACAAGCATTTCGGCACTACCGTCATGGTGACCAAAGAAAGCGGGCGCACCGGGGCAGTCGACGAAAAGGTGCAGGCCGCTCTGGACGCGGGCATCCGCGTCGTGTTGATCTCACGGCCCGAGGTGGATTTTGGTACAGTATACGACCATTTTGCAGGCATACTGGAGGAGCTTGGCAAGATCTGAAACCGCAGGCCAGATGGAAATAAAGTGATAACAGGGAGTGAAATACGATGGATTTTAAAACAGATTTTAAACCGCTCACCGTGCAGCCGCAGGAAATTGAGGGTAAAAGCTTTGAGATGATCACGGAGGAGCTCGGAGAGCATCCCTTCACGGACAGACAGTATCCTGTCGTGCAGCGGGTTATTCACGCATCCGCCGATTTCGAGCTTGGCCGCAGTATGGTATTTCACCCGGATGCGATCGAAGCGGGCATCAAGGCCATCCGTGCCGGACAGCCGTTTGTGGCCGATGTGCAGATGATTCAGGCGGGCGTCAGCAAGGACCGCTTGAAGCGGTTTGGCATGGACGTCAACGTATATATATCCGACCCGGACGTCATGGAGGAAGCCAAGCGGTTAAATACGACACGGGCGATCATCTCCATGCGCAAGGCGATCCGGCAGGCGGAGGGCGGCATCTATGCCATCGGGAACGCGCCGACCGCATTGCTGGAGCTGATCCGGCTCGTGAAGAGCGGGGAGGCCAAGCCGGGCCTCATTATCGGCATGCCTGTCGGCTTCGTGTCAGCTGCTGAATCGAAGGACGAGCTGCGCAAGCTGGATATTCCGTTCATTACGAATATCGGCCGCAAGGGCGGCAGCACCATTGTCGTGGCTGCGGTCAATGCGCTGTCGCTGATGGCGGTGCAGGAGGAGTAGCCCGGAAAAAGCAGTCTGCCTGAACTACAGCAAGAGCAGCCGAAGGAGGATGACGGATGGAGAAGGAAGCGGCAGGTGCGGGGCAGCCCCGCCGCATGAAGAGCGGCGAAGCCCCTGCGCCCGACAAGCCGATGCGGTCGGGCTTCACGACAGGTGCGTGTGCCGCTGCAACAGCCAAAGGAGCGGTCAAGCTGCTGTTGACGGGCATTGCTCCGCAGCAGGCGGTCATTTCACTGCCGGCCGGCTTTGATCATGCGTTCGAGCTGATTGAGCAGCGGCTGGACGCGGATTCCGCCTCCTGCGCCACCATCAAGGACGGCGGAGATGATCCCGACGCCACGCATCAGGCCAAGATCGTAGCCACAGTCAGCTGGCGGGAAGAAGCAGGCATAGAGCTTGACGGCGGGATTGGGGTCGGCCGTGTGACCAAGCCCGGATTGCCTGTTCCTGTCGGCGAGGCAGCGATCAACCCGGTGCCTCGCCGTATGATTACAGAGGCCGTCTCCCAGGTGCTTGAGGAGCATGGGGCGACGCGCGGCGTCCGGGTGGTGATCAGCGTGCCCGACGGTGAAGAGATTGCCAAGAAAACGTTAAATTCACGGCTTGGCATCATTGGCGGCATTTCCATCCTGGGTACACGTGGCGTGGTAGTGCCGTTCTCCACGTCAGCTTACATGGCCAGTGTTGTGCAGGCGATTTCGGTGGCGAGCGCGAGCGGCTGCGAGGAGATTGTGCTGACGACCGGCGGCAGCAGTGAGAAATATGCTATGCAAATGTACAGCCATCTCTCCGAGGAAGCGTTCATCCAGATGGGGGATTTTGTCGGCTTTGCGGTCAAGCATGGCAAACGACTGAACATGAAGAAGATTATTCTGGTCGGCATGCCGGGCAAGCTGTCCAAGGTGGCCCAGGGGGTTATGATGGTGCATTCCAAGAGCGCCCCGGTGGACTTTGGTTTTTTGGCCGGAATTGCGCGCGATGCGGGGGCAGATCCCGAACTGGTGGAGGCAGTGGCAGCAGCCAATACGGCTTCACAGGTGGCGGATTTGATGACAGAGGCGCAGTGTCTGAAATTTTTTGAGCTATTGTGCGGCTGTGCGTGCCGCCATTGTCTGGAGCATGCGGCAGGCGGAATTACGGTGGAAATGGTGCTTGTGACGATGAAAGGGCAGGTGCTCGGAAAGGCGGTCATCAGTGGATAACAAAATTTATGTCATCGGCATAGGAGAAGACGGAGCGAACGGTCTGACGGCGGAGTCGCTCCGGCATATACATAACGCTGGCCTGCTGATTGGCGGGGAGCGTCAGCTGGCGTTTTTTCAGGATTTTAAAGGGGAGAAAAGGGTGCTCAAGAGCGGGCTCGCGGCGCTTGTCGCGGAGCTCGAAGAGCGGCGCGCGCGGGAACAGATTGTCGTGCTCGCCTCGGGCGATCCTTTATTCTTCGGCATCGCGGGTTACCTTGCGGGCAAGCTTGAAGCGGGCAGCCTGGAGATCATTCCCCATCTCAGCTCTGTGCAGCTGGCCTTTGCCAAGCTTGGAGTGAGCTGGCAGGATGCGGTCGTGGACAGCGTTCATGGACGCCCTATCATGGGACTTGCGCAGCGGATTGACGGGCAGGCCAAGGTGGCGCTGCTGACGGATGAGGTGAACACGCCCGCCGCATTGGCGGATTACCTGCTGCGCTTTGACATGACAGAGTACGACGCGTTTGTGGGCGAGAATCTGGGGGGGGCTGAAGAGAAGTACCGCCGCTGCAGCCTGGAGGAAATGGCCGCAACTGAATGCTCACCGCTGAACGTGGTCATTCTGCTCCGTAAGGCGGATGCTCCCGAACCGCGCCGGGGCTTCGGCTTCGCGGATGAGGAATTCCATCAGCGCAAGCCGGAGAAGGGGCTTATTACCAAACGCGAGGTACGGGTGTTCAGCCTGTCCGAGCTGTGCTTGTCCGAGCGGAGCGTCGTATGGGACATCGGGGCCGGCTCCGGTTCGGTAGCGGTGGAATGCGCGCGACTGGCCAGATATGGCAAGGTGTTTGCGATAGAGAAGAACGAGGGTGATCTGGCGAATATTGAGGCCAACAAGGTCAAATTCCGCACGGATTTTCCCGCCATTCACGCGAAGGCTCCGGCCGGTCTGGAAGAACTTCCCGATCCGGATGCTGTGTTCATCGGCGGCAGCGGCGGAGAGCTGTCAGGGCTGATTGCCCTGTGTGCATCACGCCTTTGTATGGGGGGCAGGATTGTCGTGAACGCAGCTACCATTGAGACGCTGCATGATGCCCTGAAGGCCTTGAAGACAGCCGGATTGGATGCCTCGGTCACCCTGCTACAGACGGCGCGCAGCAAACCGATCCTCGGCATGACACGGTTTGACGGGCTGAATCCCGTCTATGTCATCACAGGCCGTCCGGCGTCTCCGGCAGCAGAGCTTGATGTAAAGGAAGGAGAGAGCTGATGGGTACAGCGGGAACGCTCTATGGAGTAGGGGTAGGTCCGGGGGACCCCGAATTGATTACGGTCAAAGCCTACCGGCTGATCCGGGAGTGTGCGGTCGTCGCCTATCCCCGGAAGCGGATGGGTGGCAAATCATATGCTCATGAAATTGTGGAACTGTATGTTAATCCGGCGGAAAAAGAAATGCTGGGCCTCGTGTTTCCGATGACCAAGGACCCGGCCGTGCTGGAGCGCGAATGGAACAAAACGGTGGCGGCCTGCTGGGAGGCGCTGAGTCAGGGCAAGGACGTCGCCTTTGTTACGGAAGGTGACCCGAACCTGTACAGCACCTTCATTCATCTTGCCAGGTTGATGAAGGAGCTTCATCCCGAGGTGCCGATCGTGTCGGTGCCCGGCATTTCCTCCGTGCTCGGCGCGGCGGCAGCGCTCGGGACACCGCTGGCAGACGGAGACCAGCAGGTCGGCATCATTCCGGCGACCGATGACCGGAACGCCATGCGCCGTGCGATTGAAAATCACGATACTGTCGTGTTCATTAAAGTAGCTAAAGTGCTGGACCTTATTTTGGATGTGCTGGACGAACTGGGGCTGGGGGACCGGGCTTCCGTTATTACGAAGGTGACCTCCCCTTATGAAATGGTGTGGCAGGATGCCCGCACCCTGCGCGGACAGGAGCTGGAATATTTGAGTCTGATGGTGGTGAGCAAATGAGCGTACTTTTCGAACCAAACAAGCAGCCTGGCCTGGAGCCGAAAGTCTATATTGTCGGTGCCGGTCCTGGCGACCCGGAGCTGATCACGGTAAAAGGCTCCAACATCCTGCGCAGCGCCGATCTGGTGCTGTATACCGATTCGCTGGTGAATGATGAGCTGATCGCCACGGCCAAGCCGTCGGCGCAGGTGCTGCAAAGCTCGGGCATGGATCTGGAGCGGCAGGTGGACATCATGGCAGAGGCGGTCGCCGAGGGACGGAGCGTGGCAAGGGTTCATACGGGTGATCCCGCCGTGTATGGCGCCATTCTGGAGCAAATGGTGCTGCTCAAGCAGCGCGGCATCGCTTATGAAATCATACCTGGCGTCAGCTCGGTGTTTGCTTCCGCTGCGGTATTGGGAGCGGAGCTTACGGTGCCGGATCTGACCCAGACTGTTATTCTGACGCGGGCGGAAGGCAGAACGCCTGTGCCCGAGCGGGAGAAGCTGCGTGATCTGGCCTCCCACCACTGCACGGTCGCCCTCTTCCTGAGCGCGACACTGGCCAAGAAGGTGGTGGCTGAATTTATGGCGGCAGGCTGGAGCGCAGACACACCGGTGGCCGTCGTTCAGCGCGCAACCTGGCCTGACCAGAAGATTGTACGCACGACGCTGGAAAACCTGCCTGCCGACCTGCGTGCAGCCGGGATTACGATGCATGCCATGATTCTCGCCGGCTGGGCGCTGGACCCCGAGCTGGTGGACAAGGATGCCCACCGGTCCAAGCTGTACGATAAAGCCTTCACCCACGGGTACCGGAAAGGAGTGAAGGCCGGTGAGTAATCCGTATGCCGTCGTCGCCATTACGAAGCACGGGGTTGAAATGGCTCGCGATCTGGGGGAGCGCTTCCAGGGTACGGACATTTTTTATATGTCCAAATTTGCGCGCGGTGATGAAGACTCCCTCGGTATCCGCCTGTTTGACGGCTCGGTCAAGCTGATTCTGCCCGACCTGTTCCAGCGGTATAACGGCATCATTCTGGTGATTTCCCTTGGCGCGGTGGTGCGCATGATTGCACCGCTGCTTATAGATAAAAAAACGGACCCCGCCGTGCTGGTCATCGACGACAGGGGCGAGCATGTCATCAGCGTGCTGTCCGGTCATCTCGGCGGGGCGAACGAGCTGACACGGCAGGTAGCCGCCGTACTGGAGGCAAGACCAGTCATCACAACTGCCTCTGATGTGCAGGGCACGATCCCGGTCGACCTGTTCGGCAGAGAGCTGGGCTGGACGGTGGACAGCTTCGATAAAGCGACGCCCGTAAGCGCCGCCGTCGTCAATGAAGAGCCCGTGGCGATCATCCAGGAGACGGGTGAAAGAAACTGGTGGAAGTACGACAAACCGTTGCCTGCGCATATCCGGGTGTACCCGGACCCGGTCTCCGCTCTGCTTGAACCCTTTAATGCCGCGCTCGTGATCAGCGACCGCTTGCTAAATGACGAAGATCAGGAGAAGCTGCTCGCGAACGGGGTGCTGTACCGGCCGAAAAGTCTGGTGCTCGGCATCGGCTGCAACCGCGGCACCGGGCTTGAGGAGCTGGAAGCCGGGGTGCTGGATACGCTACAAGAGCTGCGATTGTCGGTGAAAAGTGTGCGCAATGTGGCGACGATTGACCTGAAAAAAGACGAGGAAGGGCTGCTCGCGCTGTGCAGCAAGTACAACTGGGAGCTGGTCACTTACACCCCAGAGCAGCTGAACACGGTGCAGCTGCCCAATCCATCCGACACCGTATTTAAATATACAGGGGCCTACGGCGTCTGCGAACCTGCCGCGCTGCTGTCCGCCGGAGCGGAGGATTGGTTGCTGGAGAAGAAAAAAATCGGCAATCTAACCCTATCGGTGGCGCGGGTGGCCTTTCCACAGCTTTCGGTTGAGGAGAGCACCCATGCATAATAATGAATCGACAAGAACGGAACTCACCGGGAGTTCACATGTCAGACGCAGGCTTGTCATTGCCGGTACCGGCAGCGGGGCGGGCAAAACAACGGTGACGCTCGGGCTGATGAGGGCCTTTGCGGAGAGGGGGTTGAAGGTGCAGGGCTTCAAATGCGGACCGGATTACATTGATCCGACCTATCATACGGCCGTAACCGGTATTGCTTCCCGCAATCTGGATTCATGGATGACCTCCGGGGATTATGTGCTGAACCTGTTCAACCACGCATCGGCAGACGCCGATATTTCCATCATTGAAGGGGTCATGGGCTTGTATGACGGCAAGGACCCGCGCAGCAACACCGGGTCTACGGCGGAAATCGCCATGATCACCGGAAGTTCTGTAGTGCTTGTGGTGGATGTCCGCAGCATGGCGCGCAGCGCGGCGGCTATCGTGCTCGGATATCAGCGCCTGGAGCCGAAGCTGCAAATTATCGGGGTCATTGTGAACCGCTGCGGAAGCCGGGGCCACTATGAAATCGTCAAAGCTGCCATCGAACAGGAGTGTGGTGTCCCCGTCCTCGGCTGGCTGCCCCGTGATGAAGAACTGGACATCCCGGAACGCCATCTTGGTCTGGTGCCGGCCATCGAACGCGGTGAATTGGAGCCGCTGTTCCGTCGTGCGGCGGAGCGGATCCGGGAAGGCACGGATCTGGACAGGCTGTGGGAGCTTGCAGGCTCCATAGCGCTGCCGGAATCCATGGCGCTGTCGGCTTCCGTATCTGCTGATCATCCAGCTTCTCCCCCTGCGGCCTCCCAGATGTCGGCTATGAGGCCGCCTGCCGTCTCTGTCCGGGATCAGCCTGTCATTGCCGTGGCAAGGGATGCGGCTTTTAATTTTTACTATGAGGACAATATGGAGCTGCTGCGCCGGGCAGGGGCCGAGCTTGTGTATTTCAGTCCGCTTGCGGGAGAGGGCATTCCGGCAAGAACGTCCGGACTTTATCTCGGAGGAGGCTTCCCCGAGGAATACGCGGCAGCTATCTCGGTTAATCAAGCCTTCCTGAACGGCATCAGGCAAGCGGCGGCCAGCGAGATGCCGCTGTTTGCCGAGTGTGGCGGTTACATGGTGCTGGCACAAACGTTGACCGACCGTGCGGGAGAAGTCCATGCTATGGCGGGCATCATTCCGGCCCATGTCCGCATGCAGGAGAAACGGGCTGCACTTGGGTACAGGGAAGCCAAAGCGGTCCGTGATTGCCTGCTGCTGGAGCAGGGCGAGACGATCCGCGGCCATGAATTCCATTACTCGGTGATGTCCTTCGACGGGCAAAGCCCAATCCTTCATGCTTATGAGACCAAGGGCATGCGGGGGATAACGACTGAAGGCTATGCGCAGGGCAACATACTGGCAGGCTACACCCACGTCCATTTGGCTTCGCAGCCCAAGGCGGCGGAACGGTGGGTACAAGCATGCTCCTTATACGGTGCAGCACAGAAGCGATAAGTCCCACAAAAAACAAAAGAACCGGCAGGACCGGTTCTTTTTAACTATCAGGAATATAGATCATACTTTTTTGTTCAATACCGAAATCAGTGCTTGACCGGGGAATAAGTGCGAGTGCATATAAAGGCGCAAATTCTAAAGGTTGTGAGCGACGCTATTTGGGTAAAAACGAAAGGTTACAAGATGTAATGGTTTCCAGCGAGCTTATTTAGATTGAGCCTGCCTTTTCAGAGGAAATTTTTTTGAAAATAAAGAAGCCAGTATTGGATTATTGTCCGTCTGGCTCTCATATAATGAATAGTGCTGCGTTTCTTTAAGCATTTTTTTAAGCGTCCTGCGATCGGATTTTTCCGCCCGGGCTACATCAATTTTTTTAATTGGGATACCCTGCCCTGGCTGATGCCAAGCATGGAGGCCAGCTGTTTTTGCGAAGATTGAGGATGCTCCTGCATAAGCTCTCTCATTTTGGCCAGAATGTCATCAGTCCGGCGATAGGATTTCTTGGACGGAACGTTATGAGGCGACGGTACTGCGACAGGTCCCGGAAGCGGAACAGGTTGCGATTTTGCTGTTTTCAGCTCAGCGGCGCAGTCATTACAGATAAACTGATCCTTGTAGTAGGTATTCGTGTCTAGCGAGCCGCAGAAAGTGCAATTAGTAGACTTGTACTTGCGGAGCATCAGAGTCTTGTCTTCAATAAAAAATTCAAGCGGATCTCCAATTTCAATCTCCATCGTCATACGCATTTCCTTGGGAAGAACAATCCTTCCCAAGCTGTCTAAAGGCCTAGTCATTCCCGTCCTTTTCATCCATTCAACCTCCCTATTCAACTTGGTTTTTTCTCGAGTATACTACAATTAAAACGCATTCATTGATTCTAATTTTACACTATAAAGGTGATAAAAATATACACAAATTAAGCAAAAGTATAAGCAGCATGATAATGTTTTATGTTACTTGAAATTTCAAAAAAAAGAAAAGGTATAAATAATGTAACATAATGTAATTATCAGCTGCTTGAATCCACAATTGGAACAGGGATTGCTAGGAAGATGTGGAATTGGTAGTAGGTGCAGTTCAAAAACAAGGCCTGTCCGCGCCGGCGTGATGGTGGTGGGCAAAGCCAACAGGATTGGAGGACATCGCGAATGGAAAAACGTAAAGCGCTTTTGCTTGGTGATTATACATATCCCGAATTTCACCCGTTGCAGGGAGTCGACAGAGAGGTGACGCACATCCTGCAGGATTGGATGACGGTGCAGTGCAGCGAGAATCGCAAAATGCTATTAAAAGAGAACATCAGCGGCTTCGACCTGTGCATATCATACGTGGATAACTGGAAGGACCCGATATCCCCGCAGCAAACAGCGGGCCTGCTGTCTTATGTCAGCGGAGGGGGAGGGCTGCTTGTGCTGCATAATGGCATATCGATGAACAACAACTATGAGATTGCCCAACTGCTTGGAGCGAAATTTACCAGGCATCCCGCGTATGCCCCGCTGGAATTCCGGACAGCAGCCCCGGACCACCCGGTGATGGAGAGCATCACGTCTTTTTCGATGGATGAGGAGCCCTACCGCTTTGAATTTGACCCTTTTACCCAAAAAACGGTGCTGATGGAGTATGAGTTGGACGGAGATATCCGTCCGGCTGCTTGGGCGCATTCCTATGGCCTTGGAAGAGTTGTTTATCTGATGCCAGGGCACCACCAGACGACCTTCCAAAATGAAAATTTCCGGCGGCTGATGGTGCAGGCGGCCAAGTGGGCAGCGCGTTTGCCGGGATAAGCGGCCGTGGCAGTTAACGATTACCCTTATTTTGGATTGTTTTGAAAATCGCCGTTATAATAAGAGTATCCGGACACGGATTCCGGTCTAACAGCAAGGGGAGGAATAATCATGAGCGATTTGTTTAAAAAAGCAATCTCATTGGGTTGGGGCCTCACCGTTGTCAGTAAGGAAAAAGTGGAGCGAGTCGTGGAGGATCTGGTAAAGAGGGGCGAACTGGCGCCTTCGGAATCCAAAGCCCTGGTTGACCGCCTGATTGGACGCGGGGAGGAAGAGCAGGCCCATTTCAAAACGATGATCCGCGAGCAGGTTGCCAAAGTGCTGAAAGAGCTTAATGTACCGAATGAAAATGATATGGCCAGCCTCGAGCAGCGGATTGCGGTGCTTGAGCAGCAGGTCGCGGAGCTGGAAAAAGAAAAGGCCGCGGTCTCTGTGCAGCCTTCATCCGAAGAAGGGAACCTTCCCGGATAAATGGCTGTACATATGAGACATGCGGGCCGTTACAAGGAAATCGCCATGGCGTTCGCACGTCATGGCTTTGGTTACGTGGTCGAAGAAATCGGTTTGTCCATGCCGCTCGGATGGCTGTCACGGGAGACGAACGGAACCAGGACGACCGGTGAGCGGATCAGGCTGGTGCTGGAGGATCTGGGCCCGGCCTTCATCAAGCTTGGACAACTGGCAAGCACACGGGCAGACCTGCTTCCGGATTATATTATCCGGGAGTTGGTCAAGCTGCAGGATCAGGTGCCCCCATTCTCGGCGGAGACGGCCCGTGGCATTTTGGAACAGGAATTGGATATGCCGCTGCACAGCATCTTGTCCCGGTTCGAGGATAGCCCGTTAGCCGCTGCATCCATCGGTCAGGTCCATCTGGGCAGGCTGCATAGCGGGGAGGACGTGGCGATCAAAATTCAGCGCCCCGGCGTAGACCGCATCATCCGCCGCGATCTGGAGATCCTGCGCAATCTTACCGCCCTGGCGGCCAAACGGTGGGAATGGGTCGAGCGTTACCAGCTGCCGCAGATGGTGGAGGAGCTCGGGAAATCGCTGATTCAAGAGCTGGACTACACGCATGAAGCCCGCAATAATGAGCGGATTGCTCTGCAGTTTGCAGGCAGCCAGTCGGTCTATATTCCGAAAATTTATTGGGAGCACACGGCCTCGCGGATACTTACGATGGAGTTTGTGGAGGGTATTACTTTGCGGCGGAGCGAAGAGCTTGTGCAAAAAGGCTTCGACTTGAAGGATATCGCCCAGAAGCTTGTCGATGCGATGCTGCAGCAAATATTTATAGAAGGCTTCTTTCATGCCGATCCTCATCCGGGTAATCTGCTGGTCATGAAGAACGGGAAGCTGGCTTTTCTTGACTTCGGCATGGTCGGGCATTTGAATGAAGACATGAAATCGCCGCTCGCCTCCCTGATTATTGCCTTAATGCGGCATAATACCGACAGTATGATGCGTGCAATTCACCGCCTGGGGTTGATCGATCCGGATATCGATGTGCAGAAGCTGCGTAATGACCTCAACCGTTTGCGTGAGGAGTATGCGGATGTTCCTTTTTCCCAAATCAGCCTTGGACAGGCATTGAACGATCTGTTCAGCACGGCGCAGAAGCACCGGATCGGCCTTCCGTCCGACATTGTCATGCTTGGTAAGTCCCTGCTGACGATGGAAGGGGTAATTGAGAATCTCGATCCGGAGCTGAGCATCATCAAATTGGCCGAGCCCTTCGGCCGCAAGCTGGTCAAGGAACGGTTCAGCACACGCCGTATCCGCGGCAAGCTGCTTGGAGGAGCGGCAGAGCTGGCGGAAACACTGATTGAACTGCCAGCTCAGGTCCGTCATCTCGCCTCCGTTATCAGCAAAGGCAAGCTGAAGCTGGAAGTAACGGTACCTGAGCTGGAGATGCTGCTGCGCAGGCTGGATCAAATCAGCAACCGGCTGTCCTTCAGCATCGTGCTGCTGGCATTCTCAATCATCATGGTGGGTCTGATCATCGGTTCTTCGCTGGCGCACAGGTCGACCTTGCTGTGGGATGTGCCGGCGATTGAAATCGGCTTTGTGGTGGCGCTGCTCATGGTGGCGTTCCTGCTGTATTCCATCTTCAGGTCGGGACGGTTCTAGTTGGTCTGGTGCTGCTCGAGACTGCTCGTAGACCGTTCCGAGACCGCTCCGTGACCGCTCCGAAAACGAAACATTTCTGCAATCGCTGTTGACCCTTCGGGCCAAAGGCGAACGCTGCGCTTTTTCGGAATTGTTTCGTTCTCTCCGCTGCATCGTGCATACTTCCACTTAAACCAACGAAGAACTCGCCACTTCCTGCTATTTCTTGTTTAGCTAAAAGGTCGAGACAGGAGCACTCTCCCTGTTCTCGATCTTTTGGTACTGCTGGCGGTCAAGAGCGACTTCGCGTATACTGGGAAAGGCAAAAGCCGGGCGGACATGCTTGGAAGCCGTCTGCCTGGCGCAAGCTAAGGAAATCCGGCCCATAAGGCCTCATGATAACCGATATAAACGATTATAAGAACAGGGAAGTGACAATCCATTGAAGAATTTCGCATCGCTCGGGGTGGAACCCCACTGGGTGGAAGCACTGAAAGCACAGGGCATCGCCGTGCCGACACCGGTTCAGCGTGAGGCTGTGCCGTTGCTGATGGACGGCCGGGACGTCATCGCCGAGGCACACACAGGGACGGGGAAAACCCTCGCTTTTCTCCTGCCGATTTTGCAAGGCATCGACAGAAATAAAAAATACCCGCAGGCGCTGGTCATTGCGCCAACAAGGGAACTGGCGCTGCAGATCACCGCGGAAGCAGCCCGCCTGGCGTCTACGACCGAGGGCATCTCATTGCTCGCCGTATATGGCGGCCAGGATGTGGAGCGGCAACTGCGCAAGCTGCAGGGCGGAGCGCAGCTTATTATCGGCACGCCCGGGCGGCTGCTGGACCATATGCGCCGGGAGACGCTGCAGCTTGGCGGTGTGCGCATGCTGGTGCTGGACGAAGCCGACCAGATGCTGCACATGGGCTTCCTGAATGAGGTGGAAACCATCATTCAGGCTGTTCCGACCCGGCGGCAGACGATGCTCTTCTCGGCCACCATGCCGACAGCCGTTCGCAAGCTGGCCCGGGCTTACATGCAATCCCCGGCGGATGTCAAGGTGGAGTCGGAATCACCGGTGCCGGTGCATCAGATCCGCCAGCTCGTTGTCGAATGCACAGACCGGACGAGACAGAAGGCCTTGATTGAGATGATCGACACGCATCGCCCGTATCTGGCAGTCATCTTCTGCAGAACGAAGATTCGTGCCGCGAAGCTGAACGAGGCGCTGCAGACGCTCGGCTACAAGAGCGGCGAGCTGCACGGGGACCTGTCCCAGAACAAGCGGGAGCAGGTGATGAAGGCGTTCCGCGAGGCGAAGCTGCAGCTTCTCGTAGCCACCGATGTGGCGGCACGCGGCCTGGATGTGGAAGGCGTCACTCATGTGTTCAACTACGATATGCCCCATGACACCGAAAGCTACATTCACCGCATCGGCCGCACGGGCCGCGCCGGCGGCAAGGGCGTGGCGGTGACGTTCGCCGGGCCCAAGGATATGGATGACCTGCGGCGCATTCAGAAAGCCGCAGGTCTGACGCTGGCCCAGGCCGATTGGTCGGGCCAGCAGAGCCGTACCGCCGCGTCTCCTGCGGAGCGCGGCGAGAAAGCCCGGCCCGCCCGTGCGGCCGGGGGCCCATCCCGCGGCCGCGCAGAAGGCGGACGCCGCGGTGCGGGCAGGGACAAGCCGCGCCAGGGGGGCGCGGGCGGCGAGCGCCGCACCGGACGCTCCGGCAGCGGCGGCGGCTCTCAGGGTGGCCGGCGCGGCGGTCGCAGCAGCCACTAAGCGTATTCAGCCCCGGTCTCAGCTCCGGGGCTTTTTTTGTTTTCCATACATCGTCTGTGTATAATTTGGTAATAGTTAAGCAAATCATTTAGATAAATTTGTTTGCCGAGAGGACTACCACTTGAACATGGAACCGAGGAATGACTGGAAGGAACGCTTCAAATTCTTTTTTCTGAATAACAGGTTCGTGCTGTTCCTGCTGATTGCCCTGCTGATTGGCTTGAATATCATGGTGTTTACCCGTATATCTTTTATATTCCATCCGCTCGCGGTGCTTGTTAAAACCGTCATTTTGCCGCTCATTTTGACAGGTGTCGTATTTTATCTGCTGAATCCGATTGTCGATTATCTGGAGCGCAAAAAGGTTAAACGTGTCTATTCCATTATTGTGTTATACCTGCTGGTGATTGGCATCATCACAATTATTATCACCTCCGTCGTCCCTGTCATCCGCGATCAGGTCGCGAGGCTGATCATCAACGCCCCTGCCTACAGTTCCGAGGTTCAGGCCCGGTTTGAGGAACTGATCGGCAGCGATTTTGTAAATCAATTCCGCGAAACCATTAATTATGATCCTGCGGAATTGGCGAACAGAGTTTCAGAATGGGCTACATCCGCACTGAACAATACCTGGAAGAGCCTCGGCTCCATTGTGGGAGCGGTGACGGAAACGATTATTTCCATCATCACCGTTCCGTTTATCCTGTTTTATTTGCTTAAGGATGGACGCAAGCTGCCGAAGTTCATTCTGGGGCTGCTGCCCACGGCGCTGCGCCCGCAGACCAGCCGGATTATGAGCGAAATGAACCATCAGGTCAGTTCCTATATCCGTGGCCAGATTATCGTGAGCATGTGCATCGGTGCGCTGTTGTATGTCGGGTATCTGATTATCGGCCTTGATTACTCGCTGACATTGGCGCTCATTGCTTCATTCACCAGCATCGTGCCATACCTTGGGCCGGCAATTGCCATTACACCGGCGCTCATTGTCGCCCTCGTGACGTCTCCGGTTATGCTGATCAAAATGATTGTCGTGTGGACCGTCGTGCAACTGGTTGAAGGCAAATTCATCTCGCCGCAAATTATGGGCAAATCGCTTAGAGTGCATCCCATTACGATTATTTTTGTCATTTTAACAGCAGGCAATCTGTTCGGCGTTATAGGGATTGTGCTGGCGGTTCCGGGTTATGCGGTGTTGAAGGTCATGGTGACGCATTTATTCCGGTGGTTCAAATATCGTTCCCGGATGTATGAGCCGGAGGATTAGCAGGTCTGATGTGCCGTTGATCACAAACAATAACGATGATCACCGGTATTGGACCCGAAAGGGTCCATTTTTTTGTCACATTTCTCAATAAGTTGGGTCTGGGCTATTGACAATTGATAATGATTATCAGTATCTTTATAAATAGAATTTAAATGAAGATCGCATGAATTTCGTTGAGAAAGAGGCTTGCTGCATGGATAGCTCTACAACCGGGAAGGAAGAACAGCTGCGGGAACAGCTTTGGGCGCGTCCGGGAGCGGCAATGAGCATTATTGTGATCGGGCTGGCCGCTCTCCTGTTCATCATGGCTCTCGGAATTGCGGTAGGAGCGGTGTCAATCCCGCTGCGGACTGTGTACCAGGCGCTTTTCTCATTTCATCCGGATAACACCAATCATCAGATCATTTGGGATTTGCGTTTCCCGCGCGTCCTTGCGGGAGCGCTGGTGGGGGCGGCATTCGCCGCTTCCGGCTCGATTATGCAGGGAGTGACGCGCAACCCGCTGGCTGATCCGGGCCTGCTGGGCATCAACGCGGGAGCTGCCTTTGCGCTGGCCATCTGCTTCGCGTATCTGCCACAGCTTCCCTTTAATAGCATTATTCTTGTCTGTTTTGCCGGGGCAGGTCTTGGCGTTTTGCTGGTATTCGGCCTCGGCCGTTTTTCCAAGGGGGGGCTCACGCCTGTCCGGCTTGCACTTGCAGGCGCTGCTGTTTCCATCCTGCTTACCAGTCTTAGCCAGGGCATTGCCCTGATGAATGATGTTGCTCAGGATCTGGATTTCTGGATTGCGGGTGGTGTTGCCGGTACTCAATGGAGCCAGCTCGCTCTGACGGCTCCGTGGATCGGCGCCGGACTGATTGCCTCGCTCCTGCTGTCACGGTACATATCGATTCTCAGCCTTGGCGAGGACGTCGCTCTTGGGCTTGGTCTGAGGACGGGACTCATCAAGCTTGCCGCTGTGGCGGTGGTGATGGTTCTGGCGGGGGCTTCAGTCGCTATGGTAGGAACGATCGGATTTATAGGACTGGTGGTTCCGCATGTCGCCCGCTTCCTGGTTGGCAAGGATTATCGCTGGATCATTCCCACCTCGGCGGTGCTCGGCTCGCTCTTGATGGTGGGCGCCGACATTGCGGCAAGGCTGGTCAAACCGCCTGAGGAAACGCCGGCCGCGGCCATGATCGCTCTGATCGGGGTTCCTTACTTCCTGTACCTCATCCAGAAAGAGGTGAGGGACTGATGAAGAAGCAGACAATCTGGAGCTCTGGAAGAAGCGCCAGGACTTTGGCCGTTGCGGCGGTTTTGCTTGCGTTGATCGTTATTGTGCTGATCATCAGCGTCAACTCGGGTCATACCTCCCTTAACCCGATGCAGGTGATGAGGACCTTTATGGGAATGGGGAGCAGGAACGAATCGCTCATATTATTCGAATTCCGGCTGCCCCGCATCGTTATTTCCCTGCTCGTAGGTGCAGGGCTTGCCGTGGCGGGTGCGGTGCTGCAGGGCGTGTCCCGCAATCCGCTGGCCGATCCGGGTATTCTCGGAATCAACGCTGGCGCAGGGCTGGCTGTTGTTCTGTATGTATCGCTGAATCCGCTCCGGATGGGTGCTTCACCGTTTACACTGCCCTTTCTTGCGATCATCGGTTCGTTTGCGGCCGCCGCAGCCATCTACATGCTGGCCTACCGCAAACATAAGGGACTGTCCACTTCGCGCCTGCTGCTCGCCGGAATTGCGATGGCGGCCGGGATTCAGTCCTTGATGCTGGTGCTGGTGATCCGGCTGGACGAACAGAACTATACTTTTGTGGCCAATTGGCAGGCAGGCAGCATCTGGGGGACGACCTGGGATTTCGTGCTGGCGCTGCTGCCCTGGATTATTATTCTTGTTCCCTTTGTGTTCTCCAAAGCCCGGCAGATGGATGTGTTTATGCTGGGAGATCAAACTGCAGCAGGCCTCGGCAGTCTGCTGAACCGTGAACGGCTGCTGCTTATAGCGGCCGCTGTAGCTCTCAGCGGGGCCTGTGTCTCCGTCAGCGGGGGCATAAGCTTTCTGGGCCTGATCGGCCCTCATCTGGCCCGCAGGCTTGTCGGACCGCAGCATATGTATTTCGTGCCTGTATCGGCACTGGTTGGCGCACTGATTATGCTGGCCGGAGACACCATTGCCCGCACGATGATGCAGCCGTCCGGTATTCCGACCGGCATCGTCGTCGCCGTCATCGGCGCTCCGTACTTTTTGTATCTGCTCTCCAGATCAAGGGGCTGACCCAACAAGCTGCCTTTACAATAAAGAAAGGGATGATCACAATGTTTCGTTTAAACACAGTCGGTTTGAATATCGCTTATGAGGATCGTTTGATTGTCGAGGATTTGAACATTGAAATACCGCAGGGTCAAATTACGGCGCTGGTTGGAGCGAACGGCTCCGGCAAGTCGACAATACTGAAAACGATGGCCCGCATCATGCAGCCCAAGGGCGGAAGTGTGCTGCTGGACGGCAAATCCATTCATAAGCAATCCACACGTGATGTGGCAAAGCAGCTTGCGATTCTGCCGCAGAATCCGACTGCTCCGGAAGGGCTGACTGTAACGGAACTTGTATCTTACGGACGTTTTCCCTATCAGAAGGGTTTTGGCTCACTGAAGGCGGAGGACCGGAAAATGGTCGAGTGGGCGATCGGGGTTACCGGCATGCAGGATTTTCATGACCGCCCTATAGATCAGCTCTCGGGCGGGCAGCGCCAGCGTGCCTGGATAGCCATGGCACTGGCACAGGATACGGATATTCTCTTCCTTGATGAACCGACTACGTTTCTTGATATGGCCCACCAGCTTGAGGTCCTGCAGCTCCTTGAGCAGTTAAATGCCAACGCGGGGCGCACCATTGTGATGGTGGTTCATGATTTGAATCATGCGGCCCGTTATGCCCATCATATGATCGCGATTAAACAAGGAAAGGCCCAGGCCGTTGGTTCCCCGGTTGAGGTAATGAAGCCGGATATGCTGCGCGAGGTATTCGGAATCGAAGCCGATATTGTGACCGATCCGCGTACAGGAGTTCCGCTGTGCCTGCCTTATGCCCTGGCCGGGCATCACGCCTTGTCTAACGTTACGGCCAGCCCCGGAGCGGATGCAATGCTCGTCCCTGACAGAGCAGAGAAGCTTGTAGGTGCTGCTGTAAGGTAAGTTGGATTTGGATTTTCTTTTTTATTTGGTTATGATATAGAGACAAGATCCATCTTATCTTGTACTAATCCTAGTCAGTTTATAAAGGAGGAAAGCCACCATGTCCATTTATTCATTCCAGGCGATCACACCCGCCAATCAGGTATTGTCTCTGGAGACTTATGAGGGCAAGGTAATCGTGATTGCCAACACGGCGAGCAAGTGTGGTCTGACACCCCAATACGGGGAGTTGCAAAAGCTGTATGACGAATACAAGGACCGGGGACTGGTTGTGCTGGCCTTCCCGTGCAATCAATTCGGTGCTCAGGAGCCGGGCACCAGCGAAGAGGCAGAGGAGTTCTGTAAAGTCAACTATGGTGTGAATTTTCCTGTTTTTTCTAAGATTGAAGTCAATGGCCCTGACACGCATCCACTATTCCAATACCTTAAAGACAAACTGCCAGGTGAGCAGGAGAACGGGGAAATTGCCTGGAATTTCACCAAATTCCTGGTGAACCGCGAAGGAACGCCGGTAGCTCGTGTTGAACCGAAAGAATCTCCGGACTCGATGAGATCCGCCATCGAGGAACTGCTCTAACAAGCTTCACAATCACAGATAAGTCAGACCGTATCATCTCCCGGGTGTATTGAGCCGGGAGATTTTTGCGTGTAAGGCGTCTGTTCTTAGCTTGCGCTGAAACAGGAGGCATAATCAGAAAAAGCGTGGGAAAGCTAATGCAAGAAAAGAACCCTCCATATCGTTGCAATTGTGAACAATGTATGAACAACTGTAAAAGTTATTGCATTGTGAAATACATCACATTATAATAAAACCATAAAGTGAAATAAATCACATAAGCAATTGCAATATAGTGAAATAATTCACAAAAACCTTGTCCTGTATCTTTTTCAATTTCTTTTCAAGCAAGTCCAGTCAGACATTTTAATTACACCTGAGGAGGCTACACACATGAAAATTGCAGTTATCGGATGCACACACGCTGGGACAGCAGCCATCGTCAATACCGCCAAATTATATCCGGACGCACAGATTACCGTTTATGAACGCAATGATAATATTTCGTTTCTTTCCTGCGGGATTGCTTTGTATGTCGGCGGAGTAGTGAAGGACCCTGAAGGCTTGTTTTATTCGTCTCCACAGCAGCTTGCCGATCTGGGTGTAGCCACCAAAATGCTTCATGAAGTGACCGCGGTGGATACGAAAACCAAATCGCTGCGCGTACGCAATCTTGAAACGCAAGAGGAGTTTACGGATACGTACGACAAGCTGATTATGACGACCGGGTCGTGGCCGATTATTCCGAAGCTTGAAGGCATCGAGCTTAACAATATTTTGCTCTCAAAGAATTACAATCATTCCAATACCATTATTGAAAAAGCGAAAAACGCCGAGCGAATTACCGTCGTAGGTGCCGGTTATATCGGCATTGAGCTCGTGGAAGCTTTCCGGATGAACGGCAAGGAAGTTACCTTGATCGATAGCATGGATCGGATTTTGAATAAATATCTGGATGCCGAGTTCACAGACAGAATAGAGAATTCGTTGAAGCAGCATGGCATTCAGCTTGCCCTGGGGCAAACGGTTAATCGTTTTGAAGGCCGGGACGGCAAGGTTGCGAAAGTCATTACCTCCGCAGGGGAGTATGAGACTGATCTCGTTATTCTCTGCATCGGCTTCCGTCCGAATACAGATTTGCTGAAGGGTCAGGTCGATATGCTGCCAAACGGAGCTATCATTGTCAACGATTACATGCAGACCAGCCACCCTGATATTTATGCCGCCGGGGACAGCTGTGCGATTCACTATAATCCTACAGGCAAAAATGCGTATATCCCGCTGGCCACGAATGCGGTCCGAATGGGCACGCTGATCGCCCGCAATCTTATGGAGCCGACCATCCCATATATGGGGACCCAGGGAACTTCGGGCATCAAAATATATGAACACAACATTGCGGGAACCGGTTTGACTGAAACTGCAGCAAAGGATGAAGGAATGGAGGTAGAAGCGGTTACGATCGAGGACAGCTACCGTCCGGAATTTATGCCTACAGCCGAAAAAGTGCAGCTAAAGGTTGTATATGAGCACGATTCCCGCCGGATCGTCGGTGCGCAGCTAATGTCTAAAGCCGAGCTTACACAGTCGATCAATACCCTGTCAGTCTGCATCCAGAACCGGATGACTGTCGATCAGCTGGCATTTATCGATTTCTTCTTCCAGCCGCATTACAACAAGCCTTGGAACTTCCTGAATACAGCGGGGCTGCAGGCTCTTCCGCCGGTGAAAAGCAAGGAAGCCGTAACTCTGTAACTCTGTAACAATCTGCTAATAAAATCTGTGATAATGTTCACTTAATTGCCATGAAATCCGACTCTCCCCGCTCTCTGAATATTGTAAAATAAAAATGTCAAATATTCAGATCATGATTTATGAGTCATGGAATAAAGGGGGAGGAACCGTCTTGTTTTGGATTGCATTTATGATTGTACTCGGAGCAATCGGTTTTGTGGCGATCAGCTGGTTTATGAAGCAGCTCGAGAAAGAAGAATATAATTAATTACGATATGGTTATACAAGCGGCTTCCTTGAGGAGGCTGCTTTTTTGCATATATACCATCTTTTTCTCTCTTGGTTATGTGATAAATTTCACAACTTCTATCTCCGTGACCTTCTAAACTGAAAGAAACAGAAGAAGCGCTACAGCAAAGGAAGGGGAGAAGAGGATGGCAACTTATAAACCGAAGCAAATTGCGGAGCTGACGGTCGAAACTGGTGTCCATAAAGCCCATAACCCGTGGCAGACGGCGATCATACTTGGCTTTCTGGCAGGCGCTTTTATCGCGCTTGGTTTTTTATTGGACATCAGGGTGATTGCGAGCGCTCCCGCAGAATGGGGGAGTATCGCCAATTTTATCGGTGCTGCCGTATTCCCGGTGGGACTGGTGCTTGTATTGCTGGGAGGTGGCGAGCTGCTGACCGGAAATATGATGGCGGTTCCCCTGGCCCGCATGGCCGGCCGCATCACGACAGGAGAGGTTGTACGCAACCTTGTGCTGATTACGCTGGGGAATTTTGCTGGCGCACTGTTCGTCGCTTATTTTTTCGGTCATGTGGTGGGTTTGACGGCGAGTGGACCTTATCTTGACAAAGTAGTGGAGATGGCAGGTCATAAAATCCATGATTCCTTGTGGCAGTCCTATTTGTCCGGCATCGGCTGCAACTGGCTCGTCGCGCTGGCGGTTTGGTTGTCCTACGGCAGCGACTCCATGAGCGGAAAAATTATGGGCATCTGGTTCCCGACCATGGCCTTCGTGGCCATCGGGTTTCAGCACGTTGTGGCCAATATGTTCCTGATTCCGGCGGCGATCTTTGCAGGACACTTTACATGGCTCGATTATCTCCGTAATTTCGTTCCGGTATGGCTGGGCAATCTGACGGGCGGAAGCCTGTTTGTGGCAGGGGCTTACTGGCTGGCATATTTGAAGGATTCTCAGGCTGTTCCGAAGTCGAATATCCACGGCATCCAGGAGAAGGAGAGTGTTCATCCGCAGGCGGCTCCGGATCAGGCTGTGTAAGTGCTGAGGAGCCGTGAAACAAAATAAATTCGCCATGTCAGGTTCGGGGGAACGTAACCTGGCATGGCGAATTTTTTTGGGAGTGGTCCATGTATGGCAGGAGGCGGAGTGTGTGCTCTTCCATCCTTGCCTTGTTCATTTCTTACCCTGCAAGCAGATTCTTGAAACAGCTTATCTGGCAAAAAATATAGTATGATAGAGAAAAAGATGACGGATAATTGAGGTGCCGGACATGGGAGGGCCAGAAGTGATTCAGGATATCAGCATCAACAGGAAAGACAGGAACGGCAAGACATGGATGACGGAAGCGGCTGACGGTGTGTTTCCGGCGGTATGCCCGCTGGATTGTCCCGATACATGCGGGCTGCTGCTGCATAAGGAAAATGGCAAAATCGTGAAGGTCACGGGCGATCCCAACCATCCGATCACGAAAGGCGCCATCTGCAACAAGGTCCGCAATATGGCGGAAAGAATATATCACCCCGAGCGGCTGCTGCATCCGCTCAGACGAACAGGACCCAAGGGTTCAGGGCAGTTTGAGCGGATTACGTGGGAAGAAGCCCTTGCCGAAATTACCGAACGTTTTCGGGATCTTATCACAAGTCATGGTTCAGAGTCGATTCTTCCTTACAGCTTTTATGGCAATATGGGCAAGCTGAGCGTGGATGGCATGGACCGCCGTTTTTTCAACGCATTGGGCGCCAGCGAGCTGGAACAGACCATCTGCAATTCGGCGGGCAATGCCGGATGGGTGCATACGATGGGGTTTTACGGGGGAGTAAGCCCGGAGGACATTGAGCATGCGGATTTGATTATAGTCTGGGGTGGCAATATTGTCAGCACCAACATGCATCAGGTCGTGCTGGCCGAGAAAGCGCGCAAGAAAGGGACCAGGATCGTCGTCATCGATGTCCACCGCAACCGGACCGCCCAATGGGCAGATTGGTTCATTCCTTTGTATCCCGGAACCGACACGGCGCTGGCGTTGGGCATCATGAATGTTCTGTTTGCAGAAGGGTTGACAGACACGGCCTTTATGGAGCGCTATACCGTTGGGCATGAGCTTCTGGAGGAGCATGTTCGCGGCTGCACACCTGAATGGGCGGCCCGCATAACGGGGGTGCCTGCTGAAGATATTGTCCGGCTGGCGCACATGTACGGGCGCGCGCACGCCGCCCATATCCATGTCGGCAACGGCCTGCAGCACCATGACAATGGGGGCATGATCGTAAGGACGATCACCTGTCTGCCGGCGGTTACGGGGCATTGGCAGCGGCGCGGCGGCGGAGCGACAAAATCGAACAGCGGTTATGCCAGGCTGAACAGTGTTGCGCTAGAGCGGCCAGATCTGCGGCCGAATCCGCAGGCTCGCCATATCAATATGAACCGGATTGGCGAAGCACTGCTGGACAATGAGAAGCCGGTTATGGGGCTTTTTGTATACTGCTCCAATCCACTGGTTGTTGCTCCGGATACGGAACGGGTAACCCGCGGCTTCGAGCGGGAGGAGCTCTTCACCGTTGTCCATGATTTGTTTATGACAGATACGGCGAAGTATGCGGATATCGTTCTGCCTGCTGCTTCATCTTTTGAAAGCACCGATCTGTTCACTTCCTACTGGCATCATTATATCCAGCTTCAGGAACCGGTCATTGAGCGGGTCGGGGAGAGCAAGAGCAATTATGAGCTGTTCTCGTTGCTGGGGCAGATGATGGGTTTTGATAATGAGGCCTTTAGTGAGAGCGAGGAGAGCATGATTCGCGCAGCTTTGAACCATTCGGTCAATCCTTACTTGAACGGGATTACGCTGGAGGCGCTGCAGGAGCACCGGCATGTGAAGCTGGATATGAGTCCACAGGAGCGGTTTTTGGAAATGCTGCCGACCCCTTCAGGCAAGATCGAGCTGTATTCCGAAACGCTGGAGCGGGCGGGGCTGCCCGGCTTGCCTACCTATGTGCCGTTAAAAGAAGGATACGACGGCGAGCACAGGCCGGAACCGGATGCCTTGTATCCGTTGATGTTCATCTCCCCGCCGAACCACAATTTTCTGAATTCGACCTTTGCCAATGTTCCGAAGCATCAGGAGCTGGAAAAGGAGCCTCTGCTGCAGATTCATCCTGAAGATGCAGCGGTACGGGGAATTGCGGACGGCGATAAAGTAACGGTATGGAACGAAAGAGGGGCAAGTGAGCTGCGCGCGAAGGTTGCGGACCGGATGCTGCCGGGAACAGTGATTAGCCAGGGACTCTGGTGGGACAAAAACGGGCAGCGGCAGCGTGTGAATGTACTGACACCGGACAGGCTGGCCGACATGGGGAAAGGTGCCGTATTCTTTTCCACTGCTGTTAATGTAAAGCGTCAATGAATGTGCTTGCCGGATGAGCGCATGTAAGCGATACTGATGGATGTGTCATGATTTTCTTACATGATGAGTTAGTCTGCTCATGTGCGATGAAGGAGTATATTCATGAAATTTTTGCAATCCTATCCTAAAGAAGTAAGAGTATTTTTGATCGCTAGCCTGGTGAATTCAGCCGGAGGCTCTTTGATGTGGCCGCTGGTCACGATGTATGTCTTCGACGAGCTTGGACACACGATGAGCGACGCCGGATTTGTAATATTGATCCAGTCGCTCGGCGGCATATTCGGGCAATTGCTCGGAGGAGCGCTATACCACCGGGTGGGCGTGAAGAAGCTTATCGTGGGCTCGCTGGCGATGAACGCGTTTGGGCTTTTTGCGCTGCCTTTTACCAGCCAGTACTGGTTCATTTTTATAATCATGATGGGATTTATCGGGTTTTCCAACGCCATGTCCATGCCTGCGATTCAGGCCTTTATCGGCTTCCGGTTTGCCGACCGGCGCGGGGAATTGTTTAACGTGGTTTATGTAGCCAATAATATCGGTGTGGCGTTAGGAACGGCTCTGAGTGGTGTCCTGGCTGATTTGTCCTATCACCTGAGCTTTGTGCTGAACGGCCTCACAGCAGCCCTGTTTGCCCTTTTCTTCTTCTCTTATCTTACCAAGGTGGACAAAGAGGAAGGAGAGCTGCATTTGAGCAAGCGCAGCCGCGCTTCCGGGGAGCTGCCGCTGCCTGTGCTGCTGCGGGATATGCGAATCTATCTGTATATAGGCGTAGGGACTTTGTTCCTGTGGTTCGGCAACTCGATCTGGAATAGCGGCGTATCCCCGTTCATCATTGAAGAGGGGATGCCCAAGAGTATGTACGGTCTGCTCTGGACGTTGAACGGCATCCTGATCTTTGCCGCACAGCCGCTCGTGTCCTGGTTGCGGCGCAGCTGGACTGCCACGACCTCTTCCCAGTTGATTGGCAGCGGCGTTTTCTACCTTGCCGCCTATATCCTGATGATGGTTACCCAGAACTATACTGGGATGGTTCTCGCGATGGTGCTGGCAACGATCGGGGAAATGCTGATGTCCCCTGCCATCCCGGCGTTTTTGTCGGAGCACGGCGGTAAGGGGGGCCCCGTTCTACATCGGGCTGACCGGCGGAATCGGTGCGGCTGGGCGGGTATTCGGCCCTTACGCCATGGGTGTGCTGTACGATCAGGCAGGCCTTGCTCCGGCGGTTTGGCTGGCGGCGGCTACAGCCGTGCTCTGCATCCTGTTCTACATGCTGCATGGCTGGCTGAACCGCAGCCGCGTACAGAACGAACTGGAGGCTGTAAGGAGCAGTTATTAACTGGTATGGAGCGGTTAGTAAGAAACGGAAGGATTGATGGATATGACGATTAACCAAGGATGGACTTTGCGTCCTTCGGAACTTAAGGATGCCTCGCAAATTATGGCACTGGACGAGCTTGTGTGGGATGAGCAGACAACTCCGGCTCCGTTGAACAGGAGCTCGCGGGAAGAGTTTCTTCGTCATTCTCCACCGGGGTCGCAGCTTGTCGCAGTTAAAGAGGGAACGGTGTACGGTTATATCGGGTTTAAGCCCTCTACCTCGCTCCCCAGCAACAGCCATGTGCTGTCCATTCATATCGCCGTTCATCCTTCCTGCCAGGGCCAGGGTGTCGGCAGGCTGCTTATGGATGCCATGAAGGAGCTGGCCGCTTCCCGGAGCATTCGCAAGCTCAGCCTTCGGGTTCTGTCATGCAATGAGGGAGCCGTGGCTTTTTATCGGAAGAACGGATTTGTGGAGGAGGGCAGGCTTAAGGCTGAATTTTTCATTTCAGGTACCTACATAGACGATATTTTAATGGCCTATGATATGGAAAGGAAATACATTTGACTCTTCAATTGATAATCATTATCATTAAATCATAACTGATTATGAGAAATGAGGAGAATTGTGTTGAGACAAGTCGTATTTTCACGTAAAAGAACGATGAGCTTCCTCACGGGAATCATCTTGCTTGCATTATTGCTGTCCGCATGCGGACAGGCACAGCCTTCCGCGCAGCCGGAAGGCTCGGACACGAACCAGCCTTCGGCTGAAACGGCGGCAGAGCGTACGGTTACAGATGCCATGGGGCATAAGGTTACGATTCCGGCGAATCCCCAGCGGGTGCTGGCCCCTTATCTGGAGGATCCACTGGTGACGCTGGGTGTGACCCCGGTTGCACAGTGGTCGGTCCAAAACGGCAAGAAGCAGGACTATCTGGAGCAATATTTGAAGGACGTGCCTTTAATGCCGTACGATATGCCCCCGGAGCAGGTCTTGAGCGCCCAGCCTGATCTGATCATTATCAACTCCGAATCGTTGGTGCAAAAAGGGTTATATGAGCAATATTCTGCCATTGCACCTACTTATGTGCTGGGTGATGAAGTCTCCTCCGACTGGAGACAATCACTGCTGAAAATCGGCGAGCTGCTGAACAAGCAGGCGGATGCCGAGAAGGCCGTGGCGGACTACGATGCCAAAGCAGCGGCTGCCAAGGAAGAACTGCAGGGAGTGGGGGGCGATCAATCTGTGGCCATTTTGTGGCTGACCAAGAAAAGCTTCTATATCGTCGATCCTAAGAAATCAAGCGGAGCCGTAGTATATGGCGATCTTGGGTTGAAAGCTCCCGCTCTAACGGTAGAAGCCGATTCGGATGCATCCTGGACCTCGGTCACGCTTGAGAAGCTGCCTGAATTGAATGCAGATCATATCTTTCTCATCAAGAGCGACCAAGGAGCAGGCTCGGAAACGCTGGAGCGTCCAATCTGGAAGGCCCTTCCTGCCGTGCAAAAGGGACATGTCTACACGATGGAGTCCAAGGGAAGCTGGTTATACAGTGGAAAGATTGCCAATGAAGCAATAATCGATGATGTATTAAAGTCCATTGTCAAGTAACTCGATACTAACAGACAAAGAACCTCCGGCTTCACGAATTCGTGAATAACCGGAGGTTCTTTTTGGGTTGAATGTGCTGTTACCGGAGCTGCTTCCACTCCTTTTGCAGCATGCCATAAACGGCAAGATTGACATAACCTGCAGGCAGCTTCTCAGCTTCACGGATAATGCCCTCAAGCACGAATCCCAAGCGCTCGGGAATGCCGCGGCTGCGGCGGTTGTTGGTAGCACAGCGGATTTCGACCCGGTGCAGATCGAGGTCAATCAAGGCATACTCCACAAAAGCGCGGCAGGCGCTTGTCATGATGCCTTGTCCCTCATACCCCCGGCCCAGCCAGTAGCCGATGCTCACGGAGCGGCTGTCCCAGTTGATGGGAAAGAAGCTGATGATCCCTGCCAGTTCTTTATTCACCCAAATTCCTGCCGTAAAAGCTCCATTCTCAGCAGTCTCTTTCATAACGTTCTCCACAAATTTCTCGGTGTGGCTGATATCCGTCGCCGAATCAACCCAGGGCAGCCACTCCCGGAGACGGTCGCGCGACATTTCGGTCAACTCGTACAAGGCCTGCACATGCTCCTTCGCAATAGGCTTGAGCACCGTGCGTTCATCCAGTTCGTATGTAAACAAAAGCGATCCCCTCTTCCTCTCCTAAATACTGAGAATAAATGCTGACAGGCCGCAAACAGGCCATAATATTTTATGCTACATGATTCCGGAAGAGTCGTCAAAAGGGCCAAAGATGCGTTTTTTTAGATTATTGAACATTCTGATATGAAGAGGTATATTTAAGGGAAACATGTTTGCGCAGGAGTTATCTGTTAATACTCAAGACAAGCGATTAAACGCACAGAAAGGTTGATATGCGTGGAGAAGCCAAGCACTCCCCCGAATTTTATCAAGACAATCATTGAAGAAGATCTCCGCGGCGGCAAGGTGAAGGAAGTCGTAACCCGTTTCCCGCCGGAGCCAAACGGTTATTTGCATATCGGTCATGCCAAGGCGATCTGGATTGACTTCGCCCTGGCTGACGAGTTTGGTGGCCGGACGAATCTGCGTTTTGACGATACGAATCCTGCCAAGGAAGAGACAGAATATGTGCAGTCTATTCAAGAGGATGTTAAATGGCTCGGCTACGAATGGGAGGAGCTTCGTTTTGCCTCCGATTATTTTGACGAGATGTATGAACGGGCCGTGCTGTTGATCAAGAAAGGCAAGGCTTACGTGGATGATCAAAGCGCCGAGCAAATCCGCGAGACCCGCGGAACGCTGACCGAACCAGGCACGAACAGCCCGTACCGTGACCGCAGTGTAGAGGAGAACCTGAAGCTGTTTGAAGAAATGCGGGCAGGCAAATACCAGAACGGGGAAAAGGTGCTTCGCGCCAAAATCGACATGGCCTCCCCCAACATCAATTTGCGCGACCCGGTACTGTACCGTATCTCACATACCCATCACCACAACACAGGGGACAAGTGGTGCATCTACCCGATGTATGCTTACGCGCATCCGCTTGAGGATGCTATTGAAGGCGTGACGCATTCCCTCTGTTCGCTGGAATTTGAGGATCAGCGCCCCCTGTACGACTGGGTCGTCGCTGAATGCGAAATGGAGCATACGCCGCATCAATATGAATTCGGCCGCTTGAATCTGGCACAGACGGTTACCAGCAAACGCAAGCTGAAGTTGCTTGTCGATGAGAAGCATGTTGACGGCTGGGATGATCCGCGCATGCCGACCATTTCAGGGCTGCGCCGGCGCGGGTTCACGCCGGAAGCGATCCGCAATTTCGTATTTGAGACCGGGATTTCCAAAGCCTACGGAGAAATTGATCTGCAGGTGCTGGAGCACTTCGTGCGTGAGGATCTCAAGCTGAAAGCCCCTCGTACAATGGCAGTCATTGATCCGCTTAAGTTGGTTATCACGAACTATCCTGAAGGCCAGGTGGAAATGCTGGAAGCGGAAAATAACAGCGAAAATCCGGAAATGGGCACACGGCAAATTCCATTTTCCCGCGAGATCTACATTGAACGTGATGACTTCATGGAGGACCCGCCGAGCAAATATTTCCGCCTGTTCCCTGGCAATGAGGTGCGGTTGAAGCATGCGTACTTTGTCAAATGCAATGAGGTGATCAAAGACGCGGACGGCCATGTGACGGAGATTCACTGCACCTATGATCCGGAAACGAAGAGCGGAACCGGGTTCACGGGCCGGAAGGTGAAGGGAACGATTCACTGGGTTGAAGCCAGTCAGGCAGTACCGGCTGAATTCCGTCTTTACGAGCCGTTGATTCGTGCGGAAGAAATGCTGGATGATGAAGAAGAGGGAGAAGAGAAAACCTTCCTGGATCAGCTCAATCCGAACTCGCTTGTGATCGCTGAAGGTTTTGTGGAGCCGGACATGAAAGAAGCGAAGCCGCAGGACAAGTTCCAGTTTTTCCGTCACGGATACTTTAACGTGGATCCGAAGTTTTCACAGCCGGGACATCCGGTGTTTAACAGGGTTGTATCCCTTAAAAGTTCGTTCCAGCTGCCGAAAAAGGGATAAACAGGCCGCAGACATCAATAGCATCATAGAATTCAGGCGCTTCAACCAGGGATCGTAGTACAGGTGCGATACTGGCGGGAAGCGTCTGTTCTTTGATTGCCCCTTTCCATGGAACAGACTGTAGCACTTATCGGAATAGCGGAGCAGGGATAAGCCTGTTCGAAGGAGGAACTATGGAGCAGCAAGCTGTGTGGGCCATTATTATTTTTCTGGTCGTATATGCACTCATCATCTCGGAAAAAATCCATCGTACGATTCTCGCCATGCTGGGCGCCATTCTGCTCATTGCCACAGGCATTACAGATCAGGAAACGGCGCTTGCGCATATCGATTTCAACACCTTGGGTCTGCTGGTCGGCATGATGATCATCGTCAGCGTCACGGCGGAGACGGGGCTTTTTAATTATTTGGCTATCAAAGCGGCAAAATGGGCCAAGGGGGAGCCGCTGCGCATTCTGGCGGTACTCGGAGTCTTGACTGCTTTCGGCTCGGCTTTTCTGGATAATGTGACAACGGTGCTGCTGACCGTACCGGTTACCTTCAGCATTACCAGGCAGCTGCGGGTGAATCCCATGCCGTATCTGATAACGCAAATTTTCGCTTCCAATATTGGGGGCACTGCAACGCTGATCGGCGACCCGCCGAACATCATGATCGGCAGTGCGGTCAAGGAGCTGACATTCATGGCTTTTATCCAGAACCTGACTCCTGTTGTGGTGATCATTATGGTCGTGCTGATTCCCCTGTTCATGCTTATCTTCCGCAAGCAGCTGCGTACAACGGATGAGTTGAAGCGGGGAATTATGGAGATGAACGAAGCCGAAATGCTGGGTGACCGCAGCATGCTGGTTAAAAGCACAAGCATGCTGCTGCTGACGGTGGCGGGTTTCTTCCTTCACCAGCTGCTCCATCTGGAGACGGCGACGGTTGCGCTGGCCGGGGCGTTCATCCTGCTGCTCCTTACCGGCGAGTCCATGATGGAGCAGGCTTTTACGCGTGTAGAATGGACAACCCTCTTTTTTTTCATCGGACTTTTTGTGCTGGTCTCCGGGCTGGTGGAAACCGGGGTGATTTCGGCACTGGCCTCCAAGGCCGTTGAGCTTACAGGCGGAGACCTTACGGCGGCCTCCATGCTGATCCTGTGGATGAGTGCGATTGCTTCCGCTTTTCTGGATAATATTCCGTTTGTGGCCACCATGATCCCGCTCATTCAGGACATGGGGACGATGGGCATCACCAACCTTGAGCCGCTGTGGTGGAGTCTGGCTCTGGGGGCTTGTCTGGGCGGCAACGGCACCCTGATCGGTGCGAGCGCCAATCTGATCGTGGCGGGCCTTGCGGACAAAGAGGGCCATCCGATTACTTTCCTGAAATATTTGAAATATGGCCTGCCGCTTATGCTGTTGACCATAGTGATCTCAACCATATATATCTATGTGCGTTATCTTCTGTAGCTGTCGGGCGATACGCGTACTAATCAACTGCAGTCTGAACGTGACGAAGGAGGTGTCCCAAAAGTTGTTAAAAATGGCTTAGGGACTGCCTCATTTTGCCGGGTTAAATGCCATTCTGTGGAACCTGCGCTTTTTCAGCCAGCGGCGGACGATAACCGTACTTGTACAGCATATACCACATCACTCCAAATCCTGCTGCGCCCAGTAGGGCCAGCATTACACCCACTTTATACATCATTTCGCCGCCGAAGCTTTGGAAGAGCCATCCCCCGGCAAAACCTGCCGCAATCCCGGAGATGCCGCTCCACGTAAGCGTATACAGCGCCTGGCCGGAAGAACGGTACTCTGCAGGAATGAACAGCATGGTCAGCTGTGTGCCGACATAGAAGTAACCGCCGAACGTAATGCAGTGCAGTGCTTGTATGAGCACGACATCGAGCGGACTGGAGGCGGCCGCCATAAGCTGCCAGCGCAGGGCGAACAACAGGCTGACGAGGGCGAGACAGGCCGTCAGGACCGTCATTTTCCGTTTGAGCCAGCGGTCGAACAGAAGAAAGACGATGACCTCAAAAATGGAGGACATGAATACCGAAAAGCCGACCATGCTTTTTGAGCCGCCAAGCTCCGTGATATAAAGGGAGACGAAGGCACTGTTCACGGCATTGGGAATTGATACGAGCACACCGAGAATGATAAAGCTCATAAAATACCCGTTGTTAATGATCCTGCCGAAGCCGCGCAAGCTGACCGGGGGCGTGTCCGGCGCACTGCGGAGCGGCGGCAGGGCCGAAGCCGCGCCTGCGGCAGCCAGCAGCAGAATGCTGAAGACGACCGCGATGCTGCTTATGCCAAAGTAATCGATAACCGAGCCGGAGGCTGCGGCAATCAGCGCCCAGCCGAGCGAGCCCCATAACCGGAAGGACCCGAATTTCCGGCCCGTGCCTTCGATGTAGCTGAGGATCATACTGTTGGTCTGGGCAAAGAGCGGGCTTTGAAAAAAGAAAAACAAAATCATGGATATGTAGATCATGGTGTAGGTGTTCA
Organism: Paenibacillus enshidis; assembly: GCF_042136365.1. NCBI lineage: Bacteria > Bacillati > Bacillota > Bacilli > Caryophanales > Paenibacillaceae > Paenibacillus > Paenibacillus enshidis. The sequence goes on along the minus strand of NZ_JBHHMI010000005.1, from coordinate 165,254 downwards.
CAAGAAATACGGCTTGCAACAGCAGCAGTGTCCCTGCCATCATTAAAAACAGGGTGCGCCGAATGTTCTGCGTCCGGTCGCTCATATATCCCCAAAAAGGGTTGGCAAACACGGAAACAAACGGGCCGATGGCCATCAGGCTGCCGATTTCGATTTTATCCATCCCGACTTCCTGCAGATATAACGGGAAGAAGCTTGAGAAAATCGCGATGGCTCCGTAAATGAAAAAATTGTACATTTTCAGGGAATAGAGTGAAGGATTGCTCTTCCTCAAGCGCATACATTCCTTTCTTCAACAGCTGTTAAGGGACTCAGGGCAGTTTATCAGAAAAAAGAAAGAGAATCTTTAGATAATGTATCACTGTTTGAAAAGGTTAACAATTACAACATAAACATATTGCATGAGAAAAAGTCAGAAAAGGGGGGAAGAAGTTGGAGGTAACGGGCATCGTATTGGCGGGAGGAAAATCGTCACGTATGGGAACAGACAAGTCGCGGCTGGAGCTGGAGGGAATGACCGTGCTGGAAAGGATCGCCGAGAAACTGAGCAAGGCTTCCTGCCGTGTGGTTGTGGCAGGTAGGGAAGGGGAGGTGCTGGCGGGCATGGAAGCGGTCTCCGATCAATATCCCGGACGGGGGCCTCTTGCGGGTCTACATGCGGGGCTCAAGGCATCGGGAACGGAGTGGAATATCGTGTGCGCTTGTGATATGCCGCTTGTGAACGCGGAGACGCTGCTGGCTCTGCGGGCGGAGGCGGCGAAGCGGTGGGATGAAGGGAGTCTCCTGACGGCAGGGGGGCAGAATTGGGACGCGGTGATTCCGGTTATTGACGATAGAAGACAGCCGCTGCTGGCCGCCTATCATCGCCGGGTGCTGCCCGGTCTGGAGGAACGGCTGCAGACCGGGCGGCTGCGGATGCAGGATTGGCTGGATACGATAAACGCAGCGTATGTGGACGGGGAATCCCTGGCCGCCTCCGGTCCCCGGTCAGCGGACAAGGTATTTTTCAATATGAATGAGCAGGACGATTACCGCCAGGTGTGCGCATGGATCCGGGAAGAAAAATCTACAGCCGCTCCACGCGGATGTCCCGCTCCAAGCGCCGGACATCCGCGGGCGTGACCCGGCCGGCCATCGCATGCAGCGCGGCCGCCGTGCCGCAGGCCGCCCCCCGCCGCAGCATGGCGGGCAGGGCGAGGCCCGCCAGGTCGCCGGTTACCAGCCCGGCGACCATGGCGTCCCCGCTGCCGAGCGGGCTGACGATGTCAGCCGCGGGCAGCGTCACGCGGTAGCTGGCGGCGGCGGTGGCCGCCAGCGCCCCGTCCGCGCCAAGCGAGACGACGGCCAGGCCGGCTCCGGCCTGCACGAGCTTGGCGGCAGCTTCGCGCATCGCGTCCGGTCCGCCGCCAGGCGCGATGCCCGCGAAGCGGGCGGCTTCCTCCTCGTTCGGCTTCACCAGGTCGGGCCGCCCGTGCAGCCCTTCCCGGAGCGCCTCGCCGCTGGCGTCGAGCGCCACCCGGGCGCCCTGCGCCTTCGCCAGCTCGCAGAGCTCGGCGTACAGCCCCTGCGGGCAGCCGGCAGGCAGGCTGCCAGACAGCACGACCCAGGCGGAATCCGCCGCCAGGAGCCGCACCTTGTCCCGGATCGCAGTCAGCTCACCCTGTCCGATATGGGGACCGCCTTCGATAAGCTCCGTCTGTGTGCCGGCAGCCGGGTCCAGCACCGTAATGGCCAGCCGGGTTTCGCCACGGGCGGCGGGCACAAAATCGGCCGTTACCCCTTCCTGCCGCAGCCCCTCGATGAGCATGCGGCCGGTATGGCCTGCCGCGAAGCCCGTCGCTCTTACAGGCACGCCCAGCGTATGTATAACCCGGGCGGCATTAACTCCTTTGCCCCCGGGAACGGTCACGTTTTCCGTAATCCGGTGCACCCGGTCAGGGCGGAATTCGGGCACAGTGTAGATTTTATCAACAGCAGCATTCAGTGTAACGGTTGTGATCAAGGTTTCTTTCCCCCTGTTTCTGCGGCCGCCGGAGGTTAGGAGATCAGCTTCAGTCCGGCGGCGGCAGCCAAAATCATCGCGATAAACAGCATTCTTTTCCAGTCTCTGTCCTCACCATACATAAGCATGCCGGCCACGGTGCTGCCGACGGTGCCGATCCCTGTCCATACAGCGTAAGCCGTGCCCATCGGAAGGTACTGCATCGCATAGCTGAGCAGCGAAAAGCTGATCAGGAACGAGAGGCCCATCAGGGCGAAGGAGCGCCAGCCCCTGCCCATGGTAATGCCTTTCATGCCGATGACGCCCAGCACCTCGGAACCACCTGCAAGGATTAATGCGAACCAGGCCATCAGGCGTTCCCCCTTTCCCGTGCCCCTGAGTCGGTCACAAGCTTCAGACCGACCACCCCGGCAAGCAGCACTGCAGTCAGGAGCACCTTCATCCAGTTAAAGGGCTCGCCGAACACCAGCATTTCAGCTGCAACCGTTCCGGCGGTGCCGAGTCCCGTAAAGACGGCATATACCGTGCCCACCGGCAGGCGTCTGGCCGCCTGAATAATCAGATAAAAACTGGCTCCAATAGACAGAATGGTGATGATCCATTCTATAGGTGTGGCGGCATGTTTGAGACCGGACACCCATACGACCTCTATGATACCTCCCCAAATAACGTACAACCAGCTGCGGTTCATCTTGTCTCCTTCTCCTTTAAGCAATTCATGCCTTGCCAGAATATAGGCCAGGCGGCATGGACACGTCTGCGGTATTTATCTGGACCTACGAACAGCAGCTCCACGGCTGTGCCGTCAACGAGCGTAATGTAAGCCAGTGCAGCGTTGTCTGCCGCTGCGGCGTCAGTCCCGAGGGCCGACGTCCGGCGCAGCATCCGTGCCAGCATCCGCTCCAGCCGCTCCAGAAACGGACATACGATATCCATCACTTCATCACACAGCGCCGGCGGCGGGAAGAAGCACATCCGCAGTACCAGCTTCGCTGTGCTGCTGCTCTCGTACTCCTTTTCCAACCAGTCAAAAAAATCTCTCAACACCGACTCGGTGCCTGCATTGCGGCAGTCGGCAAAATAGCCAAAAATTCTGCGCGACTCCAGATGGAACGCGTGCACAACCACCTTCAGAAACAGATCCTCCTTGCTCTTGAAATGCGCATACAGCGAAGGCTTGCGGATGCCCACCTCTTCAGCGATGCTGCCGAGAGAGGTACCTTCGTAGCCATACTTTGCAAAATGGGCCAGAGCGACATCCCTTATATGTTCCATACGCACTGTATTTATTCACCTACCTAACGGTCGTTAGTTTATATTCTCACAGTTCATGTAATATGTCAAAGGGCAGAGGAATCCAACCAAAATTGAACTGATCCGCATACTGTCTGACGTTATATTTTGAATTGTAAACAGGGTCCGATATACTATCTAAATAAGGAACTTCGGATTGGGGAAAAGTGATAACCATGATAGTTAAATAAATGAGACAAGGGAGCTTTACATGAGTGATCAAACCAATGAAAACCGGCGCGAAGTTAAGGAAGGCGACTCGCTGCTGCCCGCAGGACGGACCGGGGAACGGAAAATAGAGCATGTGCGCTTGTGCCTGGAAGAGGACGTGGCTGGACGGGGCATCACCAGCGGCCTGGAGCGGTATGCGTTCAAGCATAATCCGCTGCCTGAGCTTGATTTTGCGTCCATTCGGCTGGACAGCACCTTCCTTGGGCGGGCTGTGCGGACACCGCTGCTGATCAGCTCGATGACAGGGGGAAGCGCGGAAACGGGGAGAATTAACGAGCGGCTTGCGTCCGCCGCCGAAGCCAGGCGCTGGACGCTTGGTGTCGGATCGGTGCGGGCAGCCGTGGAAAAAGAGGAATTGGCCGCAACCTTTAATGTCCGCCGCCATGCCCCCAATATCACGGTGATCGCCAACCTCGGGGCAGTGCAGCTCAATTACGGATATGATGAAGAAATATGCCGCCGTGCTGTGGACATTGCGGGCGCGGATATGCTCGTTCTTCATCTGAACGGAATCCAGGAAGTGTTCCAGCCTGAGGGGGATACAAATTTCTCCGGGTTGCTGAAGCAGATTGAGCGGATATGCCGGACACTCTCCGTTCCCGTGGGCGTGAAAGAGGTTGGCTGGGGCATCGACGGTGAGACTGCTTCGAGGCTGTACTCTGTGGGGGCGGCGTTCATCGACGTGGCCGGCTCGGGCGGGACAAGCTGGAGCCAGGTCGAGAAATACCGTAACCCCGATCCGGTCAAACGGGCTGCGGCCGAGGCCTTCGCAGACTGGGGCAACCCGACGGCGGAGTGCATTGCCGAGGTAAGCGCGCTTGAAAGCAAGGGAGCCATCATCGGCAGCGGCGGGCTGCAGAGCGGAGTGGATGCCGCCAAGGCGCTTGCGCTGGGGGCGGATTTGGCGGGCTTCGGGCGCTCCTTGCTCGGACCGGCCGTTGCTTCGGAGCAGGCGCTGCACGACAGGCTGGCCCAGGTGGAGCTGGAACTGCGGACAGTCATGTTCGGCATTGGGGCTGCCGATGTGGAGGCGTTGCGGAGCACCCCGCGGCTGCGCCGAAAAGCATATTAACGTAAGTAAATCGTTTTCCTGTATTGCTTGTGTATCTTGGTGTTAACTTTATGTACTTCGGGGGATGTACTTAAACAATATTCGTATTATACTGAAGGAATTCAAGAAGGACGTCTTGCGGCCTTCACAATCCGATACTGAAGGGGATGGGGCCCATGATCTCGCTTAAACCGATGAATGCTGAACAATACGGGCGTTTTGAACAACGAACGATTAAAGATTTTGCGGAAGATAAAATAAAGTCAGGGGACTGGACGGCAGAGGAAGCGCTGCAGCGCTCTCAAGAGAGCATACGCAAATTTCTGCCTGCAGGACTGGACACGCCGGATGCTTATTTGTATGCCATCGTGCTTGATGAAGACGGAAAAGAGCTGGAAATCGGGGACATCTGGTTCAATATGATGCAGCACCCCTGGGGCACCGAGGCGTTTTTGCTGGACATTCTCATCTATGAGAAATACCAGGGGAAGGGCTACGGCAGGCTGACCATGGCGGCATTGGAAGAAGAAGCCCGTAAGGCAGGAGCAACCCGAATCGGCCTGCACGTATTCGGACACAATGAAAGGGCGCTGCATCTCTACAAGAGTGTCGGGTACACGGTTACGGATATCCAGATGAGCAAAGAGATTTAGGAGCTCGAACAGGCCAGCTTCTCCGGTTGCCGCCTGCGCTGGTTGTCATATATAATGTGGGTTGATGTATCCAGGAATGCTGTTTGCTTTTTTTCATTTCATATAAACGGGAGTTGTTCTTAACTATGGCTTTAAAAGCTGGTATTGTCGGGCTGCCGAACGTCGGAAAGTCGACGCTGTTCAACGCGATTACGCAGGCCGGCGCCGAATCCGCCAACTATCCTTTTTGTACGATCGATCCGAATGTCGGCGTGGTTGAGGTTCCGGACGAGCGTCTTGATAAATTGACAGAGATGGTCGTGCCGAATAAAACGGTGCCGACGGCCTTCGAATTCGTGGATATTGCCGGTCTGGTGCGCGGCGCGAGCAAGGGAGAGGGCCTGGGCAACAAATTTTTGGCCCACATCCGCGAGGTGGATGCGATCGTGCATGTTGTCCGCTGCTTCGAGGATGAGAATATTACGCATGTCGATGGCAAGGTGGACCCGGTCAGTGATATACAAACCATTAATCTGGAGCTGATTCTTGCTGACCTGGAGAGCGTGGACAAACGGCTTGAACGGTCCCGCAAAAACACAAAGGGCGGCAACAAGGCTGCCATGCAGGAAGTGGAAGTGCTGGAGCGTCTCAAGGAAACGCTGTACAATGACAAGCCCGCGCGCAGCCTGGAGCTGACGGATGATGAGAAGCTGCTGGTTCGCGATCTGCATCTGCTGACCATGAAGCCGGTGTTGTATGCGGCTAATGTCAGTGAGGATGGCGTGACGGATGCAGACAGCAATCCATATGTTCAGCAGGTCCGCGAGTTTGCGGCAGGCGAGAATGCCGAGGTCGTGCCGATCAGCGCCAAAGTGGAAGCTGAAATCGCCGAGCTGGAGGGTGAGGACAAGGCCATGTTCCTGGAGGAGCTGGGACTGGAAGAGTCGGGGCTCAACCGTCTCATCAAGGCGGCATACCGTCTGCTCGGGCTGTACACTTACTTCACGGCCGGGGTGCAGGAGGTTCGCGCGTGGACGATCCGCAAGGGCACGAAGGCTCCGGGTGCGGCAGGTGTAATCCACAGCGATTTCGAGCGCGGTTTCATTCGTGCAGAAGTGGTGTCTTATGACGATCTGGTGGCGGCGGGTTCCATGAACGGGGCCAAAGAACGCGGCCAGCTGCGTCTGGAAGGAAAGGAATATGTCGTGCAGGACGGCGACATCATGCACTTCCGCTTTAACGTTTAATTCAAATCATGCAGGGGGACGAAAGCTCCATATCCCTTGCCTTCTGGCGGTCGCAGCCGGGCAGCGAGCCCCGGGCGGCCGCTTTTTTGCAGTATGATTCCGAAGCTGAGGCATGATTGAAGCAACCTGCATAATTTTCTGGAAACGCAGATTTGCCAGTAGTTATTGATATGTTAAGATGATATAATCAAATGTTGAAAAGATAGTGATTGTATAAAAATATAGATATGAAACTTTGATGAATAAAGAGGTGAATTCCCTTGTTGGATCGACTGCAATCTTTAGTGGACCGCTATGAGAAGTTGAGCGAGCTGCTTTGTGATCCGGATGTGGCAAATGACAGCAAGAAGCTGAGGGACTATTCCAAAGAACAATCTGATCTGCAGCCCGCCTACGAGGCTTATACAGAATATAAAACGGTGACGGAAGAGCTGGATGCCGCCAAAGCGATGCTGGCTGAAAAGCTTGATGACGAGATGCGCGACATGGTCAAGATGGAAATTGAGGAGCTTACCGCCCGCAAGCAGGAACTGGAAGAGAAAATCCGCGTGCTGCTGCTGCCCAAGGATCCGAATGACGACAAGAACGTGATCGTGGAGATTCGCGGCGCGGCCGGCGGGGATGAAGCGGCCCTGTTCGCGGCTGATCTCTATCGCATGTATACCCGTTATGCGGATACCCAGGGCTGGCGTGTGGAGCTGATGGATGCGAATATGAACGATCTTGGCGGCTTTAAAGAGGTTACGTTCCTGATCAACGGCCGCGGGGCGTACAGCAAGCTTAAATTCGAGAGCGGCGCGCACCGGGTACAGCGGATTCCGACCACGGAGTCAGGCGGCCGTATTCACACGTCCACGTCTACGGTAGCGGTCATGCCTGAAGCGGAAGAAGTGGATATTGAAATTCTCGACAAGGATATCCGTGTCGATACCTTCTGCTCCAGCGGTGCTGGCGGCCAGTCGGTTAACACAACCAAATCCGCTGTGCGCGTAACCCATATTCCTACCGGCATTGTGGCGACCTGCCAGGACGGCAAATCACAGAACTCCAACAAAGAGAAAGCGTTGCAGGTGCTGCGTGCCCGCATTTATGATATGATGCGCCAGGAAGAGGAAGCCAAGTATGCAGGCGAACGCAAGAGTAAGGTGGGTACAGGTGACCGCAGCGAACGGATTCGCACGTATAACTTCCCGCAAAGCCGTGTAACCGACCACCGGATTGGTCTGACGATGCATAAGCTTGACCAGGTCATGAACGGCGAAATCGAAGAGATCGTATCGGCGCTGACCATTGCGGAGCAGACCGATTTGATGGCACAAGAGGTATAAAGCTTTGGCACGCGCGACTTATCGGATGTCACCGGGCCGAAGTATCAGAGAAGCCTTATCTGGGGCTTCTTCTTTTTTGGCGGCTGCCGGTGTGATGGAGCCGCAGCATAACGCGCGGCTGCTGCTGGAGCATGTGCTTGGGCTGGAAGGAACAGCGTTCTATGCTGAACTGGGCCAGTCTTTTCCAGCAGAACATGCGGCAGATTGGGAGGCGGTAGTGAACCGCAAGGCGGCGGGAGAGCCGGCGCAGTATATTATCGGCTCCCAGGAGTTTTACGGCCGCCCCTTCAGCGTGACCCCGGCGGTGCTGATTCCCCGTCCGGAGACAGAACTGCTCGTGGAGGCCATCCTGCAGCACGGAGACTGGCTGTGGCCGGGGGGCACGCCGCATGCCCTGGACATTGGCGCCGGCAGCGGCGCGATCTCCGTAACACTGGCGGCCGAGAGAACCCGCTGGCGGGTGTCGGCCGGGGATATTTCGGCGGCTGCACTGGCAGTGGCGGCGCGGAATGCGGAGGCAAACGGCGCCACTGTGGATCTGCGCGAAGGCGACTTGCTACTGCCCTTCGCCGGGGAGACGGTGGACATTCTGGTATCAAACCCTCCATATATTCCCGCTGCAGACATCGAAGGGCTGCAGCCGGAGGTGCGCGATCATGAGCCGCGCACGGCGCTGGATGGCGGCCAGGACGGTCTTGATCCCTACAGGGCGATGATGGGCCAGCTGCCGCTGCTGGCGGCAGCGCCGCGCTTGATCGGCTTCGAGCTGGGCATGGGGCAGGCGCGTGAGGTGGCCGGTCTCCTGAAGGAGGCAGGTCATTGGAGCCGCATTGTCATCGTGCCTGATCTTGCGGGTATTGAACGGCATGTACTGGGAATAGCGGAATGAGCTGCATTTTATTTTTGACCGCCGATCCTATACAATGAAGGGTAGCTGAATGGTTGGAGTTGCTGGATCCATGTTCAGAATTCGCTTCAGGGGGAAACTATGCTTCAGAAATTTAAAAGAATCGACGGCCCCATTATTACCATTTTGCTCTTGTTGATGGGGATCAGTGTTGTTGCCGTATATAGTGCAGGCCGCTATTGGGCCGGGCATCAGAACGATTATATCAGTATTATTGTCAACTATGCGATTGGTTTTGTGGCGTTGGCCGGTATGACATTGCTTGATTTCCGCATCTTTATTAAATATGCGAGATATATCTATCTGGGTGGCCTGCTGGTGCTGATGCTGGTGTTCTTTTTCGGGGAAAACCTGAACAACGCGCAAGGATGGCTGAGGATTGGCGGTCTCAGTATCCAGCCTGCCGAGCTGTTCAAGCTCGCACTGATCATCAGTTTGGCCTACATGCTGATGCTGAGACGGCAGGGTGAGCTTCGTTTTGTCCGTGATGTGCTGCTGATTGGTCTGGTCACGTTTGTCCCTTTTGCTGTTGTCATGGCGCAGAACGATTTGGGGAATGCGCTCGCTTATCTTGTCATTCTTATAGGCATGCTGTGGATCGGCAACATGAAAGCATCTCATGCGCTAATTGGTCTTATTATATTTACGGTAGCGGTAGTTGGCGGAATCAAGGCCTATACCACCTTTCATGAAGAGATATACACCTTTATGAAAGATATAGGCCGGCAGCATTGGACAGACCGCCTTGATCCATGGCTAATGCCGGATGAAGCAAGCGCAGCGGCCAAGTGGCATACGGAGAATGCCAAACTGGCGATTGCGTCCGGCGGCATGACCGGCGAAGGTTTTTTACAGGGTTCTTCGGTCCAATCCGGCCGTGTGCCGTATACGTACTCGGACTCCATATTTGTAGTGATTGCTGAGGAATTCGGCTTTGTGGGTTCATCAGCACTGCTGTTGCTCTATTTTATCCTGATTCACCGCATGATTTTGATCGCGCTGGAATGCAGGGACAGGACAGGACCGTATATTGTGGTCGGCATTGTGTCCATGCTGCTGTATCAGATATTTGAGAATATTGGCGCCTTCATCGGCATCATGCCGCTCACTGGCATTACTTTGCCGTTTGTCAGCTATGGCGGCACGTCGCTCCTGATTAACATGGCGAGTATGGGGTTGATTATGAGTATCCGCGTTCACGGGCAGGAAATAGACGATGATTTGCCTGATCCGGCCCGGTCCCGGACGGTCAAGCAGACTTAAATTCATAGGTATATTGCAGGGGTTCTTTCCGCGGGGAGAGGGCCTCTGTTTTTGTTCATTTTAATAGTTTCATAGGTTTATCCCTCCGGCAGACGGACATACTGATAGACATAAAGAGGACCGGGGGGGAACAGGAAATGAAGGCAACAGTCAAACAAACCGTAATTATTCTAGTATGTTTATTTATATTAGTTATGTCCTGGGAGGGGCAGAAAGTAGACGCCGCCGTACCCGGCTGGGTACAGCAGGCCTCGGCGATTCCACATGATTCGATCCGGCTTCGTATTCTGGCCAATTCCGATCTGCCGGAGGATCAGCTTGTGAAATTGCAGGTCCGGGATGCAGTGGTAGCCGAGATGAATACGTGGATCGATGAGATGCAGCAGCCGCGAAGTCTGGAGCAAGCCCGGAGTATCGTACGGACACGGTTGCCGGAAATCCGGGAAACGGTAGGCCGGGAGCTTGCCCGCCAAGGACTGACGTATACGTATAAAGTAGAGCTGGGACAGGTTCCGTTCCCGACTAAAATTTACGGCAACAGAGTGTATCCTGCCGGACAATACGAGGCTGTCCGCATTACGCTGGGAGAGGGTGCGGGCAAGAACTGGTGGTGCGTTCTGTTTCCTCCTCTGTGCTTCGTCGGGGTGAACAGCTCTCAGGGGGTTGACAAGGCAGTCGCTGCCGGTGAAAATGTTGGACAAGGCGACAATAAAGGAGATCAGGTTGAGGTACGCTTCTATCTGGTGGATAAAGCGGTTGATTTATGGAATTGGGTTAGTGGACTGCTTTCCTAGCAAGTGCATCAATAAACGGTTTTCTAAATGTGATATAATAAGTGAATGAAAGCTAGGAATTTGAGCTTATACGGAAGACTGAACCCAATCAAGAAGGTATAGGATGAATAAATATGAATGATGATCAAAAGCTGCAGTCTGAAGCCGCCAGCGGCCCGGCGCAAGCCGGGAAGCGTCCGACGTTCTGGTGGGACGTGAAAAACCTGAAGCAGGCTGTGGCAAATGGAATCGAGCCGGGAGGGAGCTCGTATACAGGGCATCCCTCCCAGTTTGCGGCACTGGCCTTGCGGGAGGCTGCTGCTTTGCTGCGTGCGGGCGATACGGTTGCTTTCCCGACGGAAACTGTATACGGACTCGGTGCCGATGCCCGCAATACCGCCGCCGTGGAGGCGGTTTTTGCTGCGAAGGGCCGACCCTCGGACAATCCGCTCATCGTGCATATTGCGCGGCGCAGCCAGCTCGATGAACTCGTGCAGCAGGTGAACAGCACGGCGGAGGCCCTGATCAAGGCGTTCTGGCCGGGGCCGCTCACGCTGGTGCTTCCGGTCAAGCCGGGCGTGCTGTCCCCGCGCGTAACGGCGGGGCTGGACACGGTCGCCGTGCGGATGCCGGACCACCCGGTGGCGCTGCGGCTGATTGCCGAGGCCGGGTGCCCTGTGGCGGGGCCAAGCGCAAACCGCTCCGGCCGTCCGAGCCCGACGACTGCCGAGCATGTGCGCGAGGACTTGCAGGGCCGGATCGGCGGCATCGTCGATAGCGGCCCTACCGGCGTGGGGCTGGAGTCGACGGTGGTGCAGGTCGGCGACGACGGCACCGTGACGATCCTGCGCCCCGGTGGCATCACCGCCGAGCAGCTCGCCGCCGTCTGCCCGGCCGTCACGACGGACCCGGGCCTGGCGGGCGCCGCCGGCCCCGACACCCCGGCTCCCCGCTCGCCGGGGGTGAAGTACACGCATTACGCGCCCCGCGGGCGCTTAAGCGTGGTGGAAGGCCCGTCTCCGGCAGCGGTGACGGGCCTGATCCGGCGCGAGCTGGCCGTGGCGGGGGCCAGCGGAGAGCGCACGGCCGTGCTCGCTTTTGACGAGCATGCGGCCGATTACATCGGGCAGCGCGTCTATTCGCTCGGAAGTCTCGACACGCTGCAGGAGGCGGGGCGGCGTCTGTACGGGGTGCTGCGCCGCTGTGACGAGGATGGTATTACCTTCATCCTCGCAGAGGCCTGCCCGCCGCACGGGCTTGGCGCGGCCGTTATGAACCGGCTGCTGAAGGCGGCCGGACACCGGGTGATCCGGGCAGACGAAGCCCGCGAGTAGCCTGCAGCACTGGAACAGCCGCAGCACCGGAACAACCCGCAGCTTGTCACACGACTCAGTGCCTTCTCCATGGTTACAGCATGTACTAGTTTCCTCCTTGTTCGCATATCGTGTACAGATTGAAAATGTACATGGGGGAATGACCATGCTTGAAGCCACTTCCCATATGGGACAACTTCTGACCGTTCTGATCATGGCCCTTGCACTCGGGATGGATGCTTTTTCGCTCGGAATCGGTGTAGGGATGAAGGGCGTCCGGCTGCAAGATGTCCTGCGGATCAGCGCGGTCGTTGCCTTGTTCCACTTGGTGATGCCGCTGCTGGGCATGTTCACAGGGCATTTCATGAGTGAAGTGCTCGGACATGTTGCGGCCTATGCGGCTGGTGGCCTGCTCATTTTGCTTGGCTGTCATATGATTTATAATTCAATATATGGAAGCAGCGTGCCGCTGCTGGATTACCGCTCTTCTGTCGGAGTGATCCTGTATTCGCTTGGCGTGAGCATGGACTCCTTTTCGGTTGGTGTGTCCCTTGGCATGTTCCGGAGCGATCTGCTGCTGACGGTAGCTGCCTTCGGCGGAGCCGGCGGTGTGATGTCAGTCCTGGGGCTGCTGCTGGGAAGACACGTCAGCCGTAATCTGGGTGAATACGGAGAGGCGATCGGCGGGGCCATTTTATTTGCCTTTGGAATGATGTTTATTTTTTGATTTTTGCAAGTTGCAGCGTGGAGAGCAGGAGGTGGGAAATCGTGAAAAATATTTTGTTTGTATGCACAGGCAACACATGTCGGAGTCCGATGGCGGAAGCGATGCTGCGCAAGCTGGCCGTTGAACGCCAGCTTGGTCTGGAGGTGCGTTCGGCCGGAGTAGCCGCAATGGACGGCGCATCCCTTTCACGTCATGCCGAGGCCGTGCTGCGGGATCATGGAATCAGGGAACCCTTCCGTTCCACATCGCTGCATCGGGAACTGGTGGAATGGGCAGACCTGATCCTGACTCTTACGCAAAGCCATAAGCGGCATGTGATCCAGCGCTTTCCTGCGGCAGCGGGGAAAACGTACACCCTGAAGGAGTATGTTGAGGATGATCCGGCAGTTCTGAATGACCTGCAAGCGCTGGACAGTCTGTTCGCCTCCCAGGAAATGATGGCTTCCCTCGGCCAGGAGCTTTCCGTGGAAGAAAGGGAGCGTATGATTGAAATCCGCCAGCGGATTCCAAGCTTTGACATCTCCGATCCTTTCGGCGGATCAAGAGAGGATTATGACACCGCGGCAGCGGAAATCCGCACGGCGCTGCACCGTCTGGCGGATAAGCTGGAAAATCGGAAATAATCACACCGTCTGGCGGATTTTTGGTGCAGATTGCTGTTGATTTCCCCGCATTGATAAATTAAGATAAGGGTACATGAACGAGAATCCGGTGTAACTGGCGACGAGAGTGGGCTAAACCACGGTGGAGCATCGGATATACGGCCGGTCGCCTGGGCAAAAGAGCAATTCCGCGAGCAGTCGCGGACTGCTCTTTTTTCATTTAGCAGGTTTCCTCTGCCCCAGGATGGCGGCTTGTCGTTTTTGCCAAAACAAAGGCGGGCCTATTCAGCTAAAATGAAAGCTGAAACTATGCTGGACTGCGGAACAGGAGGGGCTTGAGATGGAGCATATGGAGATGGCAGCCGGCTTGCGCGCGAATACTGTAGCTATATTAAGGGAGCTGGCCGCTGCCGCGGATTTGAAGCCGGGCAGACTGCTGGTCATTGGTGCAAGCACCAGCGAGGTGGCCGGGCGGCGAATTGGTACGTCCGGAGCGCTGGAGGTGGCCGAGCAACTGCTGGCAGGCGTCAGGGAGGTGCAGCAGGAATATGGATTTGATGCTGTATTCCAATGCTGCGAGCATCTGAACCGGGCGCTCGTGCTGGAGAGAGCTGTCCTGGAGGGGCTCGGCTTGAAGGAAGTGGGCGCCGTGCCGGTGCCGAAGGCTGGCGGTTCCATGGCTGCCGCGGCTTTCAGGTCGATGAAGGAGCCGTGCCTGGCCGAAACAGTCGAAGCGCATGCCGGTCTGGATATCGGCGAGACGCTGATCGGCATGCATTTGCGCAGGGTGGCCGTTCCTTTCCGGCCGAGCCTCCGTTATATTGGGAAAGCGCGGGTCAATGCGGCCTTTACCCGTCCTCCGCTGATCGGCGGGGAACGGGCGGTTTACCGGCTGGAATTGCAAGAAGAATACACACAAGCATAACGACGCGGGGAGGAACTTTATTATGATGGAAAATTTGCGAAAAAATGATCCGGCTGTGCTGGAAGCGATGGGGCTTGAGCTCAAGCGCCAGCGGAACAATATTGAGCTGATCGCATCTGAAAATATCGTGAGCGAAGCGGTTATCGAGGCGATGGGCTCCGTTCTGACGAATAAATATGCCGAAGGATATCCCGGCAAGCGTTACTATGGCGGCTGCGAGCATGTCGATATTGTGGAAAATATCGCGCGCGACCGGGCGAAGGAGCTGTTCGGGGCTGAGCATGCCAACGTGCAGCCTCACTCCGGCGCACAGGCCAATCTGGCGGTTTACCTGACAGCGCTGAATACCGGCGATACGGTGCTTGGCATGAACCTGGCGCACGGCGGCCACCTGACACACGGCAGCCCGGTAAATGCATCCGGTTTGCTGTACAATTTCGTGGCTTACGGCGTGCGTGAAGACAACTTCCTGATCGATTATGATGAAGTGCGGAAGGCGGCCTTCAAGCATCGTCCGCGTCTTATAGTAGCCGGAGCAAGCGCATATCCCCGCACGATCGATTTCGAAGCCTTTGCTTCGATTGCGAACGATGTCGGCGCTCTGTTCATGGTGGACATGGCGCATATCGCCGGTCTGGTCGCTGCAGGCATTCATCCGAATCCGGTGCCGCATGCCCATTTTGTGACGACCACGACACACAAAACGCTGCGCGGGCCGCGCGGCGGCATGATCCTGACACGCAAAGCCTGGGCGCAGGCCATTGATAAAGCGGTATTCCCGGGTACGCAGGGCGGGCCGCTCATGCATGTGATTGCTTCCAAAGCCGTAGCTTTTGGCGAGGCGCTTCAGCCTTCCTTTACCGAATACGCGAAGCAAGTGGTGCGCAACGCCCAGGTGCTGGCGGAAACGCTTATCAGCGAAGGTGTCAATATCGTGTCCGGCGGTACGGACAACCACCTCATGCTGATCGATACGCGCAATCTGAACATTACGGGGAAAGACGCGGAGCATGTGCTCGACTCTATCGGCATCACGGTGAACAAGAACGCGATCCCGTTTGATCCGACCAGCCCGTTTGTAACTAGCGGTATCCGCATTGGCACACCTGCTGCTACTTCCCGCGGCATGGATGAGAATGCCATGATTGAAATCGGCCAAATTATTGCCAAAACGCTGAAAAATGCGAAGGATGAAACCATCCTGGCGGAGCTGCGCGGCCGTGTCACTAAATTGACCGACCAGTTCCCGATTTACCCTGAAATCCAATATTAAGATTCTGTCCGAGCGCTAGCGCGATTTATGAGACCGTTCGTGTCCTGTAAAGGATGCGGGCGGTTTCTTTGTGTTGAACTTCTGAGCGGCGGACCCTTTCAGGCGTCAATACCTGACCGAGTCCTTTTCGTTTTTTAGGAATTTGGATAGAAACGCGGAAAACTCGGGCGCGACAGGTGTTAAATCATGCCGGGGAATGATATAATAAACGGGATTTGTGGCAGGATGTATGTACAGGGATTTTATCGAGTGAACACCGGAGGGACTTTTTATGGGCAAATTGGTGATATGTGATCACCCTTTAATTCAGCACAAACTGACTTTTATTCGCGATGTTCGCACCAATACCAAAGACTTTCGTGAATTGGTGAATGAAGTGGCCACATTGATGGCTTATGAAATTACGCGTGATATACCGCTTGAAGGCATCCGGGTACAGACGCCAGTGGCCGAAACGGAAAGCAAGGTGATTTCAGGCCGTATGCTGGGATTGATCCCGATTCTGCGGGCCGGGCTGGGCATGCTGGACGGAGTGGTCAAACTGATCCCGGCGGCGAAGGTAGGGCATGTCGGATTATTCCGCGACCCGGAAACACTGCAGCCTGTGGAATATTACACCAAGCTTCCTACGGACGTAACGGAGCGCGAACTGATTGTGATCGACCCGATGCTGGCTACTGGCGGCTCGGCGATTGCGGCGATTGATGTGCTTAAGAAGCGCGGCTGCACGCAGATCAAGATGATGAACCTGATCGCTGCTCCGGAAGGTGTGAAGGCCGTACAGGACGCACATCCGGACGTTGATATTTATGTAGCCGCACTGGACGAGCGTCTTGATGATCACGGCTATATTGTGCCTGGGCTTGGCGATGCGGGTGACCGGTTGTACGGTACGAAATAAGCGCAAAACCGTTAAAAGGAGTCTACAATGTCTAAAATTAAAGTAATGACCATTTTCGGTGTGCGCCCTGAAGCAATCAAAATGGCGCCGCTTATTCTGGAGCTTCAGCGCCACCCTGAGCATATTGAATCGATCGTTTGCGTAACGGCACAGCATCGTCAGATGCTCGATCAGGTGCTTGAGGTGTTCAAGATCACCCCTGATTACGATCTCGATGTGATGCAGGACCGGCAGAGCCTGAACGAAATTACGCTGCGCGTCCTGGCAGGACTGGAGCCTGTCCTGCGTGAAGCGAAGCCCGATATTGTGCTGGTGCACGGGGATACGCTGACTACATTCCTCGCCAGCTATGCCGCCTTCATGCAGCAGATTCAGGTCGGCCATGTTGAAGCAGGGCTGCGGACGTGGAACAAGCTGTCCCCTTACCCGGAGGAAATGAACCGGCAGCTGACAGGCGTGCTGGCTGATCTTCATTTCTCCCCGACGGATTGGTCGGCTGGCAACTTGCACCGGGAGAACAAGCCGGAAGACCGCATTTATGTTACAGGCAACACGGTAACCGATGTTTTCCAATATACGGTGCGGCAGGATTATGATCATCCGGTCCTGAAATGGGCGGAAGACAAGCGCCTGATCCTGATGACGGCGCACCGCCGCGAGTCGCAGGGAGAGCCGCACCGCAATATCTTCCGCGCAGTCAAGCGCATCGCGGATGAATTCGAGGATGTGGCGATCGTGTATCCGGTGCATCCAAGCCCGGCGGTGAAAGAGCCGGCATTTGAAATTTTGGGCGATCATCCGCGCATCCGGCTGATTGATCCGCTGGACGTGGTGGATCTCCATAATTTCTTCGGCCATACCCACCTGATTTTGACTGATTCGGGCGGAATACAGGAGGAGGCGCCGTCCTTCGGTGTGCCTGTGCTGGTGCTCAGAGATACCACAGAACGGCCTGAGGGCATCGAGGCAGGGACACTTGAGCTTGTCGGTACGGATGAAGAAAAGGTATATGAGCGTGCCAAAGCGCTGCTGACCGATTCTGCAACCTATGAAACGATGAGCAAGGCGGCGAATCCGTACGGTGACGGTCATGCTTCGGAAAGAATTGTCAATGCCATACTTCACCATTTTGGCATCCGCAAGCAGCGTCCTGAACAGTTTCACAGAATGTTCACAAAATAAGTTTGAATCAAGTTCTTACAAACCTACAGTTGAACATACAGTTCAACTGTACGGTTTGCAAGGGTTTGAACTGCTTAATGCCTTGTTTTTGGGCTGATTTTCCTGCTTTAGGGCGCTAAAATCTGTTCATTGACAAAAAGTCTGCTCATTCAGTAAAATGAACTGGAATTGCAGGGGTGACGTGGAAATGGCTGAGCCGGAAAAGCCGGATCGCAATCGGAATGACGGGGGAAATCCCTGGAAGGCAATAGGTCTTGTCAGCGCTCTCGGCATTGATTTGGCTGTATGCGCTTTTGCCGGATTTTATGCAGGCGGTTGGCTGGATAGGAAGCTGGGAGGGACAGGTACATGGATTGCCGTAAGCGTTCTCGCGGGGTTGGCTGTCGGTGGAATCAGCGTTGCCATGGTCATCAGAAAGGTATTGAGGAACAGCAATGAGTGAAATGGCCAGATTTCAAAGAGTACTGTGGGTAGTCGCGCTTTTCTTTATGGCTCTTTGCTTCCTGGTGGCGGCCTTGATGCCGCATCACCGTGATGTAGCTCACGGTTTGGTTTTGGGAACCGTAGTAAGCTGTCTAAATGTGCTCTATATGTCCTATAAAGTCGGGAAGGTTGCATCTGCTGCGGCAGGCGAAAGTGGCAAGAAGGTTATAGGGATAGGTTTCGGCGTAAGAGTTGCTACCTCCATCCTCGCTATGGTTCTCGCCCTGGAGTTTCCGTCTTATTTTCATGAAATCGCCGTCGCGGCAAGTCTTGTCTTCGGACAACTCCTTCTTTTAGTGATAGGCATCATACTTGCACTTCTGGAAGATAAACAGCGAGACTGAGAAAGGGGTGAGAAAAAAATGCATGAATCACCGATTATCGCACTGGGCGGATTGCGTTTTGACCTGTCGATCATATTGATGCTGATTGTGACCTGTACTGTTGTTTTTGTTCTTGCCCGATTGGCTACCAGAAATTTATCGGTCGAAAATCCGGGAAAGCTGCAAAATTTTATGGAATGGGTTGTCGAATTCATTCAAAATATGATTTCCAGTACGATGGATATGAAGAAAGGCAAGCCTTTTCTGTCTCTCGGCATGACGCTTCTCATGTTTATTTTTGTAAGCAACATGCTGGGCCTGCCGTTTGGTATCGTAACCAACTATGAAGATCCCGCTGAGGCAACCTTCTTTGGCAAACCGCTGGTTTCAGTGCAGGAGCTGTTTGCGGAGGCGCATGAGAAAAATCCTGAGGAACACCCGCACGCGGCCGTACAATGGTGGAAATCACCTACGGCGGATGCAGGGGTTGCCATGGGCTTGGCCGGCATGATCTTTTTGCTGGTACATATTCTGGGTATGTTCCGGAACACCAAGGCTTATTTTAAGCATTATGTGCAGCCGTTCCCTTTCTTCCTGCCGATTAACCTGATCGAGCAATTCTCCAAGCTGCTGACACACGGAATGCGTTTGTTCGGTAACATTTTCGCAGGCGAGGTTTTGATTTCCGTGCTGCTTAAGCTGGCGGCTCTGGGTGTGGCAGGCTCGATTGCTTCCGTGCTCGGATTGATTGTTTGGCAGGGCTTCAGTATATTTGTCGGAGCGATCCAGGCGTTCGTCTTTACAATCCTGACGTTCGTTTATATCTCTCAGGCAACAGAATCGCATGATGAACACTAGGTTTCAAGGTTAAGTTCAGGAGTTCCGCTTCGCGCTTAACTGTAAATATATGAATAACACAATTTCACATCTCTAAGGAGGATTATTGAAAATGGGAGTTTGGGCATTTGTAGCAGCAGCTATCGCTGTAGGTTTGGGCGCGCTTGGCGCAGGTATCGGTAACGGTCTGATCGTAAGTAAAACAGTTGAAGGGATCGCTCGTCAGCCAGAAGCGAAATCCACGCTGCAAACGGTAATGTTTATCGGTGTAGGTCTGGTAGAGGCCCTGCCGATCATCGGTGTCGTTCTGGCATTCATTTTCTACGCAGCAGCTTAATTGAATGGAACAAGGTTTGGCGGGGAAGGCACAGCCATCCGCGCCTTCTTTGTTGAATTTAATATGATCATGTCAATAGAACCGACGTTTACCGGAAAGGAGTGACTTCAATTGCATTTGGAATGGACATCTATCGTTCTCACGTTAATCGCGTTTTTGATTCTGTACTGGCTGTTGAACCGCTATGCTTTCGGTCCCCTCTTTTCCGTCATGGAGAAGCGGCGCGAACTGGTCACACAGCAAATGAACGAAGCGAAGCAAACCCGCGAGCAGGCAGCGGCCTACGTAGAGGAGCAAAAACAGGCTCTGCAGCAGGCGCGCAAGGAAGCCTACGATATCATTGAGCAATCGAAGCAAACCGGCAGCAAGCAGGCTGAGCAAATTATTGGCGAGGCGCGCAGCGAAGCGGGGCGTCTCAAGGACGAAGCCGTGCGCGAGATCGAAAGCGAGCGCAATAAAGCGATTGCCGCTCTGCGCAGCGAAGTGGGCAAAGCATCCGTGCAGATTGCTTCTAAGCTGATTCAGAAAGAAATCAAGGATGATCAAGTCCAGGAAGAGCTCGTTGACCAGTACCTGAAAGAGGTAGGGGGCAGAGCATGAGCCAGGATACTGTAGTTGCCAAACGGTATGCGAAGGCCCTGTTTGAGGTAGCTGAACAGCAGCAGAAGGTGACGGAAACAGAACAGGAGCTCAGAGCCTTCGTGGTGGCTGTTTCAGGAGATGCGGAGATCCGGGGTTTCATCAATTCCCCGAATGTGCCGGAGCCGGTGAAGCTGCAGGTGCTGTCCGGAAGCTTTGAGGGCAGGCTGTCCGCTCCTGTCCTCAATACGATCAAGCTGCTCGTTCAGCGGGGCAGAACGGATCTGTTCGGAGCGCTGCTGGACGGTTATCTGGCGATTCAGGAGGATAAGCTTGGCCTTGCTGATGCCAAAGTGTACTCGGCATATGCACTTGACGACGAGGAAAAAGCGGCGGTCGCCGAACAATTCGGCGCGCGTGTAAATAAAACGATCCGGTTGGAAAATATCGTGGACCCGGAACTGCTCGGCGGATTAAAGGTGGTCATCGGTGACACGATGTTCGACGGCAGTGTGGCCGGCAAGCTGGAGCGGCTCGAAAAGTCTTTCAATAGACGAGTATAGAAGATAGGGGTGAACACACTTGAGTATCAGACCTGAAGAAATCAGCACATTGATTAAAAGTCAAATTGAGCAGTATAAAACGGACATTGAGGTTGTTGAGGTCGGCACCGTTGTAGAAGTCGGTGACGGGATCGCTCGTGTCTACGGTCTTGAAAAAGTTATGTCAGGCGAGCTGGTTGAATTCGAGAACGGCGTTTTGGGCTTGGCACTCAACGTGGAAGAAAGCAATGTAGGTGTCGTTATTCTGGGTGAATACTCCAACATCCGTGAAGGCGGACAAGTAAAGCGTACGGGACAGATCATGCAGGTTCCTGTAGGCGAAGCTTTGATCGGCCGCGTAGTGAATCCACTGGGGATTCCGGTGGACGGCAAAGGGCCGCTGGCTACGACAGAATTCCGTCCGGTGGAATATCAGGCTCCTGGCGTTATGGCTCGTAAGTCTGTTCATGAGCCGATGCAAACCGGCATCAAGGCGATTGACGCGATGGTTCCGATCGGCCGCGGTCAGCGGGAATTGATTATCGGTGACCGTCAAACGGGTAAAACCTCGGTTGCAATCGACGCCATTCTGAACCAAAAAGGCAGCGGTATGAAGTGTATCTATGTTGCCATTGGCCAGAAGCAGTCAACCGTGGCTCAAGTAGTTGAAACTCTGCGCCGTAACGGTGCATTGGAATACACCATTGTGGTTACAGCATCAGCTTCCGAGCCTTCACCGTTGCTGTACATCGCACCATATGCAGGCGCTGCCATGGGCGAATACTTCATGTTTAAAGGCGAGCACGTCCTGATCGTATACGATGACCTGTCCAAACAGGCTGCAGCATACCGTGAATTGTCCCTGCTGCTTCGCCGTCCTCCGGGCCGGGAAGCTTACCCGGGTGACGTATTCTACCTGCACTCCCGTTTGCTGGAGCGTGCGGCCAAGCTGAACGACGAACTGGGCGGCGGTTCCATGACGGCGCTGCCGTTCATCGAAACGCAGGCTTCCGACGTTTCGGCCTATATTCCTACGAACGTAATCTCGATTACGGACGGACAAATCTTCCTGGAGGCAGACTTGTTCCATGCAGGTCAGCGTCCGGCGATCAACGTGGGTATCTCTGTATCCCGTGTTGGCGGTTCCGCGCAAATTAAAGCCATGAAGAAGGTTGCTGGTTCCCTGCGGCTGGATCTGGCTCAATACCGGGAGCTGCAGGCATTCTCGCAGTTTGGCTCCGATCTGGATAAATCGACCAAAGCCCGTCTTGACCGTGGTGCCCGCATGATGGAAATCCTGAAGCAGGACGTGAACCAGCCGTTGGCTGTTGAACTGCAGGTTGTCAGCTTGTACACAGCGGTTAGAGGGTACCTTGACGACATTCCGGTAGGTGACGTTGGCCGTTTCGAGAAGGAATTCCTCATGTACATGCAATCTAACCACGACAATGTCCTGCAATCGATTCGCGATACGAAGGATCTTGTTGCAGATAACGAAGCAGCGCTGAAAGCGGCAATCGAACAGTTCAAGAAAACGTTTGCTACTTCGGCCTAAGCTGTACACTTATAGATTGAGTAACTTTGAGCCAAGACCGCTCTCCTTTGCTGGGCTTGGCTCATAAATAGGATATTGTATTGCTTTGCTTACGAAGATAGCTTTGACTTCGTCAAAGCTTAGGCTGATGCTTACGAAGATAGCTTTGACTTCGTCAAAGCTTTAAGGTGGTGAAATCATGGCAAAAGGCATGCGCGAGATTAAACGCCAAATCAAAAGTGTGCAGAACACAAAGCAGATCACCAAGGCGATGGAAATGGTGGCGGCCTCCAAGCTGAGAAAAGCGCAGGAGAAGGCTGACGCCGCTCGCCCTTATGCGGAGAAGCTCAAGGAAGTGGTTGCCAGCATCGCCACCGGTACCAAAGGAATCAAACACCCTATGCTCGAAACCCGTCCGGTAAAGAAAACGGCATATCTGATCATCACTTCAGACCGCGGTTTGGCCGGCGGATATAACTCGAACATTTTGCGTGCGGTCACTGCGACCCTGGCTGAACGCCACAGCTCACAGGATGAGTTTGTACTGTTCGTCATTGGCCGCAAGGGACGCGATTTCTTCATACGCCGCGGTTATACCTTGGCGGACACGGTAACGGATCTGTCCGATTCACCGTCGTTTGCGGATATCAAGTCCATCGCCTACAATGCGGTCCAGGGATATGAGCAGAGCAATTTTGATGAGCTGTATATATGTTACAACCGGTTCGTGAATGCGTTGACCCAGATTCCTACGGTGGATCGGCTGCTGCCGATGGCTACACCGGCGGCGGCCGAAGCCTCCCTGTCTGCCAGCTACGAATATGAGCCGTCAGCTGAGGGAGTTCTTGAAGCGCTGCTTCCCCGTTATGCAGAAACGCTCATTTACGGAGCTTTGCTTGATGGTAAAGCCAGTGAGCTTGGCGCGAAGATGACGGCGATGGGTTCGGCGACCAAGAATGCAACGAAAATGATTAATGAGCTGAGGCTTACTTATAACCGCGCCCGCCAAGCGGCAATCACCCAGGAAATCACGGAGATTGTAGCGGGAGCAAATGCACAAGTGTGATCGGAGTTTCATCAATATAATAGCTTAGCGGCGCAAAGCAACAGGCAACGTATCGGAATTTGCTGTGCAAAGCTTGTAGGAGGGAAACAAGAAAATGAACAAAGGACGCGTTGTGAGCATTATGGGTCCGGTTGTCGACGTTGAATTCGAACGTGGTCAGCTTCCGGAGCTTCTTAATGCCATCACTATCCAAGGTGAATCGGAAGGTGGCAACAAAATCAGCCTGACACTGGAAGCTTCCAAGCATCTGGGGGACAACCGTGTACGCTGTATCGCAATGTCTTCTACCGACGGTCTTGTACGCGGTATGGAAGCAGTGGATATGGGGGCGCCGATCTCGGTGCCTGTAGGTGAGGTTACGCTTGGCCGTGTATTCAACGTGCTGGGGCAACCCATTGATGAAGCGGGCTCGGTAGAGAGTGCTATAAAAAATCCGATTCACCGTCAAGCGCCAGCGTTTGACGAGCTGACGACACAAGCAGAGATGCTGGAGACAGGAATTAAGGTTATCGATCTGCTGGCCCCTTATGCCAAGGGAGGGAAAGTCGGATTGTTCGGCGGCGCAGGTGTCGGTAAAACCGTAACGATTCAGGAATTGATCAATAACATTGCTCAGGAGCATGGCGGTATTTCCGTGTTTGCGGGTGTAGGTGAACGTACACGTGAAGGAAATGACCTCTACCATGAGATGAGAGATTCGGGTGTAATCAATAAAACAGCGATGGTATTCGGACAAATGAACGAGCCGCCAGGTGCCCGTTTGCGCGTGGCGCTGACAGGTCTGACCATGGCGGAATACTTCCGTGATCAGGAAGGCCGCGACGTGCTGCTGTTCGTTGACAACATCTTCCGTTTCACCCAGGCGGGTTCCGAAGTATCGGCATTGCTGGGACGCATGCCGTCCGCTGTAGGTTATCAGCCAACGCTGGCAACCGAGATGGGTCAGCTGCAGGAGCGTATTACTTCCACCAAAAAAGGTTCGGTTACCTCGATCCAGGCCATCTACGTGCCTGCTGACGACTACACGGACCCGGCTCCGGCTACGACGTTTGCCCACTTGGACGCCACAACGAACCTGGAACGTAAAATTTCCGAAATGGGCATTTATCCGGCGGTGGACCCGCTGGCATCCAGCTCGCGTATTCTTACTCCAGAGGTCGTAGGTGAAGAGCACTACCAGGTAGCTCAAGGTGTGAAACGTATCCTGGCCCGTTATAATGAGCTGCAGGACATTATTGCGATTCTGGGTATGGATGAGCTCAGCGAAGAAGATAAAATGCTGGTTGCGCGTGCACGTAAAATCCAGCGCTTCCTGTCGCAGCCATTCCACGTGGCCGAAGCGTTCAACGGCTTCCCGGGCAAATACGTTCCGGTTAAAGAAACGGTGCGCAGCTTTAAAGAAATTCTGGAAGGCAAG
This sequence comes from Paenibacillus enshidis, assembly GCF_042136365.1. Classification (NCBI taxonomy): domain Bacteria; kingdom Bacillati; phylum Bacillota; class Bacilli; order Caryophanales; family Paenibacillaceae; genus Paenibacillus; species Paenibacillus enshidis. Next base: position 140,486 of record NZ_JBHHMI010000005.1, on the reverse strand, counting down.
CATGACAATCTTCCGGAAGCGGCTTTCTTGTTTGTAGGCACCATTGAGGAAGCGGTTGAAAAGGCCAAAAATCTGTAATCGTACATGACAGCAGGTAGGTCTTACGAAGTGGGCTGTCGATGGACAGCCTGTCAGGAGGGATGGAAGTGAGCACCTTTTTGTTGGAAATCGTGACCCCTGAGCGCCAGGTTTATTCGGAGCAAGTGGAGAGTCTGAACGTTCGGGGCGTGGAAGGGGAACTCGGAATCTTGGCCGGGCACATTCCGATGGTCACTCCTCTGCAGATTGCTCCGGTCAGCATCAAAGCCGGCGGCAGGACTGAAATCCTGGCGGTCAACGGCGGTTTTGTTGAAATCCGGAAAGATAAAGTCGTCATTCTCGCCGAGAGCGCAGAGCGTCCGTCTGAGGTTGATGTTGAACGCGCCAAGGCAGCTCGGGAACGCGCTGAAGTCCGTTTGCAGAGCAAGCAGGATGAGTATGACCACCGCAGAGCGGAACTGGCACTGCAAAAAGCCGTGAACCGCTTGAAAGTGTCCGAAAAATAAATTGTGTTCGTAGGAAAAAAGAATCAATATATATAGGTCAAAAGTCCGGTGGTTTTAACTCGCCGGGCTTTTTTTATGGAAGCTCGCGAATAATTTGTGGAACCTTGCGAATAATCAGAAAAATGCAAAAAAATCAGAATTACATGGATTTTGAGTGGTATTTCAAGCAAGATGAGGATGACTAAATATTGAAAAATGTCGAAAGTTATTGAAAAAAACGTAAATAGGACTGGATTGTTGCGCTTTCGGCAAGTATTATATAATAGTCCAAGCTGGCAAGCGGACATGAAAGAATCCTGATTTCATTGTTTGCATTTTTACCGCTGACGCATATGATGCACATATAGGCTGTTCACGAACCGAACAGTCGGGCGGCGGTCAATGAACTGCGCTCAGTGATCCGGAGGTGCTAAATCGTGACGGATGAATTAACCCGGCAGATCGGCCAAACAACAGGCATGAGCAGCATGGTATCCATGATGGTATCCCTCATATGCATTGCCTTGGCCTGGTGGTCGCTGCAGAGTGTTAAGTTCGACTTGTGGATCAAGAACCCCAAGGGGGGACAGGGAAGGCTGCTGCATCTGTTTTTGGCTGTAGTGCTTGGAAGACTTGTGGCCGGCTTTTTGCTGGATTACATTTCCTGGAGCCAACTGCTGAGGTATATGTTTTGATATTTAAGCACTTGCTTATTTCTCGGTATGCCTGCAAGAGCATGAATTGTCGAATAGGATCGACAACTGTGGTTAACAATGAATTTACATGGCTTTGTCCGGTAGACAGTAACAACGTTACGGGCAGGACAGACATGCAGTGATGAAAAAATGCTTGTATAAGCGCTTTGAACGATGATATGATGGAATTTAGTGAGTCATCAAATCTATGTGATTTATTTTGAATATTAAACAATTTTTTTACACCACATTTACAAAAAAAATGAACCTCGTTTCCGTGGCAGTCTGATCTGGGCCGCCGGGTTGCGAAACACGAAAATAGCGGATACCGTTCTTTTTTTCCACACCGGAAAAGGGAAATGACGCGCGGAGGGAAGCATGATGAGCAAATTTATCGTCCGCGGCGGCAATAGACTGGTCGGAAGCGTAAAAGTGAGCGGAGCCAAAAACTCTGTTCTTCCGATTATCGCTGCCTCTCTTTTAGGGGAAGAAGGAGAAAGCGTCATCGTTGACGCGCCTCCTCTAGATGATGTAATGACGATTAATAAAGTATTGGAATCGCTGGGAGCAAGCGTTACATATCAAGATGAAATCATTCGTGTTGACGCACGGTCGATCACATCCTGTGAAGCGCCGTATGAATGGGTGCGGAAAATGCGCGCATCTTTTCTGGTCATGGGGCCGCTGCTGGCACGGATGGGGTATACAAGAATTTCTCTTCCGGGAGGTTGCGCTATCGGCACACGTCCGATTGATCAACATCTGAAGGGCTTTGAGGCGCTTGGGGCGAAAATCAGTCTGGGCCAGGGCTATGTGGAAGCCAGAAGCCATGGGCGTTTGCGCGGCGCCAAGATTTATTTGGATGTTGCGAGCGTCGGAGCGACCGAGAATATTATGATGGCAGCTTCGCTTGCTGAGGGTATCACCATTATTGATAATGCGGCAAGGGAGCCTGAAATCGTTGATTTGGCCAACTATTTGAACGGGATGGGGGCCAAGGTACGCGGCGCCGGTACCGGAGTGATTCGCATCGAGGGTGTTGAGAAGCTGCACGGCGTTCGTCATACGGTCATTCCTGACCGTATTGAGGCCGGTACTTATATGGTAGCAGCAGCTATAACAGGCGGTGATGTCTATGTAGAAGGCGCCATTTCCGATCATCTGGGTCCTGTGATTGCGAAAATGGAGGAAATGGGCGTTACGGTCCAGCCGGATGAGAACGGCATTCGTGTTATGGCCAGCAGGCTGCTTAAAGCGGTTGATGTCAAAACCTTGCCATATCCCGGATTTCCGACAGACATGCAATCCCAGATGATGGCGCTGCAGCTCGTAGCGGAAGGCACGAGCGTCATTACCGAAACGGTGTTTGAGAACCGCTTCATGCATGTGGATGAATTCCAGCTGATGAACGCGGAGATCAAGGTGGAAGGACGCTCGGCAATCGTCACCGGCAATGCAAAGCTGACAGGCGCAAAAGTATGCGCTACTGATTTGCGGGCAGGTGCCGCTCTGATTTTAACGGGTCTTGTTGCTGAAGGGACTACGGAGGTCAGCGGTGTTCATCATATAGACCGCGGATATGTGCATCTGGCTGAGAAGCTCACCACTCTTGGAGCCGACATCTATCGGGTTTCGGTAGAAGAGAGCAAGCCGGAAGCTGCTTCTGCCGAAAGGGTGGTCAAGGAAGAAACGAAGGGTGCTTTCAAAATACAACCGACCCTGGCATAATCGATTGAATTCAATAGTACATGTACACATAAGAGTTGCTCTCCCCGGGCAGCTCTTTTTTGTCCTTCAGTCGGGCATTGCGGCTCTCTGCTTTCTCTCAAATCCGGTTCTATCAAGAGTGAACCTTTCATATGAATGAATATCCGGTCCGGTCAAGCACCCCGGTCTCACTTCATAGAACGGAGGTTTCTCCCAAATGAAAGATTCTCGTGCCAGGATCCGACGGCTGTCGCCGGGTCCGATAGTTGCATTAACCGCTCTGCTCCTGATGGCGCTTGTTCTGCCGGCCGTACTGGTGTGGCCCAGGGGGACGCACCCGCAGCCCTCGCCTTCAGGAAAAATTGTGCCGGATACAGCAGCACAGCCGGAATCTGTGGACTCGACGAAGAAAGCAGCCCCATTCAAAACTGTTAAGGTCAGCGTCTTCTTAAGCTCAACAGGCGCAATCGAGACCCTTCCTCTTGAGGACTATGTAACAGGAGTGGTGGCAGCCGAAATGCCGCCTGAATTCGGACATGAGGCTCTAAAGGCACAGGCGATTGCAGCCAGAACATTCATAGCCCGGCGTTTGCTGGCCAAGGATACAAGCGGTGCGCCCAACGGGGCTGACGTCACCGACACCGTAGAGCATCAGGTATATCTGCCCCTGACAGCGATTCGGCAGCAGGAGCAGAATCCGCAGCGGGCCGAGGAACTGGCTTCTATCCGTAAGGCTGTCAGAGAAACGAAAGATATTATAATGACGTATAAAGGGAAGCCGATCACTGCAGCTTTTTTCTCAACAAGCAACGGATATACGGAAAACTCCGAGGATGTCTGGACGGCATCCGTCCCTTACCTCCGCAGTGTTCCGAGCCCGTGGGATCAGCGGATCGCGCCCCGCTACAAAGAAAGCATAACGATGAAGACCGCAGAAGTTTTGGACAAACTCGCTCTGAAGGGGGAGGCAGTGCAGGCTGCTTCAGGGTCGGGTGTTTTCCCGGAAATCAAAATTCTATCTACTACCGAGGGGCACCGGATTAAGAGCATCCGAATTGGAGATACCGTTTTTAAAGGAACTGACTTGCGTCAGCGGCTTGGACTTCGATCCGGCGAATTTACATGGGTAATTCGGGGAGAGCAAATGGTTATCACGACTTACGGCAATGGTCATGGAGTCGGCATGAGCCAGTGGGGTGCGAACGGAATGGCCAAGGAAGGTTATACGGCAACCCAAATTCTCAAACACTACTACACTGGAATCCATTTCGCCAAGGCCTCACAGCTGCTTTAAGAGGCAGTTCAAAAAGTCATCTTTTGGTCTATAGAAAAATTTTCAAATTTTCTGAGAATACAAGTATAAAAGAGTAGCGCCCGGTAACACTGGTTACTGAGGTGATGAAACCATGAATGAACAAAACAAAAACCAAAATCACGAAGAATCTTCCAAAATCAAAATGGGAGAAAGAGCTTCACAGCCGTCTTCGTGGAAAAAGCTGTTGTCCAAAAGGTGGGTATATCCTGCAGCCTACATTGCCGCAGCAGCCATCATACTAACTCTTGTGTGGGTCTATCAGGATACCAGCACAAAATCACTGGAGCAGAATCCTGCCGCTCAAGGGACAGCTAACAGTGTGACGGATGATGTCGGTCTTAATGGGGAGCAGGAAAGTGTAGAAGTGGTCGCCCAGTCCGAGAACATGGTTTGGCCCGTGGCGAATGCTAACGAGGTAACGATTGTAAAGCCGTTTTTTGATGAAACTGCATCGGAGGACGAACAGGCTGCCGCGATGGTGGAATATGACCAAACCTTCACGGCCAATACAGGTATTGACCTGGCCCGCTCTGATGACGCGGTATTTGATGTAAAGGCTGCGTTGAGCGGTAAGGTAACCCGTGTAGAGCAGCATCCCCTGATGGGCAACATTGTTGAAATTACACATGATGATAATCTCAAAACCGTGTATCAAAGCCTTGACCAGGTGAAGGTCAAAGAGGGCGACCAAGTGAAGCAGGAGCAGGTTATTGCTTCGGCAGGCCGGAATGAAATGGAGAAGGCCCTGAACAACCATCTGCATTTCGAAGTTATTGAGGAAGGCAAGCCGGTAAATCCGACAACGCTGCTTCCGCAAAAATAATCATGCTCGTCCGAAGGCAGGGGGAACCGTCCCTCTGCCTTTTTTTTGTGCCTTCCAGGGGCTTTGTCTACATCCCGCAAGGAAATAATTAGGGCCACGGAAGCTTGTCACAGCGCCAAACCGAGCATATCTATCCCCGCCACTCATATAATGTACCAAACTATCCACAGTGGGGAGGCGGGAGTGTGCACGATTACATCAAGGAACGGACCATCAAAATTGGCCGCTGCATCGTAGAAACGAGACATACGGTCCGTACGATCGCCAAGGAGTTCGGTGTATCCAAGAGCACGGTGCATAAGGATTTGACCGAACGGCTGCCTGAAATCAATCCGGACCTTGCGGATCAGGTGAAGCATATTTTGGAATATCATAAATCCATCCGCCATCTGCGGGGAGGGGAAGCGACAAAAATTAAATACAAAAAAACGAACGATAGCACGCATGATGTTCTGGTATCCGGCAAGTCCTGAATTTTTGTAAGATTATACACACTTATCCATTGAATCCTTCCCCTGAAGTATGATATGTTAAAAGATGGTACAAGATCGAATTATGTCACGACACTCTTCAATATTGTACATAAATTTGCCGGTTCTTGTCACTTTTTAAAATATGACTTTGGGGGCTCTTTTATATGATTAGCAAGGATATCGGAATCGATCTGGGCACGGCGAACGTGCTGATACACGTGAAAGGAAGGGGGGTCGTATTAGACGAACCTTCTGTCGTTGCCATAGAGGGGGATACGAAGAGAGTCCTTGCTGTCGGAGAAGAAGCGCGCCGTATGGTCGGACGGACACCCGGCAACATTACGGCTATTCGCCCGCTGCGTGACGGGGTTATTGCAGACTTTGAAATTACGGAGTCCATGCTTAAATATTTTATCAACCGGGTTGGGGGAAAAAGCTGGTACAGCCGTCCCCGGATTTTGATCTGTGCGCCGACGAATATCACTTCGGTGGAGCAGAAGGCGATTCGTGAAGCGGCTGAACGAAGCGGAGCCAGGGAGGTTTTCCTGGAGGAAGAGCCCAAGGCGGCGGCGATCGGTGCAGGTATGGACATTTTCGAGCCGAGCGGAAATATGGTTGTAGACATCGGAGGCGGAACGACGGATGTTGCCGTGCTGTCGATGGGGGATATCGTAACGGCTTCATCGATTAAGATGGCGGGGGACAAGTTTGACGAAACCATTTCCAAGTTTGTTAAAGAAAAGTACAAGCTCCTGATCGGGGAGCGCACCGCCGAGGATATCAAAATTGCGATTGGAACCGTGCACCCGGACGGACGTCAGGCTGAAATGGACATTCGCGGACGTGATATGGTGTCAGGCCTTCCAAAGACGATTTCCATTTCCGCGCGCGAAGTGCAGGGGGCCTTGGAAGACCCGGTAAGCAGTATCATAACCGCGGCAAAGTCGGTGCTTGAGCGGACTCCGCCGGAATTGTCGGCAGACATCATTGATCGCGGTGTCATTCTCACCGGAGGCGGAGCGCTGCTCAGCGGATTGGATGAGCTGCTCTCGCAGCAGCTGCGAGTGCCTGTACTGGTGGCTGAAGATCCTATGCACTGTGTGGTTAAGGGGACGGGAATTATGCTGAATAACCTGGATCAGGTGGTTAAGAAAAGATTCTGATCTGCCGATATAGATAGTTAGACAAGTTCAATCCATGACGGATGCAGCACGGTGTGCTGCATTTTTAAAATAGATGAACCGAGGAGCTGAACCGCCAGTTATGCTGAGAGGACTTTACACTGCCGCCGCAGGTTTGATTACCCAGCAGCGCCGTCATGATACGGTCACACAAAATATTGCCAACATCAACACGCCCGGATACAAACAGGAGACAGCCGTGCAGCGTGCGTTCCCGGAAATGCTTATTGCCATGACAGGCGGTTATGCGGACAACCCTAACCGTACGGTAGGGCGTCTGAACATGGGCGTTTTTGCGGAGGAGAGCCTCTCCCCATACGTTCGGGGACTTATTACGCCAAGCGGAGAAACAACCGACTTTGCTATGGAGTCCAATATTATCGTGAACGACCCGGCAACAGGACAGCCAATGAACTTTGACTCCTCGGGCAAATATGTGGATGAGAACGGACAAGTTACGTACAGACCGGAGGCCTTCTTCATGGTACGGGATGAGGAAGGCAATATTCGTTATACACGGGACGGGCATTTTCGGGTGGACGGGGTCGGAACCCTTCGTACATCCGCAGGCTCTGAGGTGTTGGATGAAAATGGGGATCCTATTACCTTGACCGGATCGGTGAAAGATCTTAAAGTAAACGGACGGGGGCAGCTCCAAGGGCAGTTCCGTGAAGGTGATCAGCAGACAGAAATTACGCTTGGCATCAGCATTATCGACCAGCCTTATCAATTGGTTCGTGAAGGCAACGGCAATTTCAGGCTGGACACGCAAAGCGGCGCAACCGCAAGATTACTGCAGGGCGATGACGATGTGGAAATCAAGCAAGGCTACCTGGAGGGCTCCAATGTTGACGCCACCCAGTCCATGGTCGATATGATGGCTGCGCAACGCGCATATGAATCCAATCAAAGAGTCATTCAATTCTATGATGCAAGCCTTGACAAAGCTGTTAACCAGGTAGGACGGGTATAGGGGGAATCAAACCATGAATAACTCCATGATTGGCGCTATGGTGACGATGTCCGGTGTACAGAAGCGGCTGGACATGATTGCCGAAAATGTAGCGAATGTGAATACAGTAGGTTATAAAAGCAGGGATGCTTCCTTTGAGGACGTGCTGTCACGGGTTCAGCAGCAGCCTGAAGCCTTTCGTCAGACCGGGCGGGCGATGCCGCTTGGCTTTAATCTGGGTTTCGGGGTCAGGGCAGCAGCTATGAGTACAGATATGAAGCAGGGTTCGCTGAAGGAGACTGGCAACCCGACGGATTTGGCGATTGAAGGCAACGGGCTGTTCGCCATTGAGGTTAATGGCCAAAAGGCCTGGACACGGAATGGAAGCTTCAGCTTTACCCCTGACCCGCTGGGTACCGGTCTGTTGCTGACAACATCTGAGGGCCATGCCGTGCTCGACCGTGATGGTGTTCCGGTGACAGCTGCGTTGGGATCGAAGGTGGCGATTGACAAGCAAGGCAATCTGCTGGTTCGAGATCAGGGCAATGGTGATCCTTATGTGGCGCATCGGCTTCAGATTGTTGAACCTCAGCGTTCCGAAGGTCTCGTGCAGGGAGCTGACAATACGTTTGTTTTGGCTAATGGCGTCACCGAGGCTGATGTATTCGGGGCAGGAGCTGCAGCGGCTCCTGTGCCCGCGACGATTCGTCAAGGCTACCTTGAACAGTCCAATGTGGATTTGACGGATGAGATGACGGATATGATGCAAATTCAGCGGATGTTCCAGATGGCTTCACGGGCGCTCACTTCCAGCGACACGTTGATGGGTCTGGCCAACTCTCTGCGGGCATAGGCGGTAAAATGATGACAGAACAGAAAGAAACGGCAGCTGTACAAAAATCCGTATGGCGGATTGCCCGTCATTTTGTGATTCCGCTGCTTCTTGTCATTTCCCTGTTGGGGGGGATGATTGCCGGTTATGTTGTTGTGGGCAAGCACAGCCTCGAAGATGTGTTTAACATTGCTACATGGCGGCACGTGTTTGATCTGGTATTTGCCCCATAGCTTTCATCGGGTATTTTATTTTTTTGAAATCTAACCGTACGGCAGAAGCTGTGCGGTTTTTTTGGCATAGACAGGCTGAAATTCAAGCTGCAGCAGTATCTCAAAATGGTACTTGGGCGGAATTTTCTTTTTAGCCTCGGAAAATGTATAATGATGGGGGAGTTTTGCGCGTATTCGTGTCAAAAGGGCTTTTTCACGCCCCGTTCTGCTGGTTGGCGGAAAAAGCCCCTTATCTTAACCTTCACTTCTGCAGCAAGTGTAAGGATATTAATATGTATTACCACCTTGAGCTGTTTTTATGCAAAGGATATGGAGATGATCGTTATGGAAAATGTGCAGTTGGACATCAATCAGATTCAGGAAATTATTCCGCATCGTCCGCCGTTTTTGCTGGTAGACCGGATTGTTGAGCTGGAAGAAGGCAAGAAGGCGGTAGGCATCAAGAATGTCACCATGAATGAACCATTCTTTACAGGACATTTTCCTGGTTATCCGGTCATGCCGGGCGTACTGATTACAGAAGCGCTCGCTCAGGTCGGTGCTGTGGCTATTCTTAAGGTTGAAGCCAACCGCGGGAAAATCGGCTTTTTGGCCGGACTGGACAATTTCCGGTTTAGGGGACAGGTTGTGCCAGGAGACACTCTGCGGCTTGAAGTGGAAATTATCCGCCTCAAAGGCTCCATCGGTAAAGGCAAAGCAACCGCCAGCGTAGGCGATAAAGTCGTTGCCGAGGGTGAGATTATGTTCGCCCTGTCATGATACATAGGCAATCCCGATTCTAATCATAATAGTAGGAAGGGGAAATAACTTTATGTCACAATTGAGCTCACAAGCCATGGAGAGTATTGAGCGCTGGCTTCAGGATCCTGTAATCGATGAGGAGACGAAGCAGGAGCTGCGGGCTCTTGAAGGCAACGATAAGGAGCTTGAAGACCGTTTTTATAAAGAGCTGGAATTTGGCACCGGCGGCCTGCGGGGAGTTATTGGCGCAGGCAGCAACCGGATGAACCGTTATGTCGTTGGCCGGGCGACGCAGGGACTTGCGCGGTATATTTTGGAGGAGCATGGGGAGCGGGCAGGCAAGCCCTCTGCTGTGATTGCCCATGACTCCCGTCACTTTTCACCGGAATTCGCGCTGGAAGCCGCTCTGGTCCTTGCAGGCAACGGCATTGTAGCGAAGCTGTTTCCGTCGCTGCGTCCAACACCACAGCTGTCCTTCGCAGTCCGTCATTTGCAAGCGACCGGGGGCATTGTCGTTACGGCCAGTCATAACCCGCCTGAATATAACGGATATAAAGTGTATAACGAGGAGGGCGGCCAACTGGTGCCGGATCAGGCCGAGAAGGTGATCGGTTACATAAGGGAGGTTCCTTCCTTCTCTGATGTGCGCCGCATTTCACGCGAAGAAGCGGAGGCGCAAGGACTGCTTGTTTGGTTAGGTGAAGATGAGGATGCAGCCTTCATTAACGCAGTTGCCGAGGTCAGCGTCAACCACGAGCTGATTGCGAATGGTCCGGGAAAGGACTTCAAGCTGGTATATACCCCATTGCACGGCACGGGAAATCATCCCGTACGCCAGGTGCTGCAGAAGCTCGGATTCCAGCAGGTACATATTGTGCCGGAGCAGGAACAGCCTGACGCCGAATTCTCTACCGTAAAATCACCGAATCCGGAGGAGCGTGATGCCTTCAAGTTGGCCATTGAGCTTGGCGGAAAAATCGGGGCAGATCTGCTGCTCGGAACGGATCCGGATGCTGACCGCATGGGTGCAGTTGTTAAAAACAAGAGCGGTGAATATGTGGTGCTTTCCGGCAACCAGTCCGGCGCGATTATGGTATACTATTTGCTGAATCAGCTTAAAGAAGCAGGCAAGCTGCCCGAGAACGGGGCAGTGGTCAAAACGATTGTGACAAGCGAGATGGGGGCAGTCATTGCCGAGCATTTTGGCGCTGCTGTATTTAACACGCTTACAGGTTTCAAATATATCGGCGAACTGATGAACAAGTTCGATCAAACCGGAAGTCACACCTATCTGTTCGGTTACGAGGAGAGCTATGGATATCTCGCTGGCAACTATGCGCGTGACAAGGATGCCGTTCTGGCTGCGATGCTGATTGCTGAGGCCGCCGCCTATTACAGCACACAAGGAAAAACATTGTACGATGTCCTGGAGGAGTTGTATGAGAAGTTCGGATACTTCCAGGAAAGACTTGAGTCGCGGACCTTGAAGGGGAAAGACGGGCTTGAGAAAATCCAGTCCCTGATGACCCAGTGGCGTAATAACCAGGCCGATGAAATCGCAGGTGTGAAGGTCAAGGAAGTGCTGGATTACTCCAAAGGGCTGGATGGACTTCCGAAAGAGAATGTCCTCAAGTTCATGCTGGAGGACGGTTCATGGTTCTGCCTGCGTCCATCGGGAACAGAGCCGAAGATCAAGGTGTATTTTGCGGTACGCGGGTCATCCACTGCGGATGCTGAAGGTAAGATTACGCATCTGGTGGAAGCTGTTATGTCCCGTGTAGACGCTTAAGAATAAAAGCAGGAACGCATCGGTGACCTCTCACGGCAATGGGCAGCAAGCCGGGGGAGGTCATCTGCTTTTGAGCTGGAATTTCATGGTGAATCCGCCGTCGAGACTTGGCCTGAGCGGAAGTTCGTTTTACGGCGTGCAGTACAGACCGTTTGTATCGGAAAGCTCTGTGCCGTGTGCTGAATGATGAGGAGGTACTTTGGTGTATCAGAAATGGCAGTATTGGAATAACCGCGCGCGGAAATGGTTGTGGGCCGTGGTCGTAATCGGTCTGGTTGCGGCTGTACCGGTCATTAGCGACCGGCTGCAAACGGAGAGAACATCCAAATCAGTTGAATTTGTATTTGATTACCGTGATTTGACGGACGCCGCATCTTACCAGGCACGTCCCCAGGATTACCTGAACGAACAGCTAGACAAACTGAAGGAAGCGGGCGTCACTTCCATGGCGCTGTTTGAGAGCACTCTGAGTGATCTGGAAAAAGCCCGTCGTATGGTTACTTATAATGAAAAAGATATTTCCCGCATGACAGGACAGCCTGTACCGGGGAATCAAAATTTCACCTACGTTCAGTTCATGAACAAGGAAAGTGCGGATGCGTATACACCGATGATCAAAGAGACGTTCGGCAGTCTGGGCATTGCCGTAAATCCGTGGGGCTATGATGGCCAAAGCGGTCTTGTCATAGAAACCTCTCCGGAGGACGCTTCCCTGAAGCCGATGCAGCCGGACCCGATGGCCATGGCGATGCTCCGCTCCAAAGGCTTTATCATTATGCCGCGGATGACGGACAGCCTGCCGTACAACCAGCAGCTGGTGGAAAGCACGCTTGCCAATTTTGAAAAAAACGGGGTAAAGCGCATTCTGTTTGAAGGCGAGTCTGTCAAGGGCTTCCACGATGATGCCGATTTGAACAGTCTTTCCGCCTTTGCCGAGCTGCTGAACAAGCACGGTATCGGTGTTGCGGCGATCGAAGGTCTGAAAGCTCCGCAGCTTGGTTTTAACAAGCTTGCTTATTTGTTAGATTATAACGTGGTTCGTCTGCATTCGCTGAGCGAAGCCGATTCGTCGCTGGACGTTCAGACGATTGCGGACCGGTTTGTACTGGCGACCAAGGACAGAAATATACGGATTATATATTTAAATACGGTTCCTACCCGCAGTGTTGCCGAAGCGAAGGTCAAGGACTCCGTCGATAATCTGGTACACTCGCTGGCTGACCCGGGCAATGCCGTGCAGCGCATAGAGAATAACGGCTTTACGATTGGACAAGCCGAGCCTTTCCATGTAAGCGATTCTTCTATGCAGCGGTATTTTAAATTGGTGGCTGTTGCGGGTGCTGTCGCGCTGATCGCCATTATGATTTCCTATTTTCTGCCTGCATTGACGCTGGCTGCTTTTATTCTTGGCCTCATCGGCTGTGCTGGCTTATATGTGTTGAATTCCAGCCTGATGGAGCAGGCGCTCGCACTGGCTGTTGCGATCAGCGGTCCCACAGTGGCCACGGTGCTGGCTGTACGGAAAATAACGGCTCTTCACGATCAGAAGCCCGAACCTTCGACGGGAAGCCGTCTTGGCAAAACCGTGCTTCTGTATGTGCAGACTTCGATCCTGTCGCTGGCAGCCGTACCTTTTGTCATCGCATTGCTGAATAACATCAGCTACAGTCTGGTGCTCAATCAGTTCAGGGGAGTAAGCCTGCTACATTTTGTTCCAATTTTTCTGGTAGCGGTGTATTTGCTCTTCTATAGAGGAATTTCGCTTCAAACTGAAGTGCCGAAGCTGCTAAGGATGCCTATTACGGTATGGATGGTTGGCGCGTTGGTCATCCTGGCGGCGGCAGGTTATTATTACCTCTCCCGCACCGGAAACGCCGGCTCTGTATCTTCGTATGAGATGGCATTCCGTACGTTTATGGAGAATACGTTTGGCGTGAGACCACGCACCAAGGAATTCCTGATGGCACATCCGCTGTTTATTGTGGGGGCATTTGCGGCGATTAAATACCGCAAAGCGATTTATGTGATGATTATCGCTGTCATCGGGCAGCTGTCGATGGTGGATACGTTCGCCCATATTCATTCTCCGGTCCTTATTTCACTCGTTCGCGGGCTGCTTGGTCTGGGCATGGGGCTTATTTTCGGAATTATTGCGGCTGGCGTATGGCGGCTGCTGGAAGGAGCTTGGACAAGATGGTCTCCTCGGCTCCGAAAATTGTAATTTCCGGTTATTACGGCTTCCGCAACAGCGGGGATGAAGCTGTGCTGAAATCAATTTTAACGGCTCTGAAGGAAGAGGGAGAGCAAACCGGGTTAACCGTTGAGCCCATCGTCCTCTCTTCCGATCCCGCGTGGACCACAAAAATGTATGGCGTACGTGCGGTACACCGGATGCGCCTGAAGGAGGTCCGAGCGGCTATTCGTGAAAGCTCGGGTGTCATCAGCGGCGGGGGAAGCCTGCTGCAGGATGCCACAAGCCCCAAATCCATACCTTATTATCTCGCCATCTTGAAGCTGGCACAGTGGGCTGGTAAGCCGACATTTGTCTATGCGCAGGGAATTGGTCCGGTGCAGCGCAAATGGTTTTACCCTTTGATTAAGTCTGTTTTCAACCGTTGTAATTATATATCGGTGCGGGATGAGCAGTCGGCGGGGCTGCTGACTGCCATGGGGATACAACGTTCCTCCGTGCACGTCGTCCCGGACCCCGTAATGGGGCTTCCGCTGCCCGCGAATGCAGATTCCGGGCCCAATGGAGTGTCTCCTGCTGACATGCCGGTTATCGGCATCTCGGTGCGTTATTGGGACAAGGAAAGAAGAGAGCTGAAGGCCATTGCCGACGGCTTGCGCAAGTTAAGTGCCAAGCGGCCCGTACATCTGCGCTTTCTGCCTTTTCACCTGCCTGATGACGTGCAGGCCTCCCAATATGTACTTGAACAATTGGGCGATGTGGACTCCAATGGAAGCAGTATGAGTATGGAGCGGGAGATTACAGACCCACAGCAAATGCTTCTGGAGGTCAGCAAATGTGATCTTATTATCGGCATGCGGCTGCACAGTCTTATCTATGCCGCTTCCAGAGAGGTACCGCTGCTCGGCATATCTTATGATCCGAAGATTAATCATTTTCTGAGCCGGATCGGAAGCGAGCCGGTCGGTTCATCAGATACGCTTAACGGAGACAAGCTTGCGGCAGAAGCGGCTGAGCTGCTCGATAAGCGCGAAGCATGGCGGGGCAAACGGGCCGCCGCTATTCAAGCCCTGCGGCAGGAAGCCCGTCTGCCTGCACGGCAAATTATCGAATATTTGAGTCGTAAAGGATGATTGAAATTGAAGCAGCAGCAAACAGTTCCGACGGTCCCGATCTTTGGAATCCCGGTATCAAGGCTCAACATGCAGCAGACGGTAGCGTGGCTGACGGAGGCTGTGGATTCTGGCAGACCCCATCAGATTATTACAGCCAATCCCATTATGGTCATGAAAGCTCTGGAAGAGCCTGCTTACATGAAGGTGATGCTGGGCGGGGAACTGCTCGTGCCTGACGGCACCGGCGTTGTCTGGGCTGCAAACGTGGCGGGTATGCCCGTGGCCGAGCGTGTGCCCGGATTTGACCTGATGCACGAATTGTTCAAGGTGGGTGAAACCCGCGGCTGGAAAGTGTACCTGCTCGGCTCCGCTTCAGAAGTGATTCAGGCCACGGCCGCCAGGATAAAGGAGCTTTATCCCGGAATTGTGATATGCGGGATAAGGGATGGATTTTTCGGGCCGGATCAGGATGATGAGGTGATCGGGGCCATACGGGAGGCTAAAGCTGATCTGCTGTTCGTAGCACGCGGAGCGGACACGCAGGAGCCATGGATCGCCAGGCATAAAGAACGCTTGGGCGTGCCAGTGATGATGGGCGTAGGCGGCAGCTTTGACGTCATTTCCGGAAAAACGAAGCGTGCGCCGGCTGTCTTTCAAAAACTGCGGCTCGAATGGTTTTACCGTCTGTTGAAAGAGCCCAGCCGGTATAAAAGGATGCTTGCGCTGCCAAAATTCGCAGTGAAAGTGCTGCGTGCAAGAGAAAACGTGACAAAAATGGGCTGATAAGCTGAAATTTGACGTAAAAACAGCCTAAATTGCCATAAAATAAAGGTTGGTATTTATTTTTGATCGGAGTATAATTCAATGCGGTTGGATCATTTTCACCAAATCTTCACATGGTAAAGGTAACGGTGAAAAAGATTCACGTTAAAAATGGGGGTCGAATGATCAAATGTTGCCGATCTATATCATTGGTTTTATCGCAGCACTGGCACTGGCTTTAGCCTTGACGCCGCTTGTAAAAAAATTCGCTGTCAAGGTGGGGGCCGTTGATGTGCCAAACGCCCGTAAAGTTCATACCAGAATTATGCCTCGCCTGGGCGGGTTGGGAATATTTCTGGCATTTGTTTTAACGACGCTGGTGCTGCTGCCGTTCATACCGGAAGGGGTACTGACATCACGGGACATTAACTTCATTACTGCCTTTTTAATCGGTGGAACCATGATTGTTACCATCGGTGCACTGGATGACCGCTTCGATCTGAATGCCAAGCTCAAATTTTTGGTACAAATCGCTATCGCTTGTATCGTTGTTTTCGGATTTAATATTCGCGTTGATTTTGTGGATATTCCGTTTATGGATGCCTATTCGTCACTGGAGACCTGGATTTCCGTTCCGCTGACCATTCTCTGGATTGTCGGCGTAACGAATGCGATTAATCTGATTGATGGACTGGACGGGCTTGCAGCCGGTGTATCCGGCATTGCTATCGGTACCATTTTTGTGATGTCCATGCTGATGGGCAATGTGCCTGTCGCTTTGCTGTGTCTGGTGCTGCTGGGCAGCATTATCGGATTTTTATTTTTCAACTTTCATCCTGCCAAAATTTTTATGGGAGATACAGGCTCACTGTTTCTGGGCTTCTGCCTGGCAATGCTGTCACTCCTTGGATATAAACAGATCGCGGTTGTGTCCTTTATTACCCCGCTGATCATCATCGGCGTCCCGTTGTCGGATACCTTCTTTGCCATCGTACGCCGCAAGCTGCAGAAGAAGCCGATTTTCTCTCCTGACAAAGGACATTTGCATCACTGTCTGCGTGAACTTGGTTTCAGCCACAGACAAACTGTGCTGATTATTTACGGCATTGCCGCTTTCTTTGGTGTGCTGGCTGTCATTCAGACGTCGGCTGCGATGGCTGAAGCCAACTGGGTTACCTTTGTTGTCATCTGTATCATGATGTTCTTCATGCAGATTGGAGCGGAAGTGATCGGGCTCGTCGGCAAAACAAAAAAGCCGATTATAAATCTGCTGCTTCGTCTTCGGGTGAAGCCGGATCAATCTCGTTCGAAATTGTAAGATTCGACTCCGCTTAAAGCCAGTACATTTTTAGCCTAAAAATTATAAGCTGAAAAACAGCCCTTAAGCTCCGGATTAACGGAGTTTAAGGGCTGTATTTATTTGTTTTCTTGTAAAAGGAGATGTGGGAGAGTGTGCTGCTACAAGGAATCTTCCCTTTTTTAGGGAAAGCCTAAAAAATTGGATACCTCTGTCCGATAAAATAACTATGCACTCATTTCGTGCCAAAAAGGTACGGCAGAATCAAAGGAGGACAATCAAGTTGAGAAAAATTCTTTCCATGTTGCTGACGGTCGCCTTATTGGTAACCATGGTGCCGACAGTCTGGACGGGTACGGCGGAAGCCGCATCGGGAACTTACTTTATTTTTCCATCGGAAAAATATGCTGTTGGGGATGCGCGTGTGGTTACCACTGAGCGCGTGGATCTGGAGGGTTCCTTCAATAATGTTGATGAAGATACGATTTCATACAGTGTGTATCAATTATCCAAAAGTGGTGATACCTACACTGAAGTCAGCTCGAATGTGGGACAAACCGGGAATATTTATCCCGATGGTACGGATTTGCGGATTTTAAACTTAAAACTGTTCTCCGGCCTCAATAAAATTGTGATCAGTGGTAAAAAAGGATCGTCTAACGTATCCGACACCATTTATATTGAATACCGCAACGGCCCGACGTTATCGGATCTTAACGCGACGCTCAATGGAACGACGGTCGCGCTAACTGAGGACGAGCCTGCAGTTCTGATGGCATCTGCTACTGGTAAAGGCAATTCTTCATCGCAGATCGTTGTCTCCGGATATGCGGCTAATGCCACGAAAGTCACCATATCGACAAACGGTAAATCGTGGACTTATAATGTGTCGAGCTCGAATAACTACAAGTTTACGGCGGGTACGGTGGTGATCAATAAAGGCAATAACACGCTGACCATTACTGCCTCCAACAACGATCAATCGGTTACAACAACCCGTGAGATCACATTTTTTAATGGCGATACAACCTTCTACAATACCTATTTAAAGCAAGGTGCGCTCACTTCGGCAGATTTGTCGACAACGCCGGATTTTAGTGTTGCTGATGCAAACAATATCGTAATGTATGGTACTGCAGTGGTTCCTTTTACAGGGACTGCGCCTGCTAGCGTAGATATTAATTATAAGCTCTCGGGAGGAGCGACGGGCACTGGTACTGTGACGGTGAACCAAGCGAAGTATTCTCAAACAGCGGCCAACTATGTCACTGTGCCGTTTGAGATTCCAATCCCTAGTAGTACGGTTTTTGATTCCAAAGTCAGAATGAATCTTAGCATTACTGGATTGGCTGGTGACGGTGATCTGTATTTCACCCTTCGTAACAGTGCGAAACCGTTCATTTATGGAGTTAACTATCTGCAAGGATACAACAGCAATACCAGTAAAGAGGATTCCTTAAAGCTTACCGGAAGCTCTATGCTCGGTACGACTACCAACATTAACGCGGTACCGGCAGGGATTGAGGTTCAGGTTATCAATGCACAGACTGATACCACTATTAGAACAGATCAGCAGGGTGTTACTTTAAATGTTGTGAACTCCGAAAACGTAAACAGAACAATTAATGGAGTGGCAACAAATGTTACGCGTTTCATTGTTAATATAAGCTCACTTCCTAGCACGACTAAACAAATCAGTCTGCAATTGGCAAATGGCGCAACGGTACTCGAGACCAAAACGCTTGCTATCAATATGCTGTACGGTCCTTATGTGCAGTTCGACAGCGTATATGATGGCCAACAGATCAAGATTGATACCAACAGCCCTGATCAGGCGACTAAGCTTAAACTCAGTGCTGTAAATAATTTCAGTGGTCAGCTGTTCAATGTAGCCTCTGAAAGCGACATCAAATATGATGAGAGTGGTCAAACAGTATTCCTGTATGTGAATAACACTAAGATAGCTCTCAAAACAAATGGTAACCAGACTAAATTCGTAGCCAGTAACACGTCAGCAGCGGCCGATGCCATGGTGATAGGCTCCAACACCATCAGATTTGTGTATAAGTCCAAATCAGATGAGTATGAAAAAACGATGAAGATTAATATTACGACGACCAATGTGCCTTTAGTCCCTGTAGGTCCGCTGGGAATTATGCCATTCACCTACAAGAGCGGGGATGTAGGGACCCCACTTTACAAGGATATCGCACCTACGAAGTCAGATCCTAACTTCACGGGAAGTGAAGGGGATTATACGACAACCGTCTCGAGGATGAACATTTTCGGTACGTTTGATTTTATTGATCTGGGTGACAATGCGGACAATGTTGATCAACAACTGAAAGACGTAACCAATAAAAAAAATTATATCCTTAAAATTGAATCTTCGAGTAAGGAATTTAATAAAGGCGCTCCTCTGAAATGGACTTTGGAGAATCGCTTCCATTCCGATGGTTCTCCCCAGAAGAATTATAATGGTAGTGAGTCCCAAGTTGAGAATTTGGTAGTGTACTACCATCCGAAAGAGGAGAATTTCAGCTTTGTCTTGTTTGATCAAAAAATTCCTGAGGACGGATCTACACTCGTGTACAACTTTACGCTGTACAATGCGGGAGATAGCGGTCCGTCGGCAACATACCGTTTGGAAGTCAATTTTGCAACTTCTTCCTATCATATTATTCGTCCGCTGCCCGACCGAAATCTGATCAACCAGAATTTTGTGGAAGTTGTCGTGGATGCTCCTAACGCCAATGGTGTTAAAATTAATAAACAGGCCGCCGAGCAGGTTGCTTATGATGAAGACTATGATGGAGATACGGATTATCCGTCAGCCTACAGATACGTTGTAAAAGGTTTGAAGGCAAACAAAGATAATAAGATTCCAATCGAAGTTACTGTGGGAGATCAGGTGCTGAAGAGTGAGGTTACGGTGAAATATGTGCCGGCCAACATCCCTGGAGCGCAGTATATGGAAACCATGAAGAAGTCCCACAAGGTTTTTGAAGGGGCGCTTCAGTTAACCTTCCCTAGTAGTACAAATCTTATCAGAAATGATTACTATGTACCGGATCGGTTTAAAAATCAGGTCTTCACGAATCATGATCTGTTATTTGGTATTGCCAACAATGAGGATGGGGTAGTCGACAGATATGATGAGCTTGACGATCTGAATAAGCGCTTTGCGTCGGGGCAGCCTTATTTTGTCGGGGAATTCCCTTTACGTTTTGGTAAAGCAAGCCCGGTATTCTGGATCGATCCGGGTGTAGCAGATGATTTGGAGACAGAGGATAAATATGATCCAGTAACGCAAGGTATGGGCCCGTATCAACTCTCTCCAACCGCGCGGGTGAAAAGCTTCTTTGAACGTGCTACGCAAGATGAGTTAGTACCATCCAAGCGTGGGAGCCTGACACTCACGTATAACTCAAGCGTCACAGCTGATACCGGCAGACTTATTACAGTACTGTATTTTAACCCTGAAACAAAGACGTGGGAGAACTTGGGCGGAGTCGTCAATAACAAGAAGAACACGATAACCGTTCCTTTTTCCAGATTCGGTTACTATGTCGTAGCCAAACTGGGTGAAACCTATACTGACATTATCAGCCACCCATATGCACGGAATTATATCGAAGCGATGTTTGCGAAGGGGGTTATGAATCCGGAGGATCCTTCCGTTGGCTTCAAACCGGATATCAACATTACACGTGCAGAATTTACGGAAATGATTGTTAAAGCACAACAGCTTCCTTTCAACTATCAAGGAGATTTGTCTTTCAATGACGTTTCGAGAAGCTACACCAACAATCTTTGGGACTTCCGTTTCGTAGAAACGGCGGCACGAGCAGGCATTGTAAAAGGCATTCAGCCTGGAGTCTTCGATCCAGAAAGCAACATTACGCGTCAGGACGCAGCTGTGATTATCGCCAAAGCCTTGAACCTGAAGCTGCTAACCGACCGCGCGAAGATTGAAAAAGGATTGGCCAAATACTTCAAGGATTACAAGGATATCGATTACTACGCTGCTGCGTCTGTTCTGGCCATTGCCCAGAAGAAGTTTATTACAGGCTCTCCGGTTGATTCCAAGGATGCTAGCAAGGGATATAATTTCAATCCTCAATCCTTCACTCTCCGTGGTGATGCGGCAATTATAGTTGCGAAGGTCATGGCATCCACGAAGAAACTGCCAGCGATGTAATATATGGAACAGGTATTATAATATTTGAAAATGCACCCCTCATGCTGCATAAAATGCTTCTATTTTATGTAGCATGACAGGGGTGTTTTTGTTCGTTTGAAGCATTTGACTAGGCTGAGCGAACTATGCCATAATAGGGGGCAAGGGCCTAGTTATCAGCAATTATTTCAAATTGTAATGGTTCTAAAAAAATATATAAATTTTGCCTGCCAACCTGAAACCTCTTTACTTGCAAGAGCGTAGTATCGAAGGTATGGCAATCTATACTTATATAGAGATCATATGGGGAGTGAGGAGATGTCACAGTTTTCAATACGCCGGCCCGTAACCGTCTTTATGCTGATCGTGGCTTTATTGATCGGGGGCGGTATATTTGCTCAAAAGTTGCCTGTTGAACAAATGCCGGAGCTAGAGTTTCCTGTTGTTGCTGTTGTCACAAGCATACCAGGAGCAACGCCATCTGAAGTAGAAGAATTGGTGAGTAAGCCGATTGAAGGCAACCTTGCGTCGGTAGAGAACGTAGATACGATCAGTTCTCAATCGCAAGAAGGTTCATCCATGGTCATGATCCAATTCAATTGGGGGGTAGATCTGGATCAGGCTACATTGGATATCCGGGATAGCTTGGATGGGGTTAGGGACTCTTTACCTGATTCGGCCAATTCCCCTAGAATCTTGAAGCTTGATTTAAATGCGACCCCTATTATCAATCTTGCATTCACAGGGGAGCAGGATGTTAATTCATTACAGCCTATCGCGGAAGATGTGATTCAGCCCCAGCTTGAAAGAATAGCGGGTGTGGCATCCGTAAGTGTAACAGGTGGACAAGACAGACTGATTCGCATTCATTTGGATCCTGCCAAACTGGAAAGCTACGGGATCACCCTGGATCAGGTAAGCCAGGCTCTGGCGGCCAATAACCAGTCAGGCTCGGCTGGCGCAGTAACCAAAGGCAGCACAGAAGTTCAGATACGTGTAGATGGTGAATATCAGGCTGTTTCGGAAATGAAGGAAATCCCGATTTCAGCGGGTTCGGGGACTGTTAAGCTTAAAGATATAGCTACAGTAGAGGATTCTTACTCTGATGTAACTTCTATTTCCACATACAACGGGAAACCGAGTATCAATATTGGAGTTACTAAGGCATCCGGCGGCAACACGCTGCAAATTGCAAATGCTGTAAAAGAACGTCTGGATTCGATCCGGCAGGAGCTTCCGGAAGGCACGAAGCTTGAACTGGTTACGGATTCTTCCGAGCCTGTCAGTGATTCAGTCCACCTGTTGGTGGAACATGCTGTACTCGGTCTCGTGATTGCAGCTATCGTACTTTTGCTGTTCCTGAACAGCGTTCGTTCAACGATCATTGCGGCTATTGTTATTCCGATTTCATTTGTAGCAACATTCTTAATGATGTATTTCACAGACCAGACCATCAATGTTATCTCGCTCAGTGGTCTGCTTCTGGGACTTGGTTCCTTTGTAGACTTTGCGGTCGTTATTATTGAGAATATTTTCAGACAGCGGCATGAAGGAAAAAGCATGCTGCAGGGTGCCATTGAAGGCTCCAAGCAGGTTGGTAATGCCGTTATGGCATCGGCGCTTGCGCAGATCGTTGTTTTCCTGCCAATTGTTTTCGTAGAAGGAATTGCAGGCGAGCTCTTCAAGCCACTCGCTTTAACGGTTATTTTTTCACACATTGCAGCATTGCTTGTTTCCTTGCTAATTGTTCCGATGCTCAGCTCACGCTGGCTGCCAAAGCTTCCGGATGAGTCAGTGTATACCTCGGGAAATTACCGTGGCTTCAATCCGATTGTATGGTTTAATATCGGGTTCGAAAAGTTCAAAAATGGTTACAGCAAGACGTTGGAATGGAGTATCCATCACAGAAAAAGTGTACTTGCGATAACAATTCTTATGTTTGTAGGCGCAGGCGCGTTGACTCCAATGGTTAAGTCTGAGTTTATCCCGTCTCAAGATTTGGGAGAGTTCACTATATCGCTGGAAATGCCGGACGGAACCAAGCTGGAGGAAACCAACAGCGCCGTTCAGCAAATTGAGAAAGAAGTTATGAATATCCCTGAGCTGGAGAAGGTGACGGCAACGGTCGGCTCGGCGGGAGGATTTAGCGTCGGCAATCCGACAAATGCGGCTACATTGAGTGTGACGCTTGTTGATGAGCGCTCTCGTTCAACGGACCAAGTCATATCGGGGCTCAGGGAGAAGATCACCAATATTCCGGATGCAGATGTAACTCTTAGTGCTGCTCAAGGATTCTCAAGCGGTTCACCTGTACAAATCAATCTCAAAGGCGACGATATGGAAGTGCTGCGCGAGCTTTCGGATCAGCTTGTCAAAGAGGTTAGCAATATTGAGGGAACGGTTAACGTTAAAAGTACTTTGGACGAAGCGCGTGAAGAATACCAGGTAACCGTTAATCGTCAGTTGGCAGCACAATATGGGTTGTCTACATCACAGATCCTATCGGCACTGCGGACTACCTTTAATGGCTCGGTTGCTACGACCTATAGCACTGGGGACGATCAGATTGATGTAGAGATTTCTATGCCTGAGCAGTTCAAGGAGGATTTCTCTTATCTTGAAACTTTACGGATTACCACTGCACAGGGTTTTGATGTACCATTATCTTCTATTGCGAGTCTGGAACGCATTGAAGTTCCTGTCACAATTACTCGTGAAAATCAGACCCGTCAAGTTGAAGTTACGGCTGATATTGATGGCAGAGATACGGTTAGTGTCAATCAGGACGTAACCAAGCTGTTGAATAATCTGTCGTTGCCTGAAGGTTATTCGGCAGATACAGGCGGCGGGGAAGCGGAACAGATGATGGAGTCCTTTGTAAGTCTCGCTGTCGCGCTCTTACTGTCCGTAGTTCTGATTTACATGGTTATGGCTGGGCAATTTGAATCCTTGTTTACGCCGTTTATCATCATGTTCTCGATACCGCCGACTTTTATAGGTGTTGTTCTAGGGTTGGTTTTGACAGGGACTGCGTTGAGTGTCATGGCCTTTGTCGGATATATCATGCTCGCCGGACTTGTTGTTAACAATGCGATTGTATTGATTGACTTTGTTATTCAGCTTCGTAAAGAAGGGGTGGAAAGGGACAAGGCGATACTGCATGCGGCTTCGGAACGGCTGCGGCCAATCCTGATGACTACGCTTGCGACGGTTCTTGCCCTGTTGCCAATGGTGCTTTCCAGCGACCCGGCGAACGAGTCTATGGCGCCTATGGCAGTTGTCGTTGTATTTGGTCTTTCTTTCGCGTCGGTCATTACGTTGATTCTGATTCCTGTCGTATATATTTTGTTTGATAATATTACTGTTAGACGTAATAACCGCAAGTTGAAACGCCAGCAGAAAAGAGAAGCAAAAAAGCAGGCGAAGCTTCAGCAAGGCAATGTGCAGGTCTAATAGATAATGCAGGACATAGTGAGGTGGGAAAACCATGAATAAAAAAAGTGTAGTATTGTTATCGGCCTTGGCTTTGTCAGTCGCGTTGGCCGGCTGCTCGGGGGGAGGAGAACCCCCTGCAGCCGCACCTGCGAAGCAAACGGCCGTATCTGTCGAAGTCGGTAAGGTGACAAGAGGCAGTATCGAAGCTGAGGCAGGTGTTGTTGGTACTCTGGCTCCCAACAAATCCGTTCAGGTAGCTCCCAAGATTAACGGGACGATTCAGAGCATCAACTTGAAAATCGGTCAGACTGTAAGCAAGGGGCAGGTCCTGTTTACATTGGATCAAAAGGATATCCGCGACAGCATCAAGCAGTCCCAGGAATCCTATAACGTCGCTCTTGCCAATCTGAAGCAGGCTCAGAGCAGCTCTGAGCAGTCGGTTCAGCAGTCTGAATCAAGTGTTGATCAGGCGAAAGCCGCCCTCGTTCAACAGCAAAGCTCCATAGACCAGGCGCAGAACTCCATTAAGGATGCTGAGAGTTCCCTGCGGGATGCGCAAAATAACCTGAACCGTACACAGCAGTTGTTTGCGGCAGGTGCTGTTTCCCAAACCGAGCTGGAGCAGGCACAGACCACAGCAAGACAGGCGCAAAGCGCACTGGATAATGCCAAGCTTACGCTGAGCACCTCTCAATCTTCATTGGATAGTGCCCAAACGACATATCAAAACTCCTTGAAGTCACTCGAGTTGGCTCGTAAAAGCGCTGGTGTAGATGTAGCCCAGGCTAGTGTTGAACAGTCGCGTTCTGCCCTTGAGACAGCGCGCAGCCAATTAGCCGACGCCACGGTGAAGGCTCCCATGTCCGGAACGATTTCGGCTGTCGCCGGGAATGTTGGACAGATTGTGAGTTCCCAGTCATCTGTGGTCACGATTGCGAATACCAATCCGATCCTTGTGAAGGTAAATTTGTCTGAGTCTGAAATGATGAACGTCAAAGTTGGATCCTCTGTTACAGTAGGGATTGCTTCCGTGGAGAAGCGAATTAACGCCAAGGTCACGGCTATCAACTCTGTCATGGATCAGGAACTGAAAGCTTATCCTGTTGAAATCTCTATAGAAAATCCTTCGAATACACTTAAGGCAGGTATGGTTGCCAATGTGTATATCCAGTCCGGGGCAGCGGAAGGTCTGCTCATTCCACAGGCAGCTGTCAGTGAAAAGGCTGGCGAAAAGTTCGTGTATATAATAGAAGGAACTGCCGCCAAACAAGTGAAGATTCAGACTGGAGAAGAGAGCGCAGAGAAGGTCGAAGTGACCGAAGGTCTCTCAGAGGGTCAACAGATCGTTGTGAAGGGCGCAAGCATGCTTACTGACGGTGCCCAGGTAACTGTTGTGAAAAAGTAGAATAATAGCTGTTTGCTTGGCATATCTTGATATGAGGCATGTGTTTTTACCTTTTCCTGAGCAGAATGATGCGTGTTTGAACCCCAAGACGCATCATTCTATACCTCTTTTTCTATATCATATTTTTGTAGATATTAGGAGAGGAAGGGAATAATTGTTGGGTGACTCTAGATAAGGCGTTGAAGTATAATTATGACTGTAAGAAGGCGGATACATATTTTAAAAAAAATCAAAAAACTTTTTTTAAAATGACGCAACTTTTTAGAAACTCGCCACGTCTAATTGTGTGAGTATGATACAGAGGGGTTACAATTTCGAAGAGACAAAATATGATAAAAAAATTCTTTACGACATTGTAATGACATTGTATAATACTGGAGTAAGTTGTGAGATGTACGCTTTCTTTAATGATCTTGATTCCAAGCTTCTGTGATATTGTCACAGATATCATTTTATAAGGGTTATGAAAGCTCGGAAAGGAGGTGTAACGACTGATGAGTGACAAGATCCGACACAAAGAAAAGAATATTGTATCGCATGATATTCAAGGAGGAGAAAAAAAGGTTATGACAAAGTTTAACAAGAAAATGATCAACGTGCTTGCTACTGCAACTCTGGTTGCTGGCGTAGCAGCACCTGTAGCAACACTCGTTGCTCCAACTGCTATCCACGCTGCTGGCGGCGGAGAAATCAAAGCTACTAACACTCCAACTGTTAGCGACGGTGGAGTTGTCTCAATGGGTTCCGTAACATTTACAGTTCCTGAAGGAACTACACTCACTAAAGATGACGAAGTAGTCATCAAATTGGATTATGATCTTGCGAATAAAGGGCAACTCCCCGCTGATTCCAGTGTAACTGGTGATACTTACAATACACTTGGTGGAGTAGTTTATGACTTCTCGTCTTTCCCAATTAAAACAGGGTTTGGCAACGGTGTTTCCTTAACTGCTAACGGTGCTGTTGACAAGAATGACCCTGCGAAATTTGCTGAAGGTGATTTTTCAGCTAGAGTAGCTGCTTCGGACCGTATCGTTGTAACTTACAATGGTGCGACCAAAGAAGTAGTAGGTGATCCGCTTAAATTTACAGTACGTCTGGGTTCTATCTGGGTTGATGAAGGCGAAAACGATGATGCTGAAGTTTCACTTGAAGCTTCGTCTTCCAGCGTATTCCCAGCTGGTAAAGCAACGGTTGCTAAAATCACCGACTCTGATGATCTGAACCTGGCATTCTCAAGCCTGGATACTTCCAACAACAAATTTACACCGAAAATCGTTCTGGAAGAGCCAAAAGCTGGTGCATTCTCAAAGGCGACAGAAGTGAAAATCAAGCTTCCAAGCGGATATTCTTGGGCATCTGCTCCTCGCGCTGACGTTGAAGCCATCTACGGTGACGCTGATCCTAAAGGTCTGAAATATGATACTAGAGGTGATAATGGCCGTGAGTTGGTAATTACGTATGATGGCAAAACATCTACTAAAGCTACCAAATTCGAAATTCCTTTTAATTTCGAGGTTGATGACTCCAGTTCAGTGAAAGCTGGCGACATTACAGCTAGCATTTCCGGTAAAACAAGCACTAACGTAACTAGCGCTAAAATCGGTACTTACGGCGAATACGGCAGCACACTTTCTGCAACTGATGCTCCAACAATCACTGCAGGTAAAGATGAGCAAGAAGTGGCAGATATTAAGTTGACCGAAACTATTGGCGAGAGCTTGGTTAACGGCCGTACACTTGAACTGACACTGCCAGAAGGTGCTGCTTGGCAGCCTGTTTATGAGGCGGTTTATAAAGATTCAGCTGCTCCGGATTACAAAAACCTTGAAGCTCCTGGTGGAAAAGAAACAATCAAAGACGAAGGTGTTATACTGAAATTTGCTGGTTACACTGGTACAGATCGTCGTACAGCGAAGTACACAGTTGAAAGAAATAGCAGCGACGATGATGAAGCAACTCTGGAGTTTGAAGATGTGGAACTGGCACTGGCTAGCAACTTCACAGGTGATGTGAAAGTTACTGTTGGCGGCAACGCTGGTGTTGAAGGTGAAGTGGTTGTTGCTAAAGCGGTAGCTCCTATCACTGCAGCAGCATCCAACAAACCTAATGTGATCATCGGTGCTACTGGTCAAACAGCTTCCAGCTTCACGCTGACTGAAGGCCAAGCAGAAGCATTGGAAGATGACGGTACTGTAAGTCTGGAACTGCCAAAAGGTGTATACTTCACGTCTACTCCAAAAGTTGAAGTAACTTCTGGTGATGCTAAGATCTCCAACGTAAGAAGAGCTTCTGACGATAACAGAGTGTTGTTCACAATTGATGCTGACAGCACTGCTGCAAGCACAATCACTGTATCTGGCGTAACTATTGATCTGGATCGCACTGTTCCAGAAGGCGACATTACTCTGGACGTTCGTGGTAGCGCAGTTTCTGAAACTGAAGTGTACACGAAGTGGGAAGACAACGATGCAGCTGCTAAAGTAGCAATCGCAACTGTTTCGACTCCAGCTCCTAACGATCAAAACTTGAAAACTGTATTCACAATCAACAGCACTTCTTACACTGTTAACGGTGAATCCAGAACAGCTGACGTTGCTCCTTACGTCGAGAATTCTCGTACTTTCCTGCCAGTTCGTTACGTTGCTGACGCTCTGGGTGTAGGTCCTAAAGACATTCTGTTTGATAAAGCTACTTCCACTGTAACTCTGATCAAGGGTGACCGTGTAGCACAAATCAAACTGAACACTAACAAGCTGACTATTAACGGTACTGTGATCACCATGGACGTTAAAGCAGTAACTAAGAACAACCGTACAATGCTGCCTATGACTTTCGTAGCACAAGCTCTGGGAGCAACTGTTAACTACGATGCAACTGCTAAAACAGTTACAGTTTCCCAAAAGTAATTTGTTCTTAACACAATTTAATAATGAGAAAGGGGTTCCTTTATGGAACCCTTTTTTCAATAATATGCACAATATGATGTGATTTTATACTTTCTTCATTCTTTATTCAGATTTGGAGGTATCCTTGATATGAAACGACTAGGCTCGGCTTTATTGTCTACGGTATTGCTCTCTTCGGTTATATCGGGCGTAGGTTCTGCTGCAGCGGCCAACAACATTAAGGTGGTCATTAATGGAGTGACCCAATCTTATGCCCAGCAACCTGTATTAAATCATAATGCAACTTTGGTTCCATTTCGCGCCATTTTTGAATCTCTAGGGGCTCAAGTGAGCTACGACGAAGCGAACCACAAAATTACTGCGGCTAAAGGTCCAGACACACTCGAGTTTCGTATTAACAGCACCACTGCTTATAAAAATGGACAATCCATTGCTTTGGCTACACCCGCTAAGGCAATAAATGGCTCAACTTATGTCCCGCTGCGTTTTGTCGGTGAATCGTTAGGCGCCAAAGTAAATTGGGATGCAGCAACTTCAACTGTAAAGATTGAAACAGCTCAAACCGCATCCAGTGGTCAAACCACACCTGCTGCTCAAAACAGCCTGAATCCGCTTGAAACAGCTGTTACAAGCACATATGCGACTTATGAAACGAATACAGAACCGCTTGCTTATAAAGATGCAGTAGCGCTTGCGGTTAGCAATAGCAATTCTATCAAGTCGCAGGAAGCGTCGCTAAAGGCACAAAATAACAGTTTGGAGGATGCTGCAGATGATATTGACTTTATCCCTCCACGCAATGGAAGCAATGATGCAGCTAATTCGGCGTTCAATAACTATAGCCAACAACAAATTAACTATTCTATAGCTCAAAAAAAATTGGAGACTGAGAAAGATGGCGCGGGTCTTCAAGTCAAAAATAAATATAATGCCATCATTGATTCTATTGAGAAAAAACGCATTGCCGATTTGAATGTAGCTGATGCGGAGTGGAAGCTGCGTATCGCACAGACTAAGCGGGACAACCAAATGGCCAGTGACTATGATGTAACCCAGGCCCAAAATACACTAACACAACAAAAAGCTGCACAAGAGGTAGCCGCTAAAGCTTTGGATGATGCTTACCGATCCTTAAATGCAATCATCGGTTATAAAGCTGATCAAAAGTATGAAGTACCGGACACCCCTAAATTTGAAGTGTTTGAGGATGATGTAGAAGCACACGTTGGACGCGTTCAGGCTGACAGCCCTACCGTATGGATGGCTGAGCGGGGGATCGAGCAAGCTGAACTGGATATTAATTATTTCAATTTTGTTGGAAGTACCGATAACGCCTATGAAAACAAAGAAATAAATGTTGAGTTAAAAAAAATCAGTGCAGCAGATGCCAAAAAACAATTGGAAGATGCAGTCCGCCAAACCTACAACCAAATTAAAGAGCTTGAGACGCAATATGGACAGCTACAGGCTTCCATGACAAGCGCTCAAAATGCTCTTGATATGACGAAAAAGCGTTTCGAACTCGGTATGTCCACAGAATATGAAGTGTTCCAAGCAGAGCTTCAGCTCGAATCTCTGAAACAACAAATGACAACTCTTGTGACTAATCTGGATAACGCAAAAATGGCTTATGAGAAGCCATGGCTCGCCGGAGCAGGTGCACAAGGTTAACTTAATGCAATAGTAGAATATGAATCAATGTATGGATCAATCCCCTCCAATAGGGGATTTTTTCTTGTCCTCATTATACAAACCTATTATGATAGGGTTAACTATTAATAGGATAAGAGCTATATTTAAAAGATATAGGAGGAAAACCATGAAATCCGGTTATAAAGCAGCATTGGCGGCCATTCTGGTTGGTGGAGGCATCGTTGCGGGAACGGTGTTGAATAACCCGGCAAATGGCGCATCTAATGGAGGGCAGCCGGGAACGGCTGATGATCCGGTCGTAACCAAAAGCTATGTAGATGAGCAGATCGCCAAAGCATTAGGGGGAAAAGTTCCTTCAGGCAGCACAACAACTCCTTCTGCGAGTGCACCAACAGATACTGCATCCACAGCCAATAATGAAGTGAAAATTATCGAATTAGAACCAGGCAAGAAACTTATAGCCAAAGCGGGGGCTGAATTCATCGTCCGTAATGGTTATGCTGTCGTTTACAGTATGGATGCCAGCGGGGCCATTGATATTACGGATGGAACGGAAATATTCCATAATCAAGCTGTTAAAAAAAATCATCTGTTATCTTTCCCGCGTGAAGGCAGAGGGATACAAGTTCAAGAAGGGCAAACCTACAACGTGACGGTCATGGTCCGTGGAGGTTATTCAGTTTCTTAATTGCATTTTCCTGATTTAACAATATGTGCATGGCTGAATGCAGCTCATTCCCGGCAAAATAACCATACAACATTCATATGGAGGTGGCACTCATGCCGGGAAAACGTCGTAATCATATTGTGCCCGCAAGTCGAAGCATGCTGCAGGAAATGAAATATGAAATTGCCGCTGAATTAGGATTGCCGGTACACAACCCTTTATATGCAAGCTCGACGAGTGGAACAACTGACACTGAATTTGCAGGGGAATTGGGGGCCAATTATGCAGCAGGTACTGAAACAGTTGAATGGCGTCATCTGACCTCTCGTGAAAACGGGTCTGTTGGAGGACAAATTACCAAGCGTTTGATTCAAAGTGCAGAAGGTGAATTATCAAGGCTCGGCTTAATGTAATAAACCCCTTAGTCTCATTTCAATTGACACCATATATCAAATGCGCTATCATGGCAGTTGAGACTTGTAGAACCTTTTCCAGTCGGAAAAGGTTTATTTTTTGAGTACGGAATATTGCATTGCATTGGGCACTGCTGGGCAAGAGCTTGCATATACTGAACAACATTCAATATGTATGCCATATTCATTATTCATTATTTCTCTAGCGGGAGGTTTAAATTCATGTCTGTAAAAGGCCGTCACCTTTTTACGTCCGAATCCGTTACGGAAGGCCATCCGGATAAAATCTGTGATCAGATTTCCGATGCTGTTTTGGACGCATTTCTGGCTAATGATCCTAACGCGCGTGTAGCCTGCGAAGTATCTGTAGCAACAGGGCTGGTTCTTGTTATTGGGGAAATCAGCACGAAGTCGGAATATGTGGATATCCCATCCATTGTACGCAATACAGTGAAAGAAATTGGCTATACACGTGCCAAATATGGCTTTGACTATAACACATGCGCGGTACTTACTTCTTTGAATGAACAGTCTCCCGATATCGCTCAAGGAGTTAACGCAGCTTTGGAAAGCCGCGATCCTGCGGAGATGGACAAGGAGACAGAAAACATCGGCGCAGGTGACCAAGGCCTGATGTTCGGTTTTGCAACGAACGAGACACCTGAATTGATGCCGCTGCCAATCGCTATGTCTCACCGCATTGCGCGCCGTCTGTCTGAAGTGCGCAAGAACGGCACTTTGAATTATCTGCGTCCGGATGGCAAGACTCAAGTCACGGTAGAATATGAAGACGGTAAACCGCTTCGCATCGACACGATTGTCGTATCCACACAGCATGCTGAGGAAGCTACCCTGGAGCAGATTCAGAAGGATATCAAAGAGCAAGTCATTTTGCCGGTAGTCCCTGCCGAATTGCTTGATGATCAGACAAAATATTATATTAACCCGACTGGCCGTTTCGTTATTGGCGGACCGCAAGGGGATGCGGGTCTGACAGGCCGCAAAATTATTGTAGATACCTATGGTGGTTATGCACGCCATGGCGGTGGAGCTTTCTCCGGTAAAGATCCGACAAAAGTTGACCGTTCTGCAGCCTATGCAGCGCGTTATGTCGCCAAAAACCTCGTTGCGGCCGGTCTGGCGGATAAAGTCGAAATTCAGCTTGCTTATGCGATTGGCGTGGCAACCCCGGTTTCTATTAACGTAGATACTTACGGAACGGGCAAAATCAGTGACGAGAAGCTGGTTGAACTGGTTCGCAACAACTTTGACCTCCGTCCTGCAGGCATTATCCGCATGCTGGATTTGCGTCGTCCGATCTACAAGCAAACAGCGGCCTATGGACACTTTGGTCGTACAGACCTGGATGTGCCATGGGAGCGTGTCGATAAGGCAGAACCCCTTAAGCAACAAGCCGGGTTGTAATTATATTTTTTCATATCATAAAAAAACAAAGACGACTGAATATGCTCAGTCGTCTTTGTTTTTTACAAGCCCAACAAGCCTCTCAATTTCAGACAATCTTCCTTTAACTCATCAAGCTGTTCCAGATAAGACAGCATCGCCTTAAGTAGCCCGGCGGACGCATCGTCCGCAGAGGCTTCTTTTCTCAACTGGCTGATGATATCCAAAAACTCCTGTTTATTGCTATCACTGAGGCTTAAACGCATGAGCCTTGCTTCCAATTTCTCGAGCAAGCCGGCAATCTTTTTACCCTCCTGAAGGGGATCCGGCCCACTGCTGCTGGTAAACCATCCCTCCAGGCCCCACAAAAAACTGGGGGGTCCGCTCTGCTGACGCATTCCTGCAATCAGAGAATCGATGATATAAAGAAAAAAATCCGCTAGCTTGTCGATGCTCTCCTTCTCCACACGGTTTTCGAACATCTGGATATATTCAAAGGTTACGCTCTTTAAAATAAATGCGATATCCCAGACATGTTCCTCCACATCGGGACCGTACACATCAAGCAGAGCGTCGCGGATCCAGAGAAAGAGGCGCTTCTCATGCTCATCCAGAGCCTCGGTTGTTTCCTCATCATAAGTGCTGGCCGGGAATGGATCAGTAATGATCAGCATATGAATTTTATTGCCAATAATGTTATTCAGATAGATTTTAAAAAACTGAAGAAGCTTATCCCTGGACGAGAGGCCTGTCTGGCTGTACAAAGCTTTAATACCCTTCCGAATGTCTTCTTCCATTCTAAAGCAGACGGCCATAGGCAGTTCATGCTTTCCCTGAAAATATTTATAGAAGGATGCCTTGGCCATCCCGCTCTCCTTGGCAATTTCCTCGACAGAGGTCGCAACAAAGCCTTTTTTGGAGAACAGCCGCATGGCCGCCTGTACAATATCGTCTCTCTTGTTATCCAAGTCCATGTTCCTCCCAGCGATACCTAGCGATACTTT
Source organism: Paenibacillus enshidis (assembly GCF_042136365.1). Taxonomy (NCBI): domain Bacteria; kingdom Bacillati; phylum Bacillota; class Bacilli; order Caryophanales; family Paenibacillaceae; genus Paenibacillus; species Paenibacillus enshidis. The sequence continues at coordinate 106,786 of NZ_JBHHMI010000005.1, read as the reverse complement.
ATTGATGCAGATACCCAGTGTCAGAGGTGTCAAGCTCAACAATTGCTTTCTTTTCCTTGCGATGCTTGCGACTTAGCTTGTATCTGGCCATCAGCATATAAAGAGATGGTACCACAAACAGAGTCAGGAGTGTAGAGAACAGCAGACCGAAAATAATGGCATATGCGAGCGGCTTGAAAAGCAGACTGCCCAGCAGCGCGATCGGGATCATCCCCACAATGGCCGTGAGTGAAGTCAGCAAAATCGGCCGGAAACGGGCGGCGGTGGCCTGTATAACCGCTTCTTCGAGCTCTATCCCCTGATGGCGGGCATCCTCAATAAATTCAATCATCACGATGCCGTTGCGCACAACGATGCCGGCAAGCGCAATGATGCCCATGATGCTCATAAAGCCGATCGGCATACCTGTCAGGAATATTCCAAGAATGCCGCCTGCGGCTGCCAGGTAGACCGTTGTCATAATAATCAGCGGTATTGAAATGGAATAGAACTGGATTGTAATCAAAATTAAAATCAAAAAGACAACAACAATCGACAGTGTGCCCAAATCGGCAAAAATTTCGTTCTGGTCCGAGGTTTCGCCGCCGATCTCCCAGGAGTATCCCTCCGGGAATGAAATTTTCGCTAGCTTTGTTTGTACATCCGCAGCAGCATCCGTAGCCGTCCGCCCATCCAGATCCGCCTCAACGGTAACTGTCCGCTCCAGATTATAATGACTGATCTGCTGGATGGCAAAGGATGGCTTGACCTGTACAAGCTGCGACAACGGAATTTGCGTGCCGGAGGTGTTGGTCACACCAAGCTGCTGAAGCAGCACATTCGGGTCTGTATTGTCCTGATTCAGATACACCTTGATGTCAATCAGCTCCGAGCCGGTATCAAACTGGCTGGCGTCCAGACCCTCATTCAACAGCAGCAGAGTTTGTGTCAAGTCGGCGTAGCTGACTTGATACTGGTCCATAGCCTGCTGATTGACCTCAAGCTCCAGAGCGTAGCGCTCAATTCCCATGTCGTCCGTAATCCCTGTCGTACCGTCTATAGAAGCTATGGACTCCCGCACCTGCTGGGTAAGTGCCTGCAGCTCCCCGGTTTCCGGGCCGGAAATACGAACAGATACAGGCTTGCCGACAGGGATTCCGAGGCGTGGAATCCTTTCTGTAATCGTAATTCCAGGATACGTATTATCAAAATGCCTGCTCCAGACTTCAGGTGTCTTGTCGAGCTCAAAGCTGTGTTCTTTGCCAACAACGGTAATCTGACCGTAAATGTCGCCTGCTTCTGAAGAAGTGCCACCATTCAAGTCACTGTAAAGCTGCGGTGCTCCGCCTCCGGCGGCATAGGCCACCTTCTCCGTTTCCGGCTGCTGTTGCACCCATCCGGCTATCTCCTGCACGACACGGTCCGTTTCCGAAAGCGAAGTCCCGACAGGCATCGTAATATTGATGGTCATATGCGGGTCCTCAGCTTCCGGGAAAAGCTCAATCGGCGTAAACAGCACAAGACCGTAGGCGGCTGTCCCAATGAGCAGCCCGGCGAGGCCGGTAAACAGCGGCCTTTTCACGACTCTAGCCATGATTTTACCGGAGTAGAGCTGAGTTAAGCTCTGAATTTGACGGCCCAGCAGCCCAGCCGGTTTGACCGTTTTTTCCTTGCGTTTGTGAAGCCTGCGCGTCTCGTACCATTCCCGAAAAATGGGGATGATGGCCAGGGACATGAGCATGGAGGCCAGCATGGCCAGCGAAATCACGACCGGGATCGGTTTGATAAACGCGCCGGTATCCCCGCTGAGGAACATCAGAGGCATAAATGCCGAAATGGTCGCGAGCGTGGCCGTTAATATCGATACCGCCACCTCCTTAGTACCGTTCACGGCTGCCTCGGCCGGGGATTCTCCCAAATCCGTTAACCTGCGCTCGATATTGTCATTTACGACGACTGCGTCATCCACCAGAATGCCGAGTACGATGATCAGCCCGACCACGGAGATCTGATTAAGCGTAACGCCAAGCATAGGAAGAAAGATCATGGCTATAGCAACGGAGACAGGGATAGCTAAAGCGACAAAGGAGGAAGTCAGCAGGTTTAATCCCAGCGTACAGATGAGGATTACGGCTGCGATCGCCAAAAGTGTTTCACGGGACAGGTCGGCGAAGATTTCATCGACATTGTCCTTCTGTGCAAAGAGGGTAACGAATTTCACGTCCTCCGGGAGTGTTTTTTGCAATTCGGCCAGCTTGGAGTTGACCCTCTCGTTCATCGTACGGATGTCCGTTCCTGTCTCGGCGCCCAGTGAAATGCGAATCGCCGGTTTTCCTTCCGCGTACGCATGGACATCCGCATCGGCATGAGTAAGCTGAACGGTTCCTATATCACTGAGATACACAGGCGAACCGGATTCGGTGCGGGTGATCAGGAGCCTGCTCAACTCCTCCGGGTCTGAGGCTTCTTTGACGATAAGCTGGTAGGTCCGGTCATTATATTCCACATCACCGGTCGGCACCAGGTTCATTCGGGCTTGAACGGCCTGCACAACCCGCCCCCAAGGCAGCCGGTACTGCTGGAGCTTCTGTGTATCGATCGCGATCTTGACCTCTTGATCAGGCAGGCCGGAAATCGTCACATCGGAAACCCCATCAAGCGCTCCGAGCTGATCTTCCCAGCTTGTCATCAAGCTGTTCAGGTTATAAAGGGAATCCCTGGAGTCCGCAATGATGGCATAGGAGCCGATAAAGGAGCTGGCAAGATTATCGTTAATCACCGGTACCTCGGCGTCCTCCGGCAGATCGGATTGTGCGTCCTGCACTTTCTTGCGCATTTCGTCCCAGACGACTTCCGGATCGGCGTCATCCTCGGTCTCGACCAGAATGGACGAAAATCCGTTCCCGGAGGTCGAAGTAATGTTGCCTACCCCTTTAACCTCCTTGATCCGCTGCTCCAGTTTTTTGGTGACGGTCTGCTCGACCTTCTGCGGCGCAGCCCCGGGATAAGTGGTGGTTACCATAGCCTGTCTGACGACGACATCCGGCATTTCCTGACGGGGGAGCTGCATGAAGCTGAACACACCAATGAGAACGGCCATCAGGAAGAAAAGAATCGTAATTTTACGTTTCTTGACGAAATAGGCGATCATTCGCTGCTTCCTCCCGTTTGCCGCAGCACATCCCCGTTAAAGAGAGAGGCGGATCCTTTCGTTACGATACGGTCCCCCTCGCTGAGCCCCGAGACAACCTGCAGCTTATTATCGGTCATTTCCCCACCCAACTCGACATTCGTTTTGACGGATTTGCCTTCAACCTCCTTGAATACATACGGCTGGTCACCTGTCTGAATTACCGCTTCAACCGGGACAAGAATTCCCTGTTTGCCTGACAGCTCACGCGCAGCTTTGATGACCTGACCCGGCAGCCAGTCATGCGATGAATTCGGAATGACAACCTCGACGTTGATCGTGCCTGTGCTGGCATTTGTAGCGGCGTGGATGGCGGACACCGTCGCGGTACGGGTTTCACCATACAGACTGACGGCAACTTTCTGACCCTTTTTCCAATCCTGAATTTCACTGTCCGGAACAGGGAGCAGCACCTTCAACCGGTCAATGCTGCCGATCTGGTAAATCGCCTGGCCGGAAGCGACAAGCTCTCCGGGCTCGATCAGCTTCTCCAGTACGACGCCGTTAAAGGGGGATGACAACGTTGTGCGGGACAGAGCAAGCTCAGCCTGCTCCTTGGCGACCTTGGCCTTCTCATAACCTGCGGCAGTCTGTTCCCTGGAGGACCGGGCCTGCAGCTGCGCTGCGGAGGCGGCGGATTTGCCTGCAAGTGCTTCCTTGAGCACGGCTTTAGCAGCATCCGTATCTTCAGCGGTGGCTCCTTCCTGTAGCAGAGACAGCGATTCACGGGCGGTTTCCAGATCCTTTTCTGTGCTGATCAGCTGGAGCTGGGCGGCCTCGTTATCCGAGGCGGAAGCTGCTCCCGCTTCGTACAGCTTGCGAATGCGGTCAGCATCGGCCTTGGCTTTGTCATAGGCGCTTTGTGCTTTGTCGACAGTCGCCCGGGCCTGGGCTTTCTCCTGTTCCCGTGCACCCTTATGTACCTTGCGTACGTTGGCTTCGGCGCTTTCAACCTGGGCTTCCGCCGATGCGAGTGAAGAATCTGCCGACCGGATGCCTGCCTCCGCATTCGTGATTGCTGCCTGAGCCTCTTGAATGGAGGCTTCTGCTTGTGCAAGCTGGAGCTGGTAATCCGATTGATCCAGCCTGGCCAGAAGGCTTCCCTTGCTGACTGCAGCTCCCGCTGCAAGTGGGGCCGCCGCGACCCGCCCGCCAATTTCAAAAGAAATGGTTCTCTCCTCATTGGCCTGCAGTGTGCCGGAAAGGTCATACACCGTGTTCAGCGGTTCTTTTTTGACAACCATCATATCTACAACCGTTTCACTGGCGCCCGCTTCAGCTGTGGTATCCGAATCGGGTTGTTCCGCTGAACAACCAGCCGTAACGACAGTGATGGCGAGTATGGCTGGCAGCCAGAGTGGCATTTTATTTTTGCTCATTCTCAATTGCTCCTCCTCTTAAAATAAACAAGCATTTAAACTAATTAGTATTATTTGAACTCATTAGTTCAAATTGATTATAGAAGGCGGATATGAACCTGTCAATATGTGGGCGAGGTTGGCGGCGGGCAGACATTAGACGAGGAAAATCGCGAGAATGGCGTAACTTTTCGCATTTTTTTCAGTCTATTATTACTAGGGCAACAGTTTTATAGGATAATATCTAAGCAATTGCTTTTTTAATTCAAATAAGCATGCAGATGGGAGAGTTTATATCCAAATGGTTTTGCGTCGCGCCAAACAAACGGACAGTGGGACAGGCAGAGGGAAAAAGTTGGCGATTATATCGCTTGCAGGCATATTGTGGGTTGGACCGGTCATTGGAGCGGGCGGCTTTGCGCCGTTGAATTGGACAGGGGGCTCGGTGGCCAGCGCCGCCTCTGCGGTCAAGCTGGGGGAGGAAATCCTTACTTCGGGGGCTATTTTGATGAAGTACCGGTACAGTACCTCCTCAGGAACAGCTCTGGCGGATGTCATTCGTGTCGATCTTAACAATCCGTATGTAAAGCTGGATGTCATGACAGGCCAGGGAGGACAGTTCACGACACGGCAAAGCACGGAAGGCATGGCAAAAGAAACCGGGGCTGTGGCAGGAGTTAACGGTGATTATTTCAACACCTCCCGCGAAGGCGCGCCGATCGGCGGACAGGTATCCGACGGCGAACTGATGTCCACTCCTTCCGATTTGTCGGGTATGTATGCTTTTGCCGTGACGAAGGATGGCACTCCTATGGTTGAGCAATTTACATTTGAGGGCACTATTACTGCTGACGATGGTTCTTCGTTTGAACTGGCCGGCATTAATAAGGCTGCCTATACTCCTGAGACGTCGGGCGGCAGCTACAGCCACTCGAATGCCGCCTATATCTACACATCCGCATGGAAGGCGCTGGAACGGCCGGAAAACAGTTCAACGACTCCGACGGAGGTTCTGGTCGAGAACGGGGTTATTACCCAAATCGCGGAGAATGCTGCGCTGCCGATTGCAGTGCCGGAGAACGGTTATATTTTGCGCACGCACGGCAAAGCGGCCGATTTTGTCAAGCAGCATCTGGCCGTAGGGCAGTCGGTTACGACAAACTATAAGCTGCTTGTGAAATCGAGCGGCAAAGAAATCGATCCATCAACCCTGCAAATGATGATCGGCGGCCATACCATCCTGGTGAACGAGGGCAAGGCATCTTCTTTCTCCCGCAGTGTAACCAGCATCGGAGGAACCCGCGCCCGCACGGCTATAGGGTATTCCAAGGACAATCGTTATGCCTATTTGATCGCTGTAGAAAAGAACGGCAGCAGTGCCGGTATGTCGCTGAACGAGCTGCAGTCATTCATGACCAGCATCGGTGTATGGAAAGGCCTGAATCTGGACGGCGGCGGCTCCACAACATTGGTGACCCGCGATCTTGGCAATACCGAGCCTGATCTGACGTTCAACACCGAATACGGCACGCAGCAGCGCAGCATTGTCAATGGAGTGGGCGTTTATTCGGAAGCTCCGCAAGGAACACTGAAGGGCTTCACGGTCGGCGGAAGCAAAACGCTGCTGATCGGCCAGACCGGAAGCTATACGTTGAAAGGTTATGATACCTACTACAACCCTTATAATATTGGAAATACGAACGTTACCTGGTCATCCGGCAACCCGGCGGTAGTCTCGGCCAGCGGGGGTACAGTTAAAGGCGTGAAACCGGGAACGGCGACCCTGACCGCCAAGAGCGGCTCGGCGACAGCGACTACGAAGGTTACTGTGCTGGGAGCGGAGGGTATATCCTCCTTGACGGCCGGCAGTGGTACAGGCTCCCTCAGCAAAGGAACGACCATGTCCATTCCGGTGACGGCCAAAACAACGGACGGACAGAATGTAAGCATTTCCGCCGATGCGCTGAAATGGGAGTTTATCGGCTTTAAAGGCAGTGTCAAGGGGAACGAGCTGACTGTGTCCTCTGTGGACGCCGGAGCTGAGGCTGGATATGCCATCGGCCGCTATGATGGCTTCAGCACGGTGGTTACTCTGACAGCGGACGGCGGAAGCAGCATGTGGGAGGATTTTGAAAATGCTGGCTACGATGTGAGCTTTACCACCAACGCGCAGGGAGTAACCGGCTCGGCAGCCATCATGGCTGGCAGCGGTGAGAAAGCGGGCTCGAAGGTTTTCCAAATGGATTATGACATGACAGGTGGTTCCGGCAAAATGTACGCCTATGCCCAACTGAACGGCACCTCCGGCAAAACCATTCAAAGCCCGGCGACAGGCATCTCGATGGATGTGCTTGGGGACAAAAGCCTCAACTGGCTGCGGGCCGAGATTGCGGATGCGGACGGTGACACGGTGTATGTGGACCTTGCCAAAGCGATTGACTGGAATGGCTGGAAGTCACTGAGCGCGGATCTGAGCGGACTGGATATTGCTTATCCTGCGAAGCTGAAGCGTCTCTATGTTGTCAACGTGGAAGAAGGACAGGATGAGCGGGCCAAAACAGGAACCGTAGCGTTTGATAACATTGCGTTAAATGCTCCCGGTACGGTAAGCAACAAAGGACTCAAGACCGGAACGGCCCAGATGAGCATCGGCAGCAAGTCCATGACCGTGAACGGCAACCAGACGGCTATCGATGCCGCACCGATTACCCGGAATGGCTCTACCTATGTGCCGATTAAATACATTCTGGATGCGTTTGGCGGGCAAGCGCAGTGGAATGCCTCCGCGCAGCGCGTGACGGTGATCCGTGGCGGAGTGCTGATGGACCTTAATGTGAGTGAAAAGCAGTTTGTCCTGAATGGGAAACGCAAAAATGCAGACGTGGCGCCTTTGGTGTTAAATGGCAGGACTTTAGTCCCGTTAAGACTGGTATCTGAGCAGCTAGGGCTTACTGTAAAATGGGAGCAAAAAACGAAGACCGTTACGATCCAATCATGATATGGTATGATATATACCTGAAAAGCTAGGATTGGAGATTAAAATTCGTGGATTTTCAAGCCGATGTCATAGACCGAGTCATCAAAAACGCCATCCAGGTGATGGAGAAGAGCAAGTACCAAATGTTCGAAGTATTGGATTCGGCACGGTCCGAGCTTATTAATTTGAACCAGGAACTGCAGACGGTGCTTAAGGAAACGGCCGAGACGATCGAGAAGGTCGATCAGTTGGAGATGAACTACCGGCGCTCGCGGATCCGGCTGACGGAAGTCAGCCGGGATTTTGTCCGCTATTCGGAAGAGGATATTAAAACGGCTTATGAAAAGGCTACACAGCTCCAGCTGGACCTGATGATCTACCGTGAGAAGGAGATCTACCTCAAGGCGAGAAGGGATGATCTCCAGAAGCGGGCAAAGAGCGTTGAGGCATCCGTGGAGCGGGCGGAAACGATCGGCTCGCAAATGGGCGTGGTGCTGGAGTATTTATCAGGGGAGCTGGGTCAGGTGACCCGGATTATCGAATCTGCCAAGAATCGACAGTTTATTGGTTTGAAAATTATTCTTGCACAGGAAGAAGAACGCAAACGCATTTCGCGTGAAATACACGACGGGCCTGCGCAACTGCTCGCTCATCTAGTGCTTAGGGCGGAAATTGTAGAAAGAATGCTCGCCAAGCAGGAATTCAAGATGGTACAGGACGAAATAATAGATTTGAAGAGACAGGTCCGTTCCAGCCTCGAAGAAATGCGCAAGGTCATTTTCAATTTGCGTCCGATGGCGCTGGATGATTTGGGTCTTATTCCTACGCTCCGGAAGTATGTTCAGGACTTTGAGGAAAAGACGAAAATAAGGGCGATCTTTGAAACGAGGGGGAAGGAGCACCGTCTCTCTTCCGCGATGGAAGCGGCCATTTACCGTTTGATCCAAGAAGGCCTCACCAATGCCGCAAAACATGCCTATCCAACTTTTGTACTAGTAGAGATCACATACCAGGCACAGTTGGTTAAAATCGTTGTGCAGGATAACGGACTGGGATTCAAACCTGAGTTATTCGAACAAAAGGGCAAAGATCACAATCACTTTGGCTTGATTGGCATGCGAGAAAGGGTTGAACTGCTCGAAGGGAGAATGGAGATCGAGTCCGCGGAGAACCAGGGGACGAAGATCGTCATTCATATCCCGACCAACGTGGAGAAGGGAAAGGAGTAATAGGATGGAAAATCATGACAGTGGAACTGCAGCAATTAAAGTCCTCCTGGCTGATGATCATCAGCTGTTTCGTGAGGGACTGAAGCGTATTTTGAATATGGAAGAGGATATCGAAGTTATCGGAGAATGCGGTGACGGCATCCAGGTGCTCGAGTTTTGCAATGAGGAGAAACCGGACATCGTGCTTATGGATATTAATATGCCTGTGGAGAACGGCGTGGAGGCTACCGAGAAGCTGCGCGAGATGTTCCCGGATGTGAAAGTCATCATTCTGTCGATTCATGATGATGAAAGCTATGTTTTTGAGACGCTTCGTAAAGGAGCTAATGGATATCTGTTGAAGGACATGGAAGCGGAGTCGCTGATCAATGCGATTCGTTCCGTACATGAAGGATACGCGTTTATCCATCCGAAGGTTACTGGAAAGCTGATTCAGCAGCTGCGCCGGATGACCTATTTGAATGAGACAGGTGCCATGGCTGAAGGACATTCCGCTGAGGCCGGCGTAAAATTTGTGGCTGGCGAGAACAATCCGCTGACTCGGCGAGAAGCCGAAGTGCTGCGTCTGATGGCAGAAGGCAAGAGCAACAAGATGATCGGGGAATACCTCTTTATCAGTGAGAAAACCGTAAAAAACCATGTCAGCAGCATTTTGCAAAAGATGGAGGTAGACGACCGTACCCAAGCGGTAATCAACTCCATCAAGTACGGCTGGGTTACTCTGTAATCGGCAAGGCTGTCACTCCTTCCCTCGTACCGGCATATATTGTCGCTATGAGGAGGTGGGGCTTCCATGGCAATTCAACTGGCATGGATCTTGCTTGTGTACGGTCTGGCGGCCGCCGTGGTTCGTTTGCTTTATATACGGCATGCGGCCGAATTGCAAACAGGGCATCGGAAGCGCCCTGATAAACGGCGCATTCATTATATCCTGATTACTTCCAACCATGAGCTGTGGGTGGAATGGGTAGTCAGAGTGCTGGCGGCATATTCCTGCTTGCTGAATCGATCCTTGCACATATCGGTCATAGATGATCAGTCGGAGGACTGTACGGTGGGTATTCTGGAACGGCTGGGCCGTACGGGCGGATTTGAGCTGGCTGTGATCTCAAGTCCATTCACTGCGGTACCGCCAGTGGTGGAGTTGGAGGCTGGGGAAGCCCAGGCGGTGCTTGACCTGAGAACGATGAAGCCTTCCGATAAGATCCCGTTTGTCCGCTGAATCCAGCAAGGATTTGTTAACATTTAACAATATGAATAGTGAAGGAGTGAAGCACACTTTCTGCCGATCGGCATGGGAGGAGTGCTTTTTTGCTATAGTATGGGGGCGAGGTCACGTATACAATAACAGAAATAGTTTTGTTGTTAAATAAGATAGCTGCTTAATGATTAATATGATAAACCTTTATTCATCTGAATTTTAAACAGAAGTGTGAAGCACACACCGATGCCTGCGGGCTGGTGTGTGCTTTTTTTGTGTGGCAAAGAGTGTTGAAGGGGGCGAAGGTATGAAGGTGGCTGTGTATGTGCTGAGAGGTGATAAAGGCTGGGAGATGAATCTCTCGCTGGATCTGGAGGCTGATCAAATGTGGAGAGAAATCAGGGCACAGAGGAAGGGTGAATCTGGCGGTGATGCTGAGATGATATTACTGGGCGCAGCGTTTCCGCTTCCGTGGGCGCTTAAGCTATGTGGCGGGTTTCGCAGCCTGCCGGACATGAACACCTGGACGCTGCAAAGGTGGGAGGCTTATGCGGCTGCCCGGCTACGGGAGGAGGTTGCGGCCGAGCAGCCCAGAGGAGGCAGGGGCATTTTGGAAAGAGCAAGGCTGTTGGGATCGGCAGATGGCAGGAAGGACAGCTCGGGGTTTGGGGAAGGGCCGACAGGGGGGATGGGAGAGTCGGCTTGGGAAAAGCTGCAGCGAGGGGCGGACGAGCTTGCCGGACTGCTGGCCGGCAGGAAGCTGCTCGCGCCCGAGCTGGAGGCGCTGCTGGCGGAGGCAGCGCCAGCGTTAAGCGCAAGCTGGCGCGCTGCCGCGCAGCTTGCGCATCTCCAGGGCCGGCTCGGCTTTGCCGCCGGCCTGACTGCGCCGCGCGCTTCGCGGGCGCGGCGCGGTGAGCTGCGCTGCCGGCGCTGCGGCAGCGTGGCCAGGGCCCGCACGGCTTGCGCCTCGTGCGGGCTGGCGGGCTGCGCCTACTGCGAGGCCTGCCTCGCGCTGGGGCGCAGCCGCGCCTGTTCGCTGCTGCTTCATGCGGCAGCAGCAGCCGTGCCGGCCCTGTGCAGCCAGGCCGGCAAGCCCGCCCCCACCCTGGAGAGGTGGGGGCTTAGCCCGGCGCAGCGTGCCGCCGCCGAGGCGGCGCTGCGCTTTCTGGCCGCGCCGGCTGTGGGCGCGGCCGCCAGGTCCGCTGCGCCTGTGTGGCTGCAGCGGCTTCGCCGCCTGGGCCGGCCGCCGGCAGAGACAGCAGCGGCCGGGCAGCCCCTCCATGCCGACCGGCGCTTCCTGCTGTGGGCCGTAACAGGCGCGGGCAAAACAGAGATGATTTTCCCGCTGCTGGATGAAGTGATCCGGCGGGGCGGGAGTGCGCTCGTGGCATCCCCGCGCCGCGATGTCGTGCTGGAGCTTGCGCCTCGGCTGTCCAAGGCTTTTCCCGATATTGACATGGCCCTCCTCTATGGCGGCAGTCCTGAGCGTTGGAAAAAAGGGCGGCTGACCCTGGCAACAACGCACCAATTGTTAAGGTTTCACCAGGCGTTTGACCTTGTTATTGTGGACGAAATTGACGCTTATCCCTATCACAACGATCCCATGCTCGCATATGCGGCTGAGCATGCATGTCTCCCGGAAGGCAAATTCATTTATCTGTCGGCCACACCGCCTGCCACGCTGCAGAGAGAAGCAAGACAGGGTACACTGGCGCATGCCAGGGTGCCGGTGCGTTTTCATCGTCATCCGCTCCCTGTACCGATAAGACTGGCGGGAGCTTCTGTAAGCCGCTGCTTGCAGCAACGAAGGCTGCCTTCCTCCTTGCTCTCACGGCTTCAGGCATCCCTTGCCCGGGGCGCGCAGGTGTTTTTGTTTGTCACACGCATAACCCAGATAGACCCTCTGGTAACATTACTGTCCGCTTCCTTCCCCGATATCAGGGTGGCGGGCACTTCTTCCCAGGATCCCGACCGGAGCGCCAAGGTCAGCAGCTTCCGGAATACAGATATCCGGCTGCTGGTCACGACGACGATACTGGAGCGGGGAGTTACGGTTCCCAGGAGCGATGTCTACATTTTGGATGCCAATGACTCATTGTTTGATGAGGCCTCGCTTGTACAGATGGCCGGCAGGGCCGGGCGCTCCAAGGATGATCCCAGAGGCAAGGTCGTTTTTGTCTCACCTGAATGGACAAAAGGGCAAAAACAGGCGATAGCCCATATCCGCGCCATGAATGCGCTGGCCTCAAAGCTTGGCTATTTAAAATGAACCTATTGTAGCTGGCACTGCTGCTTTTATATATCCGAACTTACGAAGGAGGTATCAACATGCCCGTTGTATCCTTGGCGTCCCTGGGCCGGCAGCTTCAGGAACTGCTAAAACCCCCGGTTAACCGCTGCCTCACCTGCGGAGGCCGTGCCGTACTTAACGCAGGATTGCCCGGTATATGCAGCCGCTGCGCACAGCGAATTCCATGGATCGGCCGCATCCGCTGCAGCTGCTGCGGCCGTCCTGTCGGCTGCCCGGATTGCTTGCGGCCAAACCGGGTGGAACGAGCTTTCGCCTGCAACCGCAGTGCTGTTGCCTACACGGCCGAAATGAAAGAATGGATTTCGTGGTACAAATACAGGGGCGAAGAAGCGTATGAGCCTTTGCTGGCTGCGATGCTGGGCAGGGCTTATGCGGCTATGCAGTCAGAGCTTGCGATCCGGGATCAGGGAGCGCGTACCCTTGAATCCACAGGTTTATTTATGAAGAAATGGAACAGGTATAAGATAGAGCGGTGGCAGCCCGATCTCATCACCTGTGTACCGGTGAGTGAGGAAAGACTGGCGGAGCGCGGCTTCAATCAGGCGGAGAGGCTGGCTATGTTCCTGGCTGCCGACAGGCGCATCCCTTTTTGTCCGCTGCTTGTCAGAAACCGCGATACCGGCAAACAAAGCTTTAAAACCCGCAGAGAGCGAGGCGATTCCATGAAATCCGCCTTCTCCGCATGGCCTGGCATTCAGGAATTATTGTGGGAAGCGAGGGAGCGCCGCAAGGGTTCTTCACGAATCCATCACCCGCTGCGTGTGCTGCTGGTAGATGATATTTACACAACCGGAAGCACGCTTGAGGCGTGCAGCCGTGTCCTTCGCAGTGAAGGCGAGGCCATCGGGCTAAAGCTCGAAGTTTATGGACTTACCTGGGCAAGGTCCTGATGATGATTAAAATGCCGCAGCCTGCTGCCGATATATTCACTAAGGGGAGCAAAATGCATGTTCACGCAAAAATAAGTCGGACAACAGCCAGCCCCCACTAGACGAAGCATCCGCATATCGTGTACTCTATAAAGATCAGAGGTGCGTGTATCGGAAATGAGAGGAGCAATAGAACGAGATGAATATTGACAATTGTCCTCGCTGCGGCAAACTTTACGCGGTTAACATTCGGGAACTATGCCTTAATTGTATTAAAGATATTGAAAGAGAATATGAGGTATGTGTACAATACCTGCGTGATAACAGGGGTTCCAATATTCAGGAGTTATCTGAAGCGACGGAAGTGAGCGTCAAGCAAATCACCAAATTTATTCGTGAAGGCCGTATTTCCGTTATGAATGCGCCCAACATGATGTATCCATGCGAAGTGTGCGGAACCCTCATTCGCGAGGGCCACATGTGCGATTCCTGCAGAACGCGACTTACGAAGGAGCTGACAGAGGCGACACGCAATGAAAATGCACGGGACCAGGGCAATAACATGGGCTCGTCTACCTACAGTGTCATCGACAAAAAGCGCTCTTTCTAGTACAGTGGAATTAAATACACTTGACGCTATTCAAAATGCTTTGTAAACCGCCGATAATCTTAAATAGAGCTTATCGGTTTTTTTATATTTCTCGATAAAATTTGCCTATAAAATATTGAAACATTAAGGAGGGTGGAAGTTAAGTTATGAAAATTAACGAGACCAACCGCATCGGTGCCATTAACCCATATCAACGAAATATCGAATCCAATATTCAGGAAAGCAAGAAGAAAAACCAGCGCAAGGACGAGGTATCCATCTCCGCAGAGGCTATGGAAATGCTGCAGCGCAGCAGCAACACGGATCGGGCCAACCGAATCCAGGAATTGAAGCAGCAGGTCGCTTCAGGCACGTATAAAATTGATGCGGACAAAATTGCAGAGAAGCTGCTGCCGTTCTTCAAGCAGAATGCTGATAACTAGGTGAACGAAAAATGCCATTAACACTGCTGCTCGGAACACTTGAACGGTTAAATGAGGCTCATCTGCAGTTAATTGAACTGGGCCTTGAGAAGAAAGAAGCCCTGATCAGGAATCAAGTGGACCATTTAATTGCTGTGATGACACGGGAATCCAGAATGTCCAAAAGGATTGAACAGCTGGAACAGGAGCGGGTAGAGAATGTTCATCTATTCCTGCAGGAACGTGGCATTAAATCCAGGCTGAATCTTACGATCAGAGAATTATCAAGACTGGTTTTTGAGCAGGAAGAGAAGCAGAGGCTGCTTCAGATCCAGTCCGCCCTCGGCTCCACGCTGAAGCAGCTGAAGGAGCTGAATGATCTCAATCAGCAGCTGATACAGCAGGCTATTTCGTACATTGATTTTTCTATTGAAAGCATGTCCTATTACTCTGAATCAGAAGTGACCTATACGCATCCGGCCGAGAAGCAGGCTTCCGGCGGGCGCCGTGGCCTTTTTGATACACGTGCCTAACTGGAGGAGAACAATATGGCCTCAACTTTTCATGGGATCGAAACATCCAAACGAGGGTTAAATACCCAAACGGCTGCATTAAACACAACAGGGCATAACATATCTAACGCCAATACACCCGGTTACACACGGCAAGTCGTCAAGATGCAGGCGTCTGAGCCGATGGAAGCCATCGGAATGAACCGTTCGGTGGTTCGCGGGCAATTGGGAACCGGGGTACAGTTTAACGCGATTGAACGTGTCAGACAATCCTTTCTGGATAACCAATACCGTAACGAAAATACCTCCCTCGGTGCCTGGAGCATCCGGTACGACACGCTGGATAAGCTTGAAACCATTATGAATGAACCTTCAGATACGGGGATCCGCAAGGTGCTGGACAACTTCTGGAATGCATGGTCCGACCTGAGCCAGGATCCCCAGGATGTGACCAACCGCAAAATCGTAAAAGAAACGACATTAGCGTTAACCGACGCGATGAACCAGGTCGATAAGCAATTAAACGCGCTGACCGGTGACCTGACTAGCAACATTACACTGAAAACTACGGAAGTGAATTCCCTTCTGCAATCCATTGCGGATTTAAATGGAAATATCACCAAACTGGAGGGCTTGGGGGATAATCCCAATGATCTGTATGACCAGCGTGATTACGCAGTAGACCAGCTTTCCAAGCTGGCTAATGTGACCGTGACTCAACTGGATACAGGATATCAGGTTACGGTTGCAGGACAGATTGCTGTAGCGGGAACACAGGTGACGGCAACAACAGCAGATGCGTTAAAGGCTGCTTATGACGGCGGCACGCTGACAGGCGGGGAGATCTACGGCATGTTCGTGTCCCGTGACAAATATGTGGTGGATTACAAGGCACAGATGAACCAGTTGGCCAATACGCTCGCGAATGGAAATATAGAAATCACCTTGCCTGCAGGCACGGTACTGCCAGAGGGAACGGTGCTGAATACCGGCCCTGACAACACACCTGTAACCTATTCCGATGCTAACGGGAACAGAACTTTAACTTCCGATTTGAAAGTGACCGTTGCAGGGATCAATGGATTGCATCAACTGGGCTACACACTGAGCGGTACCACTCCACAAAAGGGCGGACTCTTTTTCACCACAAAGGATGGAGGTCCGGTCACAGCAGGCAATATCACACTTAATCCGGATATCCAGAGCGACCCGAATAAAATTGCCTCTTCCCTGCGTGTAAATGGTGCAGGAACAACGGATGAAGCAGTAGTGGTCGGTAATAATGGTCTGGCGCTGGCTATGGCGAGCCTAAAGAATGTCTCGTTTGATTTCGGGTCTTCCATGTCCAAGCCGACAACGACGGACGACTTTTTCAGCTCGATTGTGGGCCAGCTTGGAGTGCAAACGGAAGAAGCGGACAGACAGGCGAAGAATGCGCAGCTGCTTACCGAGCAGGTGGATCTGAACCGTCAAGCAGTCAGCGGAGTGTCGCTGGATGAGGAAATGACTAACCTGATTAAATTCCAGCATGCATACAGCGCAGCTTCCCGATTCATGACGACATTCGATCAGCTGCTGGACAAACTGATTAACAGCACAGGCCGTGTAGGTCTTTAATTAGCTCTTTTAGCATAGGAGGTAGGACATGCCTATTCGTGTAACCCAAGGGATGACCACAATGCAAACGCTCAGCAACCTGAACCGCAATTACAGCAATATGAGCAAAATGGAAAACCAGATTTCGACCGGCCGCAAGCTGAACAAACCCTCCGATGACCCGGTGGGTGTGACCTATGCGCTTCGTTACCGTGCCGAGCTGGCGTCAAACGAACAGTTTCAGTCGAATGCGGATACAGCCTTGAGCTGGCTCGATTTTACGGATTCCACCATGCAGCAGGCGACCAGCGTGATGCAGCGGCTCAAAGAGCTGACCGTACAGGCTTCGAGCGGAACCGTGCCCCAGTCCGGCCTCGACGCTGTTAAGATGGAAGTACAGGAATTGAAGGAGCAAATGACGAATATCGGCAACAGCCAAATCCGGGGTAAGTATATTTTTAACGGGCAAAATTATGATCAGGCTCCATATGAGCTTTCTGCAACCGTCACGCAATATTCCCAGATCACACCGGATACCAATCCGGTAGAATATGCGATTGGGGACCAGTCCAAATTTCAGGTGAATACATCAGGCAGTGACTTTTTCGGTACCGCGACGGAAGGTGACAATGTTTTCAAAGTCATGGATGACTTAATCGATGCTTTAACAAGAGGCGATTACGAAGATATTGGTGCTCAATCCGACAAAATTGAATCCAGATCCATTAAAATGCAAGCAGGCCTCTCCGAGGTGGGCGCGCGTACGAACCGACTGGAACTGGTTCAATCCAGGCTCGATGACCGGAACCTGAACCTGACGACACTGCAATCCAAAACAGAAGATGCAGATATCGCCAGTCTGATGATTCAGGCCACTTCTGCCCAGACCATATACCAGGCGGCTTTAAAGTCGTCGGCCCAAATCATGCAACCCACACTTATGGATTTTATGAATTAACACCAGCTATTTGTGGGTATGTTTAGCTGCGGACGGAAGGTCCGTAGCTTTTTTGCTAATCAAAGGAGGAACCATAAAGTGAGTCCTACGCAGAATATTTTTCATTTTCCCAAAGGCCTGCCGGGCTTTGAAGAGCTGCACGAATTTTATTTGCAGGCGCATAATGAACTATTCAGCTTATTAAGCGCAGTTGACCAGCCTGCCGTATCGTTTATTACGGTCAATCCGTTTGATTTTCATGCCAATTACGAATTTGAGCTGTCTGATGACACTATAGAAGAGCTTGGAATTCAGAATGAGAGTCAAGTAGCTGTCCGTTGTATTGTAACCTGGCATAGTCAGCAGTCACTCACTACCGTTAATTTGCTGGCACCTATCATTTTTAACACTGAAACCCGTACTGGAAAACAGGTCGTACTTCAGAATACAAACTATGCTACAAAGCATCCGTTATGGAATCCTCCAGTATCAGATGAGATGGATGGTGAGGGCTAATGCTGGTGCTGTCTCGGAAAAAAGGCGAGTCCATCGTTATTCAAAATAACATTGTTATCACAGTACTCTCTGTTGAAGGGGAGAATGTGAAAATCGGGATTTCGGCCCCCAAGGATATCGATATATATCGGAAGGAGATCTTTGAGGCCATCCAGCAGAACAATCAGGATGCGGTAATGGACTTGCAGGCTATTCAAAATGCGATGCTCGACATGGAGGGCCTTAATAACAATCAGGGCGACAATGAAAATCCGATTACAAATAAATGAACCTGCGCTTGGATACGCTTCATCAGGATTAATCTGATGGAGCCTTTTTTGGGTTGAAAATCAAATTACCAGAACAGCAAAAAAATATGCACCCGCTATAAACAAATCTGATGCTGCTGTCGATATATCATTTAGAGCGGGAATTCTTCAGGGCGGCCGACCTGTGAAGACGCTTATACCACAAGGATGTGGGAATTACACCATTTCAGGGAGGAAAAATCCAATGATTATCAACCACAACGTACCAGCTTTGAATACACACCGCAATATGGGCTTGAACAACGCTGCAGCAAGCAAAAACATGGAGAAGCTGTCTTCCGGTCTGCGCATTAACCGTGCTGCTGATGATGCTGCCGGTCTGTCCATCTCCGAATCGATGCGCGGTCAAATCCGTGGTCTGGAGCAAGCGCAACGTAACGCTCAGGACGGTATCTCTTTCGTACAAACAGCAGAGGGTGCAATGAACGAAGTATCCGCAATGCTCACACGTATGAAAGAATTGAACGTTCAAAAAGCAAGTGGAACTTATGGAACTGGAGATAAAGCTAACATTGACCAAGAGCTGACTCAATTGGGTGGTCAAATTGATCAAATCATGACCACAACTAAATTCAATGGTATGGATATCACTGCGGGAGCTACCATTGTCGTTGGTGATAAGGATGCTACTACCATCACCATTGATAAAATTACTGTAGATTCATTTAAGGGTCTGACCAAAGATAAATCCACTGCCGACATTGAAACAGCTATTACTGCTGTATCTACTGAACGTGCGAAACTGGGTGCTGTGCAAAACCGTCTGGAGTACACTTCCAACAACCTGGGAACTACAGTTGAGAACCTGACTGCAGCAGAATCCCGTATCCGTGATACAGATATGGCTAAGGAAATGGTTGCTCTGTCCAAGAATAACATCTTGCTGCAAGCTTCCCAATCTATGCTAGCTCAAGCCAACTCTGCTCCACAAGGCATTCTTTCTTTGCTTCGTTAAGATTGGCATTCATTTTAGAGGTCTTGATTTTTCAAGGCCTCTTTTTTGTTGTGTTTGGAAGTGAATTCGGGGATTTTCTTCTCGTTATTCTAAATTAAGTACAGCTTTAACCGATATATATATTAATTAGTTAATTAGATGATATATCAGGATGCTTTATGAGCGAGTGATTTAATATCAGGAGGATGATGTATGGATACAAAACTGATACCGAAAGTTTCTTCACCGGGTTCAACATCCTCATTCACTAATCCATTGGCTTCATCGACAGGCACTGTAGTATCTGAGCCAATGCAGAGTGGTGGGACAAGAACTTCAAGTTATGTCCCTCAGGATCAGGAAAAAGTAATTGCCGATTTGCAAAAGGCAATTCGAGCTATTCAGGGGCCCCAGAAGCAATTTGAAATCTCCATGCACGAGCAAACGCATACCGTTATGATCAAGGTTATTGATAAAGAGACCGGGGATTTGATCCGCGAGGTCCCTCCGGAGAAAATTTTGGATCTTGCTGCACGAATGATGGAAATTACCGGATTGATTATTGATGAGAAAGTCTGAGGAGGATTAAAATGAGACTAACAGGGCTCGCTTCAGGGATGGATGTTGACTCTATGGTGGCTAAGCTAATGAAGGCTCAAAGGGCACCATTAGACAAGCTGAATCAACAAAAGCAATTGGTTGAATGGAAGCGCGAAGGGTATAGAGAAGTTGGCTCCAAGCTTATTACATTCTCAAATACAACCTTAATGGATCTGAGTCTAAGCAGCTCGACTCAAGCCAAAAAAGCGGAAGTCAGCGGGACAGCAGGGGTGCTGTCCGCCGCAGCGACAGGGGCCGCCAGTACCGGTACTTTGGATATTAGTGTACAGAAGCTAGCCACAGCAGCCAGTACAGCAAGCGCCACAGGGATAGGCAATAAACCCGGTTCGACACTTATTTCCACGCTTTCATCTGAAACAAAAATTACAATCAATAAGGTTGATATCCCTATCGATTCCACAGACACAATTGATTCCATGATAGCGAAGATCAATAATAGCAAAGAAGCAGGAGTAACAGCCGTATACGATCCTGCATCAGGCAAGCTTTCGTTAACGAATAAATCTACTGGTGCTGATGCGCAACTCAGCTTTGGCGGGGATATTCTTAGCAAATTTAATTTGGCTGCACCAACGTCCGGACAGGATGCGCAGCTCACAGTTAACGGGATTAGTATGCAGCAGGCATCCAACCGTTTTACACTGAATGGCGTAGAAATCAATTTGACGGGCACACACAGCGCCGGTCAGTCATCCAAAATTAACATAGTACAGGACACAGATAAAATTGTTGAGAATGTTAAACAATTTGTTACAGCATATAATGAAGTTCTGTCTTCACTGAATAGTAAGAGTGATGAAGAACGGTATTTAAAATATCAGCCGTTAACTGAAGAGCAAAAAAAGGATATGAGCGAAGATGAAATCAAGCTCTGGGAAGAAAAAGCCAAAAGCGGAATGCTTAAAAATGACAGCATTCTGAGACAGTCGCTTACCGATATGCGTACTGCCATCATGGGAGATATTGACCTTGGCAACGGAAAAAAAATAAATCTGGCCGACTTAGGAATCACAACTGGTACCTGGAACGAGAAAGGGAAGCTTTACCTTAATGAGGACAAGCTGAAGCAGGCCCTTGCCGCTGATCCGGAGGTTGTGTCCAAGGCATTCGGCTCCGGAAGTATTGCTTCATCCGGAAGCGGTCAAACTTACGAGCCGACTGATGGTATTTATACGAGACTGCGTAAAATTTCTCAAAGCTCTTTGGAAAGCATGGCTCAAAAAGCGGGAACTTCCAAAACGAACAGTGATCTCAATGCATCCTTTATCGCAAACAGCTTGATGGGGGTTGAGCTTAGGGATCTCGATAATCGAATTTCAAATATGAACAGTTTGTTAACAAGAAAAGAAACTCAATACTACAAGCAATTTAGCGCAATGGAAGTGGCAATGAATAAATATAATAGTATTTCCGGTTCACTTTCCAGCTTTATGTCTTGATTATAAAGGAGGACATATCATTGATTACATCACCGTATCAGAAATATCAACAGGCTCAGGCGCAGACGGCATCTAAACCGAAATTGTTGATTATGTTGTATGATGGAGCGGTTCGCTTCGTCAGCGCAGGCATTGAGGGTGTGGAAGAGCGGAACATTGAGAAAGCCAACAATAACTTTTGTAAAGCCCAGGCCATCATTCATGAATTAATTGCTTCTCTGAATTTTGAATACCCTGTTTCTAATCACTTGTTAGCAGTTTATGAGTATATGATTAATCGGCTAGTGGAAGCGAATATAAAAAAGGACAAGGAGATCGCTGAGGAAATATTGGGATACCTCGTGGACCTGAGAGAGGCGTGGCTAGAAGCGAGTAAGTCCCCCGGACTAACGATGGTGAACTAGTATGGACATTCAACAAATTTTGACAGAATTATCCCTTAAAACTAATCAAATAGCAGCAAGATTAAGTGAAGTGACCTATCAGGAGTTGGAGATCTTTACACAGCATAGGGAAGAGCTTGTACAGCAGCTTCTGGAACTCCAGTTCAAACCAACGGAAGATCAAAAAAAACAGATTGCCTCTATTCTCAGCTACGATCCCGAGATTAAATCGCGTATGGAATTTTTTAAAAACGAAGCAGCCCGGTTTCTGGAAAGACAAGGTGCAATTAAAACTCAACAGGCTGCTTATCAACAAATGTATATTCCAGGCAGCTTGTTTTTTGATAACCGGAAGTGATACAGATAAACCGAATTTTCTGTCATCGAAAATTCGGTTTTTTTAATATAGGCTCATGATCTGGCTTGGGGATGCCGATATAACTACGTATATAGAAGATGGGGTAAGTTACGAATGAACTTCACAGATTTTCTGGGTATAGGAGTGAAAGAATGAACACGAACGCCGCGCTCGTTCCAAAATATATGTTAGATTTCAAGTGTATTGGACCTGAATGTGAGGATAGCTGTTGTATTGGATGGAGGGTCCAAATTGATAAAACAACCTTTACCAATCTGACCAGTGTTCCCGAAAAATCTCTAAGAGAATCCATTAAACAGGGTATCGAAAAGATAGAAACACAATCAAGGACTAATGACCAATATGCAACAATGAAAATGGACAATGCTACCGGTTGCTGCTCATTGTTAAACGATCAGAAGCTTTGCACAATTCAAGCCTCACTAGGTGAGAGATATCTTGCACCCATTTGTGCTACGTATCCGCGTGTTATTTATGCGGTCAATGACCAGCAGGAAATCTCCTCCGTGATGTCATGCCCGGAAGCGGCCAGATTGGCTTTGCTGAATCCGGACAAAATGGAGTTTACCTACACAGACGCGATGCTGCAAAAAAACGCTCAAGTAAAGGGCAAAATTGCTACAAATCAATCACCCGATTCTTTCATGAATTTTTTCTGGGATATTCGAATTTTTGCAATTGAAATTATCCAAAACAGAAGATTTAGCTTTCCGCACAGATTAATGATTCTGGGACTATTCTGCGAGCAATTGCAGCAGCTTATTGATCAAAAGTTGGAACAAGAAGATGATATTAATGGCCTGATCAACAGGTTTAGAGACATGGTAGCCAACAATGAAGAGCTGCAGGACTATAAAACGTTTCCTGTTGATCAAGAATTTCAATTTATAACTCTTAACACTATTATATCTCAGAATTTAGGCAGTATTGGTTCGAATGCCAGGTTCGCTTCTTGTGTGCAGGATTACTTGGGTGGAATGAGTGAACATGAAGCCTCGGATGATACCATGACATTAGTGGACTTTTATAAGAAAGGTTTCGTTTCCTATTACGAACCTTTTATGGAAGAGTATGAATATATTTTCGAAAACTATGCCGTCAACTTTTTATACTCACATGTGTTCCCTAGGAGCGAAAGTAGAAATGTATTTAATGTATTTATTATT
The DNA here is from genome assembly GCF_042136365.1 of Paenibacillus enshidis. NCBI lineage: Bacteria > Bacillati > Bacillota > Bacilli > Caryophanales > Paenibacillaceae > Paenibacillus > Paenibacillus enshidis. Next base: position 83,870 of record NZ_JBHHMI010000005.1, on the reverse strand, counting down.
TTAGTAAGTCATTATGCTATTTTAAAGCTACTATTAATAGGGATATCTATTAAATATAAAGGTTTAACAAGCGACGCTGTTTTGAAGCTAATCCAATCATTTACTAAAATCTCTGAACACACCAATGTATACGTGAAAAATATAATAGATTTTCTCAACGAGAAGGATTATAAGAATATGGGTTATGTAAGCTTGCTTATTAAAAACTGAAAAACTTCTATAGTAATTAACAACCGTTCCTTGGGCCTAGCCAAGGAACGGTTGTTAATTATCCAGTATGGAGAATCGAGGCTGACAAAATGAAAATATCAAAATTTGTCGAGTATTCCCTAAAATATGCGAATAAAAATGCATTAATTACTTATGAATTTTCGACGAAATATGACAAGTACATTTGCTAAGCCGATATACTAGCCGTTGCTCAACCGTTCATCTTGTATCTGTTAATAATACTTTGTACTTTTTAGATTTCTTCCAGAATTTGCGGTTGGTTCCATCGGCAGTTGTAATAAAAAAATTCTCAAAGTATGATTCACTAGAATCAAAAAGGTTTAATAGTTAATCAATAGCTCAAGTTCAGAACCGGATTGGTCCATTTATGCTGTAATTCCAGTCAATTTACCAGTGGAAGAATAATGTATTAAACCATTTACATTTCCAATTGACAATGGATAAGCTTGGGTGGTATAGTCGGAAATGTGAGCGAGAGCTTCACTTCATTTGATGACGAAGGGAATGTTAGTGCATGCAAGGTAAAGTTAAATGGTTCAACGCAGAAAAAGGTTACGGTTTCATCGAAACTGCGGAAGGTGGCGACGTATTCGTTCATTTCTCAGCTATCCAAACTGAAGGCTTCAAAACCTTGGAAGAGGGACAAGACGTTGAATTCGACATCGTTGAAGGCGCTCGTGGACCGCAAGCAGCTAACGTAATCAAATTATAATCATCCCGGCATAGCCGAACTACATAATCGGTAAGATGGTTAGCAATTGAGAAAACGCTAGCATAAACCCTGGAATCTGATTCCGGGGTTTTTTTTGAGGGTTTGAGATAGTATAAACTTCGGAGCACGGTTCACTGATCTCACAAAAATAACTACTGTTAACAAATTTCTGCATTTGCCCATCCTGCTTTTTACTCCCGCTTAACAAATGTGGTATACTGGAGGGGCAAAGGAGGCGTGACATATGAACTTTACCGTTCGAGGTCAACAGATCGATGTTACTGACGCTTTGGGAGAGTATGTTGAGAAGAAATTCAGCAGGCTTGAGAAGTATTTCGATGCACCGCCAACAACTGATGGAAGTGTCACCTTAAGCACGACAAGAGGGCTGAGCACCGTGGAAGTAACCATTCCTTTGCCGGGGGTACTGCTCCGGGCCGAAGACAGGAGCGAGGACATGTACGCGTCCATCGACGCGGTAGCGGACAAGCTGGAACGCCAAATCCGCAAGCATAAAACCAAGCTGAGCCGCAAGTTCCGCCAGGAAGGCGGTTTGAAGTCGCTGTTCGTGGAGCAGTCGGCTGCGGAGGTGGAGGTTCTCGAGGCTGCAGAGGATGAGCAAAGCGATGAGCTGGAAGTGGTCCGCACCAAGCGCTTTTTATTGAAGCCGATGGATGTGGAGGAAGCCATCCTGCAGATGAACATGATCGGTCATAATTTCTTTGTATTCTCCAACATTGAAAATCAGGAAATAAATGTGGTTTACAAACGCAATGACGGGAAGTACGGTCTGATTGAGCAGGAATGACTGCTTACCCGGTGCGGATGAACCGCCATGACTAAGAAGATAAGCGAGCCCTTGTTCCAGGTATATGCCTGGACCGGGGCTTTTTTAGATTGCACTTTTTATAAAGTTTCAGTGAGTACATCGATAGGCATTTTCCTATGAACGTACGGATAAAGAGCGTGGAAATATGAAACCTATTTTATACCCGCTGCGTCTTTATTTAATACAATGAAAGGGAGTGGATTTTGCAGATATTGCCCAGCCCGTGTGTGTTGCGGCAACTCCCACAAACTGTTACAATTTAGCCAAAGACTTTTTTTCTGAAAATGGCAAGCTGAAAGGTATGAATCAATTTCATTTTCATGGACCCTTTTGTTTGTGAAATTGATTCCATCAATTGTTTTGCGCGAAAGGGGTAAGCCATGCTAGGCATAGTTAAGAAGATATTTGGAGACACGAATGAACGGGACGTCAAACGTCTGATGAAGACGGTTGACATGATTAATAAGATGGAGCCGGACTTTGAGGCGCTTACCGATGAGCAGCTGAAAGGAAAGACAGAGGAATTCCGCAGCCGTCTGGAGCAGGGAGCGGCACTGGACGAGCTTCTGCCTGAAGCGTATGCTACGGTGCGTGAGGCGTCCAAGCGTGTGCTGGGCAAGCGTCATTATGATGTTCAGATGCTGGGCGGGATGGCGCTGCATGAAGGTAAAATTTCCGAGATGAAGACGGGCGAAGGTAAAACGTTGGTCGGTACTCTGCCTGTATACCTGAACGCCCTTGCAGGGAAGGGCGTACACGTAGTTACGGTCAACGATTATCTGGCTCAGCGCGACAGTGCGGAAATGGGACAAATTTACGAATTTCTGGGCATGACGGTCGGTCTGAACCTGAACGGCATGGATCATGGCGCGAAGCAGCATGCGTATGCCTGCGATATTACGTATGGCACCAACAACGAGTTCGGCTTCGACTATCTGCGTGATAACATGGTGCTGTATAAGGAACAAATGGTTCAGCGCCCTCTGCATTTCTGCATTATTGACGAAGTGGATTCCATCCTGGTTGACGAGGCGCGGACGCCGCTGATTATTTCGGGGCAGGCACAGAAATCGACGGAGCTGTATTTTGCGGCAGACCGTTTTGTGAAGACACTGTCGGTTGAAGAGGATTACACGGTTGATGTGAAAGTGAAATCGGTAGCGCTGACGGAGAACGGCGTGTCTAAGGCGGAAAATTTCTTCGGTCTGGAAAATTTGTACGATCAGGGTAACGTGACGATTAACCATCACGTGGTACAAGCGTTGAAGGCGAATGTAATCATGCGCCGCGACGTGGATTATGTGGTGACCGAGGATGAGGTTGTCATTGTTGATGAATTCACGGGCCGCCTGATGGCCGGCCGCCGTTACAGCGACGGTCTGCACCAGGCGATTGAAGCGAAGGAAGCCATCGGTGTACAGAACGAGAGCATGACGCTGGCGACGATTACCTTCCAGAACTATTTCCGCATGTACCGCAAGCTTGCGGGCATGACAGGTACGGCCAAAACCGAGGAAGAAGAGTTCAAGAAAATTTACGGGCTTGAGGTACTGCAGATTCCGACGAACCGTCCGAACCAGCGCGTAGATATGGCTGATGTGGTTTATAAGAGCGTGAAAGGCAAATTCAAAGCGGTTGTTGATGAAATTGTGGAGCGCCACCAGAAGCAGCAGCCTGTGCTTGTCGGTACGGTATCGATTGAGAACTCCGAGCTGCTGTCCGAAATGCTGAAGCGCAAAGGCGTGAAGCACAAGGTGCTGAATGCGAAGTACCATGCGGAGGAAGCGGAAATTATTTCGCGTGCGGGCGAAGCCGGTGCGGTGACGATTGCGACGAACATGGCCGGCCGCGGTACGGATATTGTGCTGGGTGAAGGCGTAGCGGAACTTGGCGGGCTGCATATTATCGGTACGGAGCGCCATGAATCCCGCCGGATTGACAATCAGCTGCGCGGCCGTGCGGGCCGTCAGGGCGACCCGGGGTCAACGCAGTTCTATCTGTCTCTTGGTGACGAACTGATGAAACGCTTTGGCGCTGACAATGTGCTGAATATGATGGAGCGCCTCGGCTTTGAGGAAGATCAGCCGATCGAGAGCCGCATGATTACGCGTGCCATCGAATCCGCCCAGAAGCGGGTGGAAGGCAACAACTTCGATCTCCGCAAAGTGGTGCTGCAGTATGACGATGTGATGAACCAGCAGCGGGAGATTATTTACAAGCAGCGCCGTGAAGTGCTGGAGTCGGAGAATATCAAAGAAATTGTATTCGACATGATCAAGCCTACCATCGAGCGTATAGTTGAGGCACACTGTGGGGACGACATTCCCGAGAACTGGGAGCTTGAAGAAGTGGCTGAGTACGTCAACGGCAAGCTGCTGGAAGAAGGCGCAGTGAGCCGTGACGATCTCTGGGGCAAAGAGAAGGAAGAGATTGTCGAGCTGTTGTTCGAGAGAGTCACTGCCAAGTACAACACCCGTGAAGCAGAGATCGGCGAGGAAATGGTTCGTGAATTCGAGAAGGTTATTGTGCTGCGTGCTGTAGACAGCAAATGGATGGACCACATCGATGCCATGGATCAGCTCCGTCAGGGTATCCATCTCCGTGCTTATGGCGGTACGGATCCGTTGCGTGAATACCAGTTCGAAGGCTTTGAGATGTTCCATGAAATGATCGCCAGCATCCAGGAAGAGGTTGCGACTTACGTGATGAAAGCGAAAATCGAATCGAACCAGGAGCGTCAGGCGGTTGTGGATGAGAAGAAGATGTCCACCAGCGGAGAGCCTGCGACACCAAAACAGAACAGAGCAGCCCGGAGATCCAACAAATCGTAAGGCGACCGGAATTTTGGGATAGTATATGTATATATAAGGTTCATTTCACGAGAAGGAGTTTTGCGGAATGATTGATCCAAGTGTAAAGCATGATTTGCGTGAAATAAGCAAGAAACTAACAAATCTTAGGGGGTCTCTTTGACTTAGATCTGAAGCAGGAGATGATCGCCAACTTTGAGGAGAAGATGGCGGCCCCGGATTTTTGGGATGACAATGAGAAAGCTCAGGGCGTTATTGCTGAAATGAATGCAGTAAAATCCTCTGTTGACCAGTATGAGGAGCTCCGCAAGGAATACGAGGATGCTGCCATGATGGTGGAACTGGCTGATGAAGAAGGCGATGAGGAACTGGCGGCGGAGGTCACGAACAGCGTGTCTGCATTGGTCGCCAGGCTGGAGGAATTCGAGCTGCAACTGCTGCTAAACCAGCCTTACGATAAACTGAACGCTATTCTGGAGCTGCATCCGGGTGCAGGCGGCACCGAGTCGCAGGACTGGGGGCAAATGCTGCTCCGCATGTATACACGCTGGGGCGAAAAGCGCGGCTTCAAGGTGGAGACGCTGGACTATCTGCCAGGAGATGAAGCGGGCATCAAGAGCGTTACGTTGCTGATCAAGGGTTTTAACGCTTACGGTTATCTGAAAGCGGAGAAAGGCGTTCACCGCCTGGTGCGCATCTCGCCGTTCGACTCGTCAGGACGCCGTCATACATCGTTCGTATCCTGTGATGTCGTACCGGAGATTGCGGATGATGTGGATATCGAAATCCGCACGGAGGATCTGAAGATCGATACGTACCGTGCCAGCGGCGCGGGCGGCCAGCATATCAATACGACCGACTCGGCTGTACGGATCACCCACCTGCCGACAGGCATCGTGGTCACCTGCCAGAACGAAAGATCCCAAATCAAGAACCGTGAACGTGCCATGACAATGCTGCGGTCAAAGCTATATGAGCGTAAAATTGAAGAACAGGAACAGCATCTGGCCGAAATCCGAGGAGAACAATCGGATATTGCATGGGGCAGCCAGATTCGCTCCTACGTGTTTCATCCCTATAGCATGGTAAAGGATCACCGTACCAATGTCGAAACAGGCAACGTAGGCGCAGTGATGGATGGAGACCTCGATGCCTTTATCGACGGTTACCTGCGCAGCCAAATCAAGGTGGAAACCGAATAATGCAACCCTTCCTACACGAGGTGTATGTTTTTTGAGTACACTTTGTGTAGGAATTTTTTTGCCTAAATCATGTACGCCCTTGTCCGCTGCTGTACAGGTATTCTTTGGTGGCCGTGGGGTAACAACGAATATAACAATAAACGAGGTTAAAATACGTGTTCAAAAAGTCAGGTTTTCAGCACCGAGAAGGTTGGATGAAGCAGGGACTGAGGAGCGGAGCGTACTTGGGTACGTGAGCACCGGAAGTTCCGGCTGAATTCAAGATTCGATGTCGAGTCCGCTTCCTGACTTCCTTCGTGATCAAAAGATGACTTTTTGAACAACCTCTTAAAGGAGAAATTGAACAATGTCTTCATCTTATTCACCCTCTGAACGGAGAAAGCGAATCGCGGAAAGGATTCCTGTATCGGGGCCAAGGCGTAATGTGCTGGATGTCATTTTGATTATCTTAGGCTCCCTTATTACAGCACTGGCTTTTAACATGTTTCTGCTGCCAAGCCGGATTGCTTCCGGGGGAGTATCCGGGCTGTCGATTTTGGCGGAGGCCTGGTTCGGGCTGGAACCGGCTTTTACGCAGTGGGCGCTCAATATTCCGCTGTTCATTGCTGGCGTGCTGCTGCTTGGCCGGCAGTACGGCCTCCGTTCGCTGCTGGGCAGCGTGCTGCTGCCCCTGTTTGTCTATCTTACAAGCAACTGGCCTGTTCCGACGACGAACCCGCTGCTTGCTTCATTATATGGCGGGATTGGTGTGGGGCTCGGATTGGGGATTGTATTCAGGGGGCGCGGATCAACCGGGGGGTTGAGCATTTTGGCGCAGATTATTCAGAAATATACGGGCTTCAGCTTTTCGCTGTCCGTTGTGCTGCTCGATGGGACGGTCATTTTGCTGGCAGGCTTTGCTCTTTCACCGGAAAATGCGCTGTATGCCCTCATCGGCCTCTATATCACCGGTAAAGTTATTGATGCGGTGGAAATGGGACTTGGTTATTCCAAGGTGGCCTATATCATCTCTAATCACAAAGAGAAAATGGCCAAAGCTATTCTGGAGGATCTGGACAGGGGTTTGACCGAGCTGGCGGGCCGCGGCGGCTTTACCCAAGAGAATCGTCCGGTGCTGATGGTGGTGGTGGGGCAAAACGAAGTCACCCGGCTCAAAACACTCGTCAGATCCGTAGACCCGGATGCGTTCGTGATTATTGGCAACACGTATGAAGTGTTGGGCAAAGGATTTAAAAGAGAAAGCTAACCGAGAGGTCTTAACGGGCAGGATGGTTTTCCCGCTTGGGGCCTCTCAGAGGGCGTTGCCATTTCCGGTAGGCGGCGAACAGAAATGGCAGACCGCACGCGGAGGCGCAGGCGATCAGGCTGAAGACGAGTGGAGCGCGACCGGTGCCAAAGACGTCCAGCAGGAGACCTCCCAGCAACGGTCCCAGCATATAGCCGGTGTTCGACAAGCCCATAACGCCGAAATAGGTGGCCCGCAGCTCCTTCGTGGCCAGCTTGTCTACAAGTGTATCCGACAATGTGAAGACAAGCACTTCCCCCACGGAATAAATCAATGCGCCAAGCAGCAGCCACCAGAATGAGGTGAACAGGCCGAACATCAGCATGCTGCCGGACACGAGCACGCTGCCTGCCATCATGAGCAGCATGGGGGGCAGATAGCGGGCACAGCGCATGACAGGATACTGCACGGCAAGAACGGCGACGGCGTTCAAGGTCAGCATGTAGCCATAGAGCACAGGGCCATTCTCTACATACGGGCTTATGGTTAAATGCTGGGGCAGCGTTGTGCTGAATTGACCAAAGCCGATATTGGTCAGCAGTGAGCCGATAAGCAGAAGCATAAACAGTCTGTCGGCACTTGTTATGCGCAGGGCAGTGAGCATTCCCGGAAAGGCATGCTCTTCTCCGCCTATGTCTGATGCGGATTCCGGAGATGCGTGCCTTCTGAACTGAACAGCCAGTACCGCTCCGTATAAAAGGTAGACCAGACACGGAATGAGAAACAATGAGGCTGAACCTGCTGCTCCAAACCGAATGCCGATCAGCGGTCCCAGCATAAACCCGACGTTAATGGCCGCATAACGCATGTTGAACACCAGAAGCCGCTGCTCTGGCGGAGTGACATCGGATAGCAGGGCACGTGACGCTGGTTCGAATACCGAACGGCATACCCCGTTCAGCGCGTTGACGGCAAAGAACATCCACAGCTGATCCGCTGCGGCGAAGCCGGCAAATACGGCGGCCCAGCCGCAGGCGGAGAGCAGCAGCACCGTTTTGCGGCCGAGCCGGTCGGCAGCGTAGCCGCCCCAGAAGCTGCCAGCCAGGCCCGCGAGAGAGCTTACGGCGATAACAAGACCGGTTTGTGAAGGGGAGGCCCCCAGCGACTGTGTCAGGTAAATGGCCAGGAACGGCAGGCTCATGGACATCGCCATTCTGCTGCATACCGTGCCGATCATAATGGTCCAGGCCAAGGGGTGAATGGAGCGCATCTGTTGAAGCATGGGGGCACCTCATCTTCTATAAAGTGTGTTTTATCTGCTTCAGCCAGACAAGGATGTGCCTGCTGAAGCATCTTGTCCGCTGCGCAGGCCCTCGGCCAGCCGCAAGAATGATCCGACGGCGCTGAAAATGCGTTCGTCCGCTTCCGGAACTGGCTCGTGTACGCCGGTCCTAAAGCCGGTCACACCTTCGAAGCGGCTGCGCAGGCTGCCGCCGATGGATATCCATTCCGGGGAGTTTATACCGTGCAGATTGCGGACGATGGCCTGCAACTGCAGCAGCGAGCTAATGCCAACAGGGCCTCCTGCGGTGCTGGCGGTCAGGACGGCCTTGCCTTTAAACTGCGCTTGACCGAGGTAATCGAGCGCATTTTTGAGCACACCGCTGATGCTGCCGTGATATTCCGGCGTGGTCAGCATGATGGCGTCAGCCTGCCCAAATGCCTGCAGTAGCTGATCTACGCCAGGATGCTGCAGGTTCTCCGCTTCGGGGGAATAAAGCGGGAGCGGCGTATGATACAGATGGATCAGGCGGACGGTATGTCCCGACTCGCGCATAATGGCTGCGGCATATTCCGCCAGCCCGCTGCTGGCCGCGTTTTTGCGGTTGCTTCCTGTAAGAATGACAATATTCATAGGGGATTCCTCCTGTGGATTGGTGTGTTGTCAGCAGCATGTGCTGTTTCTATTAGCATCTTACCTTATTGGCGCAGCGGGAGCGTCGGCAGTGGGATGTATCTTTACATAGCAAAAACACTCAGCCGTTAGGCTGAGTGTCTACAACTCTGGTATGAGACGGAATGGGCGTTCTAGCTGCCGGTTCCGTTTTTTAGTGCAAAAATGGCTGCCTGCGTTCTGTCGGCAAGCTGCAGCTTATCGAGCAGGTGGCTGACATGGGTCTTGACTGTTTTTTCCGTAATGACCAGCTTATCAGCAATCTCGCGGTTGTTTAACCCACAGGCGATTAGATCCAGCACCTCGCGTTCCCGTGGAGTCAGCCGCTCCAGGTGGGAGCAGGTGGATTCGCCTGTTATATGACTACGGATTCCGCGCAGAGCTCCAACGTTTCCCTGTTCTCCCGCATGAGGTGAAGGTGTAATGCCATGTACATCTTGAGCTCCTATCAGTCCCTGGGCATCCGGGGAGGACATCAGCCTCATCAGCTCCCCCGCCGCATCGGGGTGCAGCTCAACCTTCCCATGATGCACCCTGCGGATGGCTTCCGCCAGGTCGGAAGGATCGATATCTTTCAATAAGTACCCTTTAACACCGGCCTGGACGGCAGGCAGCACATGAGCTCTGTCATTGAAGGAGGTCATGACGATCACCTTGATCTGCGGATGCGCCGCCCGTAGCTCCCGGGTCGCCGCGATGCCGTCCATCACCGGCATATTCAGGTCCATAAGAATCACATCGGGCTGCAGCAAGGCTGCCTGTTCGAGCGTTTCCCTGCCGTTGGAGGCCTCGCCGACCACTTCAATATCTGACTGGGTGGATAAAAAGACCTGCAGCCCTTTACGTACCATGGCATGGTCGTCGGCAAGCAGCAGCTTAATCATAATCTGGTTCCTCCCGTTGTCATATCTTTTATCGCGAAAACCTGTTCAGGGGAATGACAGCTTCCACAACGGTCCCGTTTCCAGGGCTGCTCGCAATCGTACAGCTTCCCCCCTGCAGCTCTGCCCGGTGCCTCATGTTGGCCAGGCCGTAATGGGCGACTCCGGTGACCGGACGCTCCTGCGCTCCGCCGCGTCCTTGGTCAGCAATACGCAGTACCGCGCGGTCCGGCAGCAGCCGCAGCCTTATGTCGGCCGCACCGATTCCCGCATGCTTGACGACATTGTTCAGGGCTTCCTGCCCGATGCGCCAGAGCGTTTCCTCGATCAGTGAGGGGAGCTGGCTGACACCTTCCATTTCCGCACGAACCTCCAGTCTCAGCATGGCTCCGTATTCCTGCAGCGCAGCCAGCAAGCCAGCTTCAAGGCCAGCAGGCCGCAGCTGCCTAATGAGGCTGCGCATCTCCTGCAGGGCGGTCTGCGATAGCTGGTGCATATCGCGGACAGCGGCCGCCGCCGGTCCATCGTTCTCCCCCGTAAGCATACTTTCCACGCCCTTGGCTGTCAGCGACAGGGAGAATAACAGCTGGCTGACCGAGTCATGCAAATCCCTCGCCAGGCGGTTGCGTTCCTCCAGCCGGGTCAGCAGCCGCTGCTGTTCCTCCAGCTTCACCCGCTCCAGCGTGACGGTAATATGCTCCACAACGGCCTCGATCACGACGGCGTCGACTTGTGCGGCTTCTTCTTCCTTGCCGCTGCATCCGATAATCAGCACGGCCGGTTGTTGACACCAGGATGGAACAGTTGCTACAAAAGCGGCCTTAAGCCGCGTCCCGTTGTCGCCTGTCCCCCGCCGCAGCTCCGCCAGCTCGGTCGCTGAGGCACGCACGGGGCGGCTGGATGCTGCGCCCTTCATCAGCAGGGGGAGCAACTGCCCGTCGGCAGCGATGCCTTCTCGGGACAGGCTGCTGCCCGAATATAAGCTGCGCAGGGAATAGCCGTCATCCTCCGGCTCGAACAGCGCGGCAACCGGCCAGTCGGCAAACGTCTCGCCGATCAGCCGGGTTACGCGGTCAGCCACCAGACATAGCCTTGTACCTGCGCCTGCGGCCATTTTCGCCAGCTCGCCTCCGAATTCGCCCGCCTTGCTGAACAGCCGCGCCCGGCGCTGCTCCGCTTCGAACAGCCGAATGCGCTCCAGTGCGCCGCCGATCTGCAGCGCGACGGACTGCAGGAGAGCCAGCTCGCTGTCCGTAAAATGGTTTTTGCCGGGGGCGGCTACGTTCATCAGCCCGTAGCTGCGTTCAGCGGAACGCAGTGGAACGGTGGCGTGATGGGTGATGCCCCCGGTGTCCGCGGTCCGCTGCTCCTCGGCGTCTTCAAGCCGCTTGCAGTTCAGGATGTTAACGGCATTATGCAGCCGTCCGCCCCGGTATTTGTCCACGCACCAGCAGCTGCCGCATTTCATGGGCTGCTTGTCTCTGTATGTCAGTGCGGGAGGCAGATTCCGGTCGGCAACAAATTCATACTCATGCGATGTGTCCATCAGGAATATCCACCCGGTCGTCAGCCCGGTCAAATCCAGCAGCTGCCCGAGCACATTTTGCAGCATCGGCTGCAGGGTGCTGGAGTGATTCAAGGTTTCGGCGATGGTTTTCAGCGTGATGAGCTCCTGCATGCGTGCAGAGTTATTCATACGGCCCCCTCGCTTTCTTATGATTTATAGAGTCTATAAGTTTTCAGCGGAGATGAACAATTCTATAATCGTAAAAATACCCTTTGCCAAACGCAGTTTTATTATAGCATCCGCCCCGTATAAACTTAACATGGAATGGTTGTATTTATATGAATTCAGATGTATAATAATACACATCTCAAAGCAGAGCGGAATGGGGGAGCAGTCTTGAACAGCAGATTAAAAGTGGCAATCGTTGGTTCCACCGGCTACGGCGGGGTGGAACTGATTCGTTTTTTACAGCATCATCCTCAAGCGGAAATTGTTTCGGTCATTTCATCCTCCAGCAGCGGAACGCCCATTAACGAAGGCTTCCCACATTTGACAGACATTATGGTTCAGGATCTGGACGCAGTCGTGGTGGAGGAGATTGCCACCAGGGCTGATCTTGTATTTACCGCAACGCCGTCGGGCGTAAGCACACAACTGGTTCCGCAGCTTCTGGAAGCGGGTCTGAAGGTCGTCGATCTGTCGGGGGATTTCAGGCTGAAGGATGGCGCTTTGTACGAACAATGGTACAAGAAGCCGGCTGCTCCCGCCTCGTTTCTGGAACAGGCTGTATACGGTCTGGCCGAAGTGTACGGTGACCGTGCTGCAGACGTGCCTTTCATTTCCAACCCGGGATGTTACCCGACGGCTACGCTTCTGGGGCTGATTCCGGCGCTCAAGGCCGGCTGGATCGACCACCGCAGCATCATTATCGATGCGAAATCCGGCGTGTCCGGCGCGGGCCGTGGCACCAGCCTGACGACCCATTTTGCGGAAATCAACGAAAATTTCAAGCCGTATAAAGTGAACAAACATCAGCATATACCGGAAATTGAGCAGGTGCTGGGGGATGTGGCGGGAGAGCCGGTTACGGTTACTTTTACCACCCAACTGGTGCCGATGACACGTGGTATTATGAGCACCATGTATGCGACGATGAACGGAAGTTATACTGACCAGGACCTGGTGGAGCTGTATAGGGAGTACTATAAAGGACGGCCGTTTGTGCGTGTACGCAATGCAGGTGTATGGCCGGCAACGAAGGAAGTAACCGGCTCCAACTATTGCGATATCGGTTTTGCTGCGGACGCGAGGACGAACAGGGTGACGATCATTTCGGTCATCGACAATGTCGTCAAAGGCGCGGCAGGCCAGGCTATTCAAAATATGAATCTCATGATGGGATGGGAGGAGAACCTCGGGCTCGGCTTGGCGCCGGTCTATCCGTAACGCGGATATGGGGGAGATGGATATGGGGAAACAAACGTTTGACATCGTGAGCGAAGGCTCAATTGTAACACCTCGCGGCTTCAGCGCCGGGGGGCTGCACTGCGGGCTGAAGAAGACGGACCGCAACGATCTGGGGGCGATTCGCTGTGAGGTGCCTGCGACGGCGGCGGCCGTTTACACCACTAACCTGATCCAGGCGGCACCGCTGAAGGTGACTCGCGAAAGTCTGGCCGACGGAAGGCTGCAGGCGGTCGTTGTCAACAGCGGCAATGCCAATGCCTGCACAGGGCAGCAGGGCGAGGAAGACGCTTATACAATGCGTGCAGCAGCGGCGCGGGAGCTGGGCGTGGCGGAAAGCAACGTGGCCGTGGCATCCACCGGTGTCATCGGCGAGCTGCTGAAGATGGATTGTGTGCATGCAGGCATCAAAGCGCTGCCGGAGCAAATCAACGGCGGTCGTGATGGGGCGGCGGCCTTCTCGCAGGCTATTTTAACAACAGATCTGGTAAAAAAAGAAGCATGCGTTTCGCTCGTCATCGACGGGGTTACGGTACATATCGCCGGCGCTGCCAAAGGCTCGGGCATGATCCATCCCAATATGGCGACCATGCTTGCCTTTATGACCTGTGATGCGGCCGTGGAGCAGGCGTCCTTGCAGCAGCTGCTGAGGCAGGCGACGGATACAACGTTCAATATGATCACCGTGGATGGAGATACGAGCACGAATGATATGCTGGTCGTCATGGCAAGCGGGTTGGCGGGCAACAAGGAGCTGAACGTGGAGCATCCGGAGTGGGAAGCTTTTGCCGAAGCATTCTCTTATGTCTGCCGCGTGCTGGCGCAAAGCATTGCCCGGGACGGCGAAGGAGCGACGAAGCTGGTGGAGGTGTCGGTCAGCGGCGCGGTCAGCGACCTGTCGGCCAGAGCCATCGCGAAGACTGTCATCGGCTCCAGTCTTGTCAAGTCGGCCGTGTTCGGAGCGGATGCCAACTGGGGACGTATTATCGCCGCCGTGGGCCGAGCAGGAGAGCCGGTCAACCCGGAGACCGTTGATATCCGGCTCGGTGATATTGTTGTGCTGCGAGACTCACGCCCGGTAGCGTTTGATGAAGAAGAGGCCTTGGCCTATTTGCGGGGGGACACGGTGCGGATCGTTGTGGACCTGCACAACGGCGGCGGTGTCGCTACAGCGTGGGGCTGTGATTTAACCTATGATTATGTGCGAATTAATGCGGCTTACCGGACGTAAGTAGCATTTATAGATACCTGAGGGCAGAGGAGGTTTGCAATGAATACCACAGCGGGCAATACAGCACAGGCAGCGCTGGAACAGTTGCGCTCCAGCTTTGTCATGAAATGCGGAGGCAGCACACTGGCGGCGCTGCCGGATGCCTTTTTCGACGATCTGGTGCACCTGCAGCGGGATGGCAGGCAGCCAGTCATCGTGCATGGCGGAGGCCCGGCCATCTCCGATACGTTGACGAAGCTCGGCATTGAGACCGAATTCGTCAACGGACTGCGCCGCACGACGGAAGAGGTGCTGGACGTGGTGGAAATGGTGCTGGCAGGCAGCATCAACAAGCAGATTGTGCGCCGCATTATGATGCGCGGGGGCAAGGCTGTCGGCCTGTCCGGCGCGGACGGCTTTCTGATTCAGGCACAGCCGGTGTCCAATAGCGCAGAGGTCGGCTGGGTCGGGGATGTGACAGCGGTGAACGCGGAACTGATCGGCGGCGTAACGGGTATGGGTTATATGCCGGTCATCGCGCCGGTCGGGATCGATGCAGGCGGTCAGCGCTACAATATCAACGCTGATACCGCTGCCGGTGCAGTGGCATCCCATATCGGCGTCAGCAGGATGATCGTGGTGACAGATGTGCCAGGCATTATGCGTAATGTTAACGGTGTCAAGAAGGTGCTGCCATCGGTTACAGTGCGGGAGATTGAGGATATGATCAGCACCGGGGAAATTTATGGCGGAATGATTCCCAAGGTGCGGGCGGCCATAACGTGCATCCAGGGCGAAGTCCGCGAGGTGGTCATTGTGGACGGAACGGAGCCGCAGGTGCTCAGCCGTGTGCTGAACGGAGAAAATATAGGTACGAGAATAGCCAGAATGTAGTGTAATATTTGAATGGAAATTTGATCCGGCCGCAGCGCCGGCATGAACAGGAGCGTGAATGATATGAGTAACGGGCACAATGTGACCGCAGGCGGAGCCGCAGTGAAGGAAAAAGGACAGGAAAGCGCTTTGTTTCCCACGTATGCAAGGTATCCGCTGAGCCTTGTCAAAGGAGAAGGCAGCTGGCTGTGGGACGACCAGGGAAAACGCTACCTTGACTTCATGTGCGGCCTGGCGGTGACCAACCTGGGGCATGCGCCAAAAGCGGTGGCCGAGCGGCTGAAGCAGCAAATTGATACGTTATGGCATGTATCAAATCTTTTTCAAATTCCGGGCCAGGAACAAGCCGCACAGTTGTTGACGGCCAACAGCTGCGCGGATGCGGTGTTTTTTTGCAACAGCGGAGCGGAAGCGAATGAAGCGGCCATCAAGCTGGCGCGTCGTTACCACCAGAAGGTGAAACAGAACGGAAAATATGAAGTGATCACGTTTACGCAGTCTTTTCACGGACGGACGCTTGCTACATTGACGGCTACCGGACAGGATAAGGTAAAGGAAGGCTTCCTGCCTCTGCCGGCCGGCTTCAAAAGCGTACCGCTGCATGACAAAGAAGCTCTGGAAGCCGCAGTCAGCGATGTGACGGCAGCCGTGATGCTGGAAATGATCCAGGCCGAAGGCGGCGTGTATCCGGTGGAAGCGGATTTTGTGGACTACGTTGTGGAGCTGTGTCGCGAGCACGGGCTGCTGCTGATCGTTGACGAAATCCAGACCGGCATGGGACGTACGGGCAAATTGTTTGCCCATGAGCATTATGGCATTGAGCCAGATATTTTCACCATTGCCAAGGGGGTAGGCAGCGGCTTCTCCGTCGGCGCAATGCTTGGCAAAGGCTATCTGCGGGAAGCCTTCACGGCGGGCAGCCATGGATCGACGTTTGGCGGCACACCTCTCGCTATGGCAGCGGTTAATGCGACGGTGGAAATCATCGTTGGCGAGAAGCTGGCGGACCGGGCGGCGGAAATGGGCGAATATCTCATGGAGCGTTTGAACAGTCGGCTGGGCGACAGTCCTTTTGTCAAAGAAGTGCGGGGTAAGGGACTGCTTATCGGTATCGAATGTGTCGAGCCGATAGGCGAGCTGGTGCTGGCCGGACAGCGCAAGGGACTTCTGTTTGTACCGGCTGGACCGAATGTCATCCGCCTGCTGCCTAACCTTTATGTCACGAAGGAAGAGATCGACCAGGCAGTGGAACTACTAGCGGAAGTCATTGAAGAGCATACGGCTGCGAAGAAATAAAACGGCCGCAAATCGCAAACATTGTGATGGGGTTGCACCTCATTTTACCCATATTGAAAGGAGACCCTCTCATGAGCCTAACCGAAGAGAAACTGAAGCTCGACCTGAAGGGGCGGGATTTTATAGAGCTGAACGATTTTACGACCGAGGAAATTGAATATCTGATCGGTCTGGCGGTGGAGATCAAGCGCAAGCAGAAGAACGGTGAAGTGTATCAGCCGTTGAAGGGCAAGACACTGGGTATGGTGTTTGAAAAATCCTCGACACGCACCCGCGTGTCCTTCGAGGTCGGAATGTACCAGCTTGGAGGTCATGCCCTCTTCCTGAGTAAAAATGACATCCAGCTCGGCCGGGGCGAGCCGATCAGCGATATGGCGCAGGTGATGTCCCGTTATCTGGACGGCATCATGATCCGCACGTTCGGCCATAACAATGTCATTGATCTGGCACGTTACGCTACCGTGCCGGTCATCAACGGTCTGAGCGATCTGGCTCATCCGTGCCAGGTGCTGGCGGACTACCAGACGATCTTTGAAAAGAAGGGCAAGCTCAAAGGCCTCAAGGTCGCCTATATCGGGGACGGCAACAATATGGCGCATTCTTTGATGATCGGTGGAGCCAAGTTGGGTATGCATGTATCTGTCGCCAGCCCTGCCGGTTATGAGCCTGATAAAAGTGTGGTTGCGGAGTGCCAGGAAATTGCCAGGGAAACAGGCAGCAAGATCGTGGTCACAGCCAACCCGCAGGAAGCGGTCAAGAATGCGGATGTGATTTACACGGACGTGTGGGCAAGCATGGGCTTCGAGGAGGAGCAGAAGCAGCGTGAAGCGGCGTTTGCAGATTATCAGGTGAACGAGGAGCTGGTCAAGCTGGCAAAACCGGATTATCTGTTCATGCACTGTCTGCCTGCGCACCGTGGGGAAGAAGTGACTGCAGATGTCATCGACGGGCCGAATTCCGTCATCTTTGATGAAGCGGAAAACCGGCTGCATGCGCAAAAGGCTCTGCTTGTTGCTTTAATGGCTTAAACGATGCAGCATATAAACGATATACTTCAGTTAATGAATTATACATGTGATGAACAATAGCATGGATTCTAAAGCATGGATTCTCAGGGAGGAAGCGGCGTAATGGCAAAAGAAAAAATTGTACTGGCGTATTCCGGAGGTCTGGATACGTCGGTCATTCTGAAATGGCTGAAGGAAACCTATGACGCGGAGATTATCGCTTTTACGGCGGATATCGGCCAGAAGGAGGAACTGGAGGGGCTGGAGGAAAAAGCGCTGGCTACCGGTGCCTCCAAGGTTTATATCGATGACCTGCGTGACGAGTTTGCCAAGGATTTTATTTATCCGATGTTTCAGGCGGGAGCATTATATGAAGGCCAATATCTGCTCGGCACAAGCATTGCGCGTCCGCTGATCGCCAAACGGATGGTGGAGATTGCCCAGGCGGAAGGCGCAACAGCTATTGCGCATGGCGCTACAGGTAAAGGCAACGACCAGGTGCGCTTCGAGTTGAATGCGGCGGCATTGACGCCGGACATCAAGGTCATTGCGCCTTGGCGGCTGGAAGAGTTCCGCAATCAGTTCCCGGGCCGGGCGGAAATGATCGCTTACGCGGAAAAGCATGGCATTCCGGTCACGGCATCTGCGGCGAAGCCGTATTCCACCGACCGCAACCTGCTGCATATCAGCTATGAGAGTGGCATGCTGGAGGACCCGTGGTTTGATCCGAGCACACCGGAGAACAAGGACATGTTCCTGCTGAGCAATGATCCTGAGGATGCTCCGGACACACCGGAATACCTGGAGCTGGAATTTGAACAAGGCAACTGCGTGGCCCTGAACGGCGAGCGGCTGAGTCCGCTGCAGGTGATGGAGAAGCTGAACGAGTTGGGCGGCAAACACGGCATCGGCCGTGTCGACATGGTGGAGAACCGTTTTGTCGGCATGAAGAGCCGGGGTGTATACGAGACGCCGGGAGGTACGATCCTGTTCACGGCACATCGCAAAATGGAGTCCATCACGATGGACCGCGAAGTCATGAATTTGCGTGACAGCCTGATTACGAGATACAGTACACTCGTATACAACGGTTTCTGGTTTGCACCGGAGCGTCTGGCTCTGCAGGCCTTAGTGACGGAAAGTCAGAAAAATGTAACGGGTACAGTACGCGTGAAGCTGTACAAAGGCAATGTGATCGGCGCAGGTGTGAAAAGTCCGGTCAGCCTCTACAATCCGGATATCGCCACGATGGAAGCCGATCCAACCCAGGCGTATGATCAAGGGGATGCAACTGGCTTTATCCGCCTGAATGCACTCCGCTTGAAGGTATATTCGGGCGTAAACCAGAATCAATAAGCCAGAACTTATTGCAAAATATCTTAAAAAAGTGCGGGCCGTCCTTATCCGATGACAGGGGCGGCCCGCACTGCGAGAGAGGGGACAGCAGAATGAGCAAGCTGTGGGGCGGACGTTTTACGAAGCAGACGAACAAGCTCGTGGAAGAGTATACGGCTTCCATCAATTTTGACAAAGCGCTGGCTGAAGAGGACATTCAGGGCAGTCTGGCCCATGTCACCATGCTGGGCAAATGCGGAATCGTGCCGCAGGAGGATGTCGAGACCATTAAAGCAGGTCTGCAAAAGGTGTTGGAGCGCATCCGCAAAGGAGAGATTGAGTTTTCCGTGGCGGATGAGGACATCCATATGAACATTGAGAAAAACCTGATTGAAGAGATCGGACCGGTCGGCGGCAAGCTGCATACAGGCCGCAGCCGCAATGATCAGGTGGCGACGGACATGCATCTCTACCTGCGTGGCCGTGTAATTGATCTTGTCGGCATGCTGCATGCCGTTCAGGAGGCGCTGATTGCTCAGGCAAAGGACAACCTGGATACGATTGTACCTGGTTATACCCATCTCCAGCGGGCACAGCCGATCCTGTTCGCCCATCATCTGCTGGCCTATGTATCCATGTTCGAGCGGGATATCGACCGTCTGAAGGACAGCTATAAGCGGATCAACATCCTGCCTTTGGGTGCAGGCGCGCTGGCAGGCACGACCTTCCCGATCGACCGCCATTTTGTGGCCGAGCAGCTTGGCTTTGACGGCGTATACGAGAACAGCCTGGATGCGGTAAGCGACCGCGACTTTATCGTTGAATTCCTGGCCGCTGCTTCGCTGATCATGACTCACCTGTCCCGGCTCAGCGAAGAGCTGGTGCTGTGGAGCAGCACAGAATTTGGCTTTATCGAGCTGGACGACGCGTTCTGCACAGGCAGCAGCATCATGCCACAGAAGAAAAATCCGGACGTGCCCGAGCTGGTGCGCGGCAAAACCGGCCGTGTCTACGGCAATCTGATGGGGCTGCTGACTGTGCTGAAGTCGCTGCCGCTCGCCTACAACAAGGACATGCAGGAAGACAAGGAAGGCATGTTCGATACGGTAGCGACGCTGGAAGGCGCGCTGCAGCTGTTCGCACCGATGATCGCCACCATGAAGGTCAATAAAGGACGCATGCGGCAGGCGGTCAACCAGGACTTCTCCAATGCGACGGATATCGCGGATTTCCTCGTCGGCAAAGGCCTTCCTTTCCGTCAGGCGCATGAGGTGATCGGCAAGACGGTGCTGTACTGCATCCAGCACGGCAAATATCTGCTCGACCTGACCTTGGACGAGTTCAAGCAATTCTCCGGGCTGTTCGACGACCGCATTTATGCCGTGCTGCAGCCGGAAGCAGTGGTGAATGCCCGCAACGTATACGGCGGAACCGCCACCGCACAGGTAACGGATGCGATTGCACGCAGCGAGAGAACGCTGCAAGCTACGGTGCAATGGCTGGAGATTCGCCGGGGTAATGTGGAAGCATAACAGTTAGAGGACAATAGTTGAAGCAAACAAGGAAGAAGCCTGTAGGGTCAAACTTCAGTTTGACACCTTGGGCTTCTTCCTTTTTCTATTCTAGCCCTGATCCTTTTCAGATTTCCCGCAAAAGCTCAGGTTTCGAGCTGATCGTGCGCCCGCCGGAAATCTAACGGATGTAGCAGCTTCTATTTTACGAAAAAAAGACCTTTTCAAATTTTAACGGTCGTGATCGACGTTATTTGCCTTAATCTAGGCGAAAATGCCCCGATCAAGCGGAATAAGCTCCATGGCAACCGCTATAATTTGAAATCAACGTTCTTGGAACCAATAGCGGCTGTGGCGTCCGTTAGAATAGTTTTGCGGTTAGAAAATGTATCTTTGTCATATTTGTTGCAACGCTAGTGCTGCGGCTTCAATCTAAATCATGTGCGACAGCACCAGACCGCCGTATACGAATGCTGCCACTATCACCAGCGCAGGATGAATCTTGCGCAGATTCATGGCCCAGAAAGCCACGGCCGCGATGCCGAGCGACTGCCAAATGCCGATGGAAGCAAACGAGGTGGCGCCCATCTGCCAGGTGAGCACAGCCATCATCACTGCGATGACCGGCTGCACGAGCAGTGTCATGCCTTTAACGACGGGGGACTGCCGGTACTTGGCCATGACGCGCAGCAGGATGATGAGCGCGGCAGCCGAAGGGACTATGGTTGCGGCCAGAGCAATAAGTCCGCCGAACCAGCCGGACACGTCATAACCGACAAAAGCCGCGATTTTTGTCGCAATCGGCCCAGGCAGGGCATTACCGAGCGCCAGCATATTGGAAAATGCCTGATCATCAAGCCAATGATAACGGGGCACGATTTCCTCATACATCAGCGGGATGGAAGCAGGTCCTCCGCCATAACCCAGCACGTTGGCCATAAAAAATCCGAGCAGCAGCTGCAGCCATTCCATCATTGCGCCTCCTCCTTCTCCTTGCGGCGGGCCTTAAGCTTCGCCAGCAGCCGGAAATGCACGGCACCATAAGCAAGAAACAGGACGATTACAATGGCCGGATGAATTTCAATCACCTGAAGCAGCAGCAGGGAAGCGATAAAAAAGGCCACCCCCACATATTTGCCCAGCCCCTTGACGGCCTTTTCCCCGAATTCGTAAGCCATCGTCCCGAGCATCACCGCCACGACCGGGGTTACTGCCGCAATCATGCCTGCCACGACCTTCGAGGTGCTCAGGAACTGAACGGCTGACAGCAGTGCAACCATGGCAATGGAACTTGGTAAAATATGCGCAAGAACGGCAATGATAGCACCGAGCACTCCTTTTTGCCGGTAACCGAGGTAGGCTGCCATTTTCGTGGCGATCGGCCCGGGCAGGGCGTTGGCAATCGCCAGAGTCTCTCCGAATTCATCGTCCTCCAGCCATTTGTAGCGGGTGACTGCTTCATAACGGATCAGTGGAATGACCGAGGGACCGCCGCCGTAACCTAGAATGCCGGTGCGGATCATGGCGGCTGACAGATTCCAGTAGGTTTTTCCTGATGGTTTCATAATTTTTCAGATTCCTTCCTTGTTCAGTTTATAAGCGCATGCCCATGCGGCTCTTATAGCGCTGAATCAGCACCTGGCAATCCACTCCGGTAATGCCCGGCAGGGGATACAACTTTTCCTTCAGAAAAAGCTCCATTTCCTGGTGATTGGCGAATAAGCCGTGCATATGCAGCTTGCTTGGGCCTGTCATGTGGTACAGGCTTGTGACCGCAGGCTCCTCGGCGAGAATTTCCGCTACCTGCTGCAGATGCTTTGGCTCCACCTCGACATTAAAAAAAGCCGACACCGAAATTCCGATCTTCTCCGGATTAATGACGGCGGTAAAACGCTCAATGACACCGTTATCCATCAAGGCCTGAATGCGGGTCTGCACGGCCACACGGGAAAGACCGATTTCCTTGGCGAGGTCCGTATAGGAGATACGCGCGTTTTGGTGCAGAATGGAAATGATTTTGCGGTCAATGGTGTCGGTGGGCGACTGGGTCTGTTCATCCATACTTTTCATGCAGCGCTTCCTCTCTGTTTGAATTCTAAACGAAATCTAATGCTCCATTTTCATTTCTTTATGTATGAATATAAGTGTGAATTGATTACCAATCAATAGTTTATTTTTTTGTTTTTGTTTCGATTTGTCTGAGAAGCGAGTTCGTTATTAAGCACAAAAAAGGAAATCCTTCGCCAGAAAGATCTCCTTATATTTCTTGAATTTATCATATTTCTCGCATTCCTATAATCATGTAATCCTATCCTGTATTCCCGTATTTCCAGTATTCCGCGCAGTTCGACAAAATTAGCGGGAGGTATGACCCGTCTGGTCTATTTGTGTTTGAAAGGCAGCCATGCCAGCACATCCTGTATTTTGGCATCCCAGTAGCCCCATTCATGCTCCCCCGGCCCCTCTTCATAAGTAAGCTCAATGCCTGTCTTCCTGCAGGCGTCCCGGAAATTCAAATTTTCCTGATACAAAAAGTCCTCCGTTCCGCAGCACTGGTAGAGCAGCGGCCTCTCGCCCTCAGCCCGGTCAAGGTGAGTCAGCAGTTCAAACAGATCATTTTCCGTGCCCCGGATGGGAGCCTTGCCGAAGATCCGGTCCCATTCGGCGGCCTCCATGACGCTCAGCTGCGGCGAGGTCCGCATTTTCTGCAAATCCAGAGCCCCAGACAGGCTGGCCGCCGCCGCAAACCTGTCCGGATGCCGCAGCGCAAGCTTGAACGCGCCGTATCCGCCCATGGACAGACCCGCCACAAAGTTGTCCTCCCGCCTGCTGGAGAGGGGAAAGAAAGAGCGGGCGAGTTGAGGAAGCTCTTCGCTGATGAATGTCCAGTAAGCGCCACCCTCAGCCATATCCGTATAAAAGCTCCGATGGACCTGAGGCATGACGACCGCAATCCCGAGCGAGGCGACATACCTTTCGATGGAGGTGCGGCGCAGCCAGATGGAATCATCGTCCGATAGACCATGCAGCAAATAAAGGGTGGGATGGGGTCCGAGCCCCTCCGTATTTTGTAGTCCGATCTGGGAGTGAGTCTGCTGCGGCAGAATGACTGTCATGGATGTGCTCAGCCCAAGAGTTTCCGAGTAAAATCGGCATTCAATCAGCGCCATTAAAGTTGATCCTCCTCAAAATAAAGGTTATTTTGTCACAATGAAAAGCGTTTGCAAGAACTATTTTAGCGGATTTCATGGGCTGTGTCCCGATAGGATTCGAATTTTGCTAGATCATGAATTTACGCAAATATGAAAATGAAAACCTGAGTAAATTCAAAGGGAAATAGAAGTTTGAAAAGCCCTCAGCAGGCTAAGCGAGATAAAAAATAGCTTCTTAAGTCCCGGTATCTATTTGGATTTTAACCAGTTCCCGGGAATGGTATGATCGAATCATTTTCAGAATAAAGGGTTTTCAGAGATTGGAAATCTGCTAAATTGGTTTAAAAAGGATTGAGGCATTCTCGCAAACCGAATCCAAAAGGAGGATGTAAAAGGAATGGGAAAGCATTTTCGCAAAGTATTGACAGGAACGCTGGGAGCTGGACTGGTGCTGAGCTCATTCAGCAGCGCTTTCGCAGCAAGCGAAAACCTGAGCGCACACTGGGCCGGGGATCAGGTCAAGCGCTGGGTGGCGGCTGGCTATCTTGGAGGCTACAATGACGGGACGGTCAAACCGGATGCAAGCATCACCCGTGCTGAATTTATTTCACTCGTTAACCGCACCTTAATCCCGCCCTCCTCGTCGGTGCCAAATTCGACCTACGGAGCGGGTCACGCCTTTTCCGATCTCTCTGCAGGCAGCTGGGCTTATAACGCTATGGTGTCTGCTGCACAGGCCGGTTATCTCGGCGGTTATTCTGACGGCACGATCCGTCCGAATGAAAAGGTGACACGCCAGGAGGCAGCGGCGATTGTTGCCAAGGTTAATGGCCTGACACCACGTTCGGCAAGCTCCCTGAGTGGTTTCTCCGACTCTGATGAGATCGCTTCCTGGAGCAAAGGCAGTGTAGCCGCGGTTATCGGGCAGGGATACATGAGCGGATATCCGGACGGCACCTTTAAGCCCGCGAAGCCATTGACACGCGCCGAGGCGGTAGTGCTGCTGGATGCGGCTTCCGGATATACGATGGACGATACGGACAATATCATAGCTCCTGATGAAAATACAGGAAGCGTTATCGATGATACTTACAGCGAAAATGATAATTTTGTAATTCCGCCGGCAACTACGGAGGACATGGATAGTGCTGGGCCGGGTGGAGATACCAATACAGACACGGATAGCGAGCCTGCGGAAGATGCGGATACTTCCCCGGGTACGGATAATACGGCTGACGATGACAGCGAAGATACTGCGGATACAACAGTGACGGCGCCGGATGTAGATGCTGTGGCAGGTGGAGATCTCAGCATTACGGGTACGGCTGATCCTGATGCGACAGTCCGTGTGTATTCTGAAAATGACACGCTGCTTGGCAGTGGCACGGCGGATGGCGAAGGACAGTTTGATATCACCGTATCGGCGGTGACGGAGGGGGCAGTATTGACGGTCATTGCTGAAGATGCTGACGGCAATGAAAGCACGGCGGTTGAAATTACAGTGGCTGATGAAAATGTAGATGACGATGGCAGTACTGATCAGTAAAACCGACCATTAAAGCAAGGATATGCTGCTCCGGTTTGAAAAGATATTTTGAAAAAGTATAACGAAAGCCGGGTCTCGAAGACCCGGCTTTCTTGTCGCTCAATTCGCGGCTCCGCCACTCACACCATCCTCGATCAGAGGGGCGCGGGAGGGCTGCTTTCTCCCGGTATGGGGTGCAGACTTCCCATATCCGTTGCCAACGGCGAAGATGCGTTTTTGCGCCTTATAGGTGTCATGTGATATCCGGACCTTCTCGACAGGTTTTCCATCAATCAGCTTTATCCGGTATGTATCAACAACATAACCGGGCTTGCCCGCCTGGACCAGCTGCTGCCCGCTGCCCGGAAGACCACTGTTTACATAACTTATCGGCGGGCTCAGCACCTCAATGGTCCGCGACTCGAGCCGGTAGGAGACATTGGGAGGGAAGGAGCCGAAAAACTTGACGGTCAGCACTCCATTCCGGACGCCCGCCCGCAGCAGCAAGTGTTTGCCCGTGTTGTTTCTGAAGCGGAAGTTAATGGAGCCGGTGGCGTAGGTGGCATCCAGTCCTTTGGGCAGATAGCTGACAGGCAGGGAGTGGTTGCGGCGTTCCACAATTTCAAGTCCTGTACGCAGAGCCGCATTGTACACCGTGCTGGACACCTGGCAAATGCCGCCGCCGATGCCGGGCTGCAGCTGCCCGTTGACGATGACGGGGGCTTCCCGGAACCCGTATTTGCTTTCCGCCGTGGCGATGACTTTTCCGTAATCGAAGATGCCGTCCGGCTTAAGGATCATACCGTCAACAGCTCTTGCCGCCGCTGCTACATTGTATATCCGCCCCGCTGAACTGCCGCGGAGGTTGGTCGAGAACCGGGCAATCCGCCGCTCAATGCCTTCCTTTTTCAGGCTTTCTACCGTTGCAGCAGGCTCTTGGATGGCTATAGGAATCGTGAGCTCTATGCCGCTGGAGTCTGTTTGCTGCAGCACGGAAAAGTCGGATGGCAGCGACTCGTCCAGCCTGGCGTGCAGCTCCTTCCATTGAATCCGGTAGACCGACACTTCCGGGATGTATTTCACGGTATCATCGGCTTCAATCCGGCGGACAGCATTAACCGACTTCCCGTAACGCGCCTTTTCCCATTCGGCGTTTAGCCTCTTTTCCAATACCTCCGGTCTGCGCCGTGCTTCAATATTCCAGAAGTAGGGGAAGGAGGCGCGGGCACGAGCCCGCTGCAGCAAATTTCCTTGCTTTAATCCTTCCAAAGCTTGCAGGAAGCGATCGGCATGGTAGGACACACCTGCTTCACCAAGCGTTATCCGCACATCCAGGGCCTTTGTCTCCTGATCGGTAAGCACGAGCGGAATGCGCTCCAGCTCCTGCAGGTCTGAACGAATAAGTTCAGCCGCTTCATCCAGCTTCATGCCGCCGATACTGTGTCCTCCCACCGTAACCCCTTCCGGCACGATTTTCCGGTCTGCGTATAAATGAAGCCCCCTATAAACCAGGGAACCTGCCAGTATAACAGACAGAACAACAATCACAAAGTAATGTGTTTTTTTCATGCATCGGTCTCCCATCATGCACATCTCCGGGCCTGGCCGGAAGGTTTTTTAGTTCTATGTATATGTGAGAGTTCTGTAAAAATCACATGTCACGAAATATGCAATATATGCAAAATCCCGTCTACTCAACAGGTAACAAATTTGTTACAATAAAACTTAGTTTGATGAATTTCAGCTTTTCGCGAAGGTTTTATAGGAATGCTGTCGAAATAATAAGGGTTAGGTGCTTATATAGCGGTTAATGTCTCTTCAGAGTGAAGCCAACAGTGCGTAAATATACAGCGGGAAAGCGGGAAGTGATGAAGTGATTGAAATGCAGGACGTGTGGAAGACCTACCCCAATGGAACCCACGCGCTTCAGGGAGTATCGGTCAAAATTGACCGCAATGAATTTGTATATCTCGTCGGTCCGTCCGGTGCGGGCAAGTCGACGTTTATGAAGCTTGTCTATAGAGAAGAAGTGCCTACCAAGGGCCAGATTTCTGTTAACGGGTTTAACATCGGCAAGCTGAAACCGCGCAAGATTCCTTACGTGCGCCGGAACATCGGCGTTATATTCCAGGATTTCCGGCTGCTGCCGAAGCTGACGGCATATGAGAATGTTGCCTTTGCGATGGAGGTTATCGAAGCGCCGAAGCGTCTGATCCGCAAGCGGGTTCCGGAAGTGCTGGAGCTTGTTGGCTTGAAAAACAAGATCAACCGTGATCCGTCCCAGCTCTCCGGCGGTGAGCAGCAACGGGTTGCCATCGCGCGCGCCATCGTGAACAATCCTTCCGTCATCATTGCGGACGAGCCTACTGGCAACCTGGACCCGGAGACTTCATGGGAGATCATGCAACTGCTGGATGAAATCAATTTTCGCGGTACGACCATCATTATGGCGACCCACAACAAAGATATCGTGAACTCCATGCGCAGGCGTGTTATCGCGATTGAACACGGCCATATCGTGCGAGACCAGATGAGAGGGGAATACGGATATGACTTATAACACCTTCTTGCGGCATATGCGGGAAGGGTTCAAGAACGTATTCCGCAACGGCTGGATGTCCGTGGCATCCGTTACGTCCATTATTGTGTCACTTCTCATTTTGGGCGTGTTCATTCTGCTAGTGCTGAACGTCAATTCACTCGTGGATGAGGCGGACAATAAGGTCCGTGTTAACGTGTTTCTGGAGCTGAATGTAGAGGATGCCCTGAGAGAAACGCTGATGACGGAGATCGGCTCCATGTCCGAGGTGAGCAAAACCGAGTTCGTTCCAAAAGAGCAGGGGCTGGCAGAACTCAAAGCCGACATGGGCGAAGGCGGCGAAGAATTGCTGCAGGGCTTTGACAAAGACAATAACCCGCTGCCGGACAAGATCGTCATCGAGGTGTTTGAGCCTACGACGGTTCCTTATGTTGCCCAGAAGATCGAAGCGCTTAATGAGAAGCATCCGGAGAAGCCGATCCTCAAGGTCAGATACGGTGAAGGTACGGTGGAAACGCTGTTCAAGATCACCCGGTTGATCCGCAATGCCGGATTTGTGTTTGTAGCCGGACTCGGCCTCATGTCCGTGTTCCTGATTTCCAATACCATCCGTGTAACGATTTTGGCGCGGCGCCGCGAGATCAGCATTATGAAGCTTGTTGGGGCGACCAATTTCTTTATCCGCTGGCCGTTTTTTATAGAAGGGGCTCTTCTTGGAGCCATCGGGTCGCTGGTTACGATAGCCATCCTCTTTATAGGCTACAGCCGTCTGGAAGCCAGCATGGGCCAGGACCTGTCACTGGCTATGTTCCGTTTGCTGCCTCTGAGCGGGCTGTGGTTTCAGCTTGGCGGTTTGCTGCTGATTCTTGGTGTTCTGGTGGGCATTTTGGGCAGTACGCTGTCCATTCGCAAATTTTTGAAGGTATAAATTCCGCCACTGGCGGACTATAGATGCTGACGCAGTACTCATTATCAATTTTTTTAGCGGGCTCGTCCCGGCATCACTATGTACAAAGGATGGGGAGTACAAGTTGAAGAAAACAGTCTCTGTTATGGCCGCAGTCCTTACGGCTGCACTGGTCTTCCAGTCTGGCAACGTGCAAGCCGGCAGTATTTCGGATATTAATAAGCAGTTGAACCAACTGAACAACCAGTCCCAATCGGCCAAACAGGAGAAGGAAGATGCTGCTGCCCAGAAACAGCAAGCTCAGCACTACAAAAATAAGACAATGCAGCATTTGAAGCTTGTGCTGGAGCAGCTTAACGATGTGAGCGAGCAACTGACCCGTGTGGCTGTGGATATAGAAAATACGGAAGATAATCTGCGGAAGACGAAGCGGGAAATCCAGGAGGCGACCGACCGGATTGCGGCACGTGAGAAGACGCTGGAAAGCCGTGTGCGTCTGATGTATACGGATGGCACGGTATCTTATCTGGATGTGCTTCTGTCATCCACGAGCTTTAACGATTTTATTACCCGGATCGATTCGATTAAAATGATCGTGGATCAGGACCAGTTCCTGCTGGATGAGCATAAGAAGGACAAAGCTCTTGTCGTCAGCAAGAAAAAGGAGCTGGACGCCCAATATGCGTATGCCAAGAGCTTGTATACGATCAAGCAGGATGTGAAGAAGCAGCTTGACGCCAAGGAAGAGGAAAAGCAGCGTCTGATCGCAAGCTATAATGAGCGGATCATTGAAGCTGATGAAATTTCGGAGGAATCCGATCAAATGCTCGTTCAGATTGCGGGCAAACGCTCTGCGCTGCTTCAGCAAAAGAATAAGCTGCAGGCTGAACAAGCCGCGCGTGCTGCCAGAGCCAGGGCTGCAGCCGCAGCTGCGGCCGCCAAGCGTTCGTCTGGCAGCACAGCAGCTGCCAGCTCCTATATGGGGGGAAGCGGAGTTTTGGCGATGCCGGTCAGCGGCTACCGCCTGTCATCCGGCTACGGCCCCCGCACCCATCCGATCAGCGGACAGGTCGGCAAAATGCATACCGGGATAGACCTGGCTGCTCCTCAGGGGACGGACATTCACGCAGCTGAGGGCGGAGTCGTCATCGTGGCAGAATGGTGGAGCGGCTACGGCAACACTGTTGTCATTGACCACGGCAATGGTTTATGGACGCTTTACGGCCATATACGCAATGGCGGTATTAAGGTTAGGACAGGCCAGACGGTGAAGCGTGGAGAGAAAATAGCGGAAGTCGGCTCTACAGGCAACTCCACCGGACCGCACTGTCATTTCGAGGTTCGCGAGAACAACAGTCCTGTGAACCCATGGAATTATTTATAATGTGATTCGAACCCTATTTATACCGTGATGCACCACATCGGTTATAAATAGGGTTTATTTTTAAAGTACCATCCGTGCCGGGACAGAAATTTTTTCAGATTTGAAATCTCCGTCCGATCAGGGGATAATGGGGGAGCGGCCTGCTTGTTTTGCTGTCGCATGATCAGCAGAGTTTTATTTTACAGGGGATAAGACATAATATAAGAATGGTTTTCATGGAAAAACATACAAAGGCGGGTGAACGGTTCGTGTTGAAAAAAAGCACGGCGGTAATGCTAATGGTGATCGGACTGCTAGGAGGCAGCCTGTTGACCTTTGCTTATACAGGATATTCAGGTGGAACGGGCAGCGAGGCGGGAGAAGGTCTGCTGGCCAGTCTTGCAGGCAATGTGTCCCAACGGGATGACATGAAAAAAATTCAAACCGCGATGGAATTGATCGAGGGGCAGTATTATAAGGATGTTGATCGTACCAAGCTGGTGGACGGCGCCATTAACGGTATGATGGGAGCGCTCGATGATCCGTATTCCTCCTATATGGGCAAGGAAACGGCTGCACAATTCGAAGAATCCATTGAAGGCTCTTTTAGTGGGATCGGGGCCGAGGTTGCTTCCGAGAATGGAAAGGTTGTCATCGTCACTCCGATCAAAGGATCACCGGCGGAAAAAGCGGGCCTGCGGGCACAGGACATTATTTTATCCGTGAATGGCGCATCACTGGAAGGGCTTGACCTGAATGATGCTGTCTCCAAAATCCGCGGACCGAAAGGCAGCGAGGCGAAAATCAAGATCCAGCGGGCCAGCTCGACTGATTCACTCGAATACACGATTGTCCGTGACGATATTGATCTGGAAACCGTGACCGCCCATATGGAGAAGGATGGAGTAGGCGTAATCACGATTACCCAGTTCTCCCTGAATACGGCCGACCGGTTCAAGGAAGAACTGGCGAAGCTGGAGAAGCAGAACATGAAGGGCCTCGTCATTGACGTGCGCAACAACCCGGGCGGCGTGCTTTCCGTGGTGATCGATATTGCACAGCAGTTTGTGCCTAAGGGTAAAACGATAGTGCAGGTGGAGGATAAGAATCAGAAGCGGGAGAAGGAAGTTTCCAAGGGTTCCAACAAACCTTACCCTGTAACTGTGCTGATGAATAAAGGCAGCGCCAGCGCCTCCGAAATTCTGGCAGGTGCGCTGCAGCAGTCGGCGGGCGCTACGCTGATCGGTGAAAATTCGTTCGGCAAGGGCACTGTCCAGACGAGCTATGATAAACAAATGGGCGACGGAAGCTTGCTCAAAATTACGATAGCCAAGTGGCTGACGCCTAACGGCACCTGGATTCACAAGAAGGGCATCGCACCGGATGTTGTGGTATCCCAGCCTGAATACTTTAGCGTAGCACCGCTCAGCAAAGAAAAGCCCCTTAAATACAACATGAACAATACGGATGTGAAGAATGCGCAGATTATGCTGAAGGGTCTCGGTTATAATCCGGGCCGCGAAGACGGTTATTTCGATAAAACGACGGAAGAAGCCGTCAAAGGATTCCAGAAAAAGGCGGGAATGACCGCTAACGGAGTCATTAATACGGAAACGGCCGGCAAGCTTGAGGCCAATCTTGTTGAAAGTATCCGTAATCCGAAAAACGATACACAGTTGAAGCGTGGAATTGAACAGATCCGGAAGGAAATGGCCGCAAGCGCGTCGAATTCAAAGTAAGGCAGCAGGGGAGGCTGGAAACAGCCTCCTTTCTTTTAGATATCATAATGAATAATATGTCCCGTACATACATCAGGACAGACAACAATTCCCTGTCTGTGAACAGGGCACCAGCGGGAGGGAGTGAATGGCTTTTGGATTGGGCTGTACAATGGGGCTGGAACGTACTGAATGCATTTTTGCAGCTGCTGACGCAGCCGTTTTATTATATTTCGATTATTATAGTTGCTCTGGGATACCGGCGGCAGATGCTGCTGGAACGAAAGCTGTTTCATACGAGGCTGCATGACTGGTTGCCCCAGACCTGGCGCGCGATCTGGACCGGATTGGCCGCGGGCTTACTGATTTCGCTTATTGGATTGTTCATAGGCGCTCACCTCACAACAGGGGCTGTCATCAGCTTATGGGTATGCACAGGCCTGCTCATGCTGCTGCGGGTTCGTTACCTGTGCTTCGCTTATGCGGCAGGTCTGCTCGGTGTCGTCCAGTTTGTTCTTGGCCTGGCAGAGAGCTGGCGGCCTGAAGGATGGCTGGGGGCTGCAGTGGCTGATATCCACGGCTTGGACATGCCTGCACTGCTGGTGCTGGTCGCTGTTTTGCATATGGCAGAAGCATTGCTGCTGCTGTGGAAGCGTGGAACGGCGGCAACGCCGATGTATTTTGAAGGCAAGCGCGGCAGATTGGTCGGGGGCTACCGGATGGAGGACTATTGGCCGATACCGCTGCTTCTGCTCGTTCCGGTGCAGGAAGGGGGGCTTACGCTCCCGTGGCCCGCGCTGTTCGGCGGTCAGACGGGCTATATGCTTGCCGCATTGCCGGTAATCATCGGCTTCAGCGGGTTGACGACCGGACGTCTGCCCGCCCATGCTGCAGCCAGCTCAGCCAGACGGCTGCTTCTGTACAGCCTGGTGCTGCTGGCGCTCAGCCTGGTGGCGGCGTGGTGGAGCCCGATCATGCTTGTTGCAGCGCTTTTCTCCTTTCTGGCACATGAGGCGCTGGTCTGGTTTGACAGCTACGAGGAGAGCCAGCTCAGCCCGTTATATGTTCATCCGGAAGAAGGGCTGCGTGTCCTGGCAGTGCTTCCGGGCAGTCCGGCGCACGAGCTGGGCATTACCGCAGGAGAAGCGGTCTACCGGGTCAACGGCGTGCTGATCCGGTCCAGGGAGGACCTGCATCAGGCTCTCCGCATGAATGCGGCGTTCTGCAAGCTGGAAATCCGCAATCTGCAGGGTGAGAGCAAGTTCCTGCAGCGGGGTCTGTATGAGGGAGACCATCATCAATTGGGCTTGGTGCTTGCTCCAGATGCGGATGCCGGCTGGTCGGTGCCAGCACGGCAGGCTTCGATCTATCAGGTGATTGCCATGCGCACTGGCGCCCGCCGCAGAAAGGCACGGGAATCGGGGCAAGGGCTGCCGGGAAAAGCGCAGAATCCCCTGGATTTGTAAGTTGAAGGAGTGTCCCAAAGGTCCATGACCCGTTTGGGCGCTCCTTTTTGGTTGTTGTGAGGCGCTCCGAGAACGAAGCATTCCTTCAATCGCTGTTGACCCCAAATTTCAGATGATAATTTCGAGGAAGAAATTCGGGGCCAAAGGCGAACGCTGTCGCTTTTCCGGAATCGCTTCGTCCTCTCCGCTGCTGCGTGCGTATCCCTATCATTAAGCCTCCGCTAGTTTGCGCGAAGTCTTCACCAAGCTTTAGGACTGAGTAGACCTTATTCCCACCAATTAGTCCCTATTTCGATCGAAAGTGGACTCAATGGACCTTATTGGAGTAAATTCTTGCAGTAATGGGTGGTTTTTCGACAAATAAAGGCTATACGGTCCACTCGTGTGCTGCGGAGTCATTTTTTGGACTAAATAGGGGTGCTGTGGTCCGCTGCTCTGGCACTTCCCATGCCTTTCCGAGTCAGCTTGCTTCAATCACGATCTCACAACCCGCGGGCTCACGTTTGAAGGGATCACTGAACTTTTTAAAAACAAAGCTGATATCGGAAAGATCGTCCGGCAGGGGAGGAGATACGACATAACTATAGGAAGCGTGTCCTTCGTTGCTTACACCGCTATGAAAACGGCAGCTATAAGGCTCCGGCAGATGAAGCTCAATGTTGCTGAACTCCTTGCTGTGTCTAAGAGGTTCGTTAGTTTCGTCCCAATCAATATCCAGGTTTATAACACTGGCGTTGCTGTACTGTCGTACGGAGCTGATCGTATAGAAGAATTCCTCATGCTCCTTGTATTTTAATACAGGGAGCAGCCTTCTGAATCCGGCCGGCTCGACAATCGGCTTAT
Organism: Paenibacillus enshidis; assembly: GCF_042136365.1. Lineage (NCBI taxonomy): Bacteria > Bacillati > Bacillota > Bacilli > Caryophanales > Paenibacillaceae > Paenibacillus > Paenibacillus enshidis. The sequence goes on along the minus strand of NZ_JBHHMI010000005.1, from coordinate 50,289 downwards.
AATGTTCCTCACTTAGCAACACGCTGAATAGCATTTTTAGAAAGTCTTCATAGAGTCCGTAGGAATCCGCCCATTTGGCAATTATCTCGAATGGCGGGTAACCCGGAAGATTGTTTGCGACTTCTTTGCGCTGCATTAACAGCGAGCAAATTTGCTCATCAATATGGGATACTCTTTCATCATAATGCTCCGTTGGACGCTCAAATGCACGATGTCTCAATCAGAACCCTCCTCACATATGACTTGTACACTTATTACTTTATCAAATAGTAGTAAAAAAGGAGAGCCGAAATCAAAAACCTCTGCATCCATCGGACAACCGGCAGGATACAGAGGTTATATTTGTCTTACTGCTGCAGCTGCCGCAACACGGTAATTTCCACACGGCGGTTCTTCTGGCGTCCAGCGGCGGTGGAGTTATCCCCTGCGGGGCGTGTATCGGCATACCCGGCATATTGGAAATGTGTGGGGTTCAGCTGTTCACGTTCGATGAAAAAGCGCAGCACCGACAGCGCGCGTGCGCCGGACAGATCCCAGTTGTCACGGTAGACAGAACCGCTTCCGACAGGAACATTATCCGTATGGCCTTCAATGCTTACAGGTGTGTCCAGATTGCGGAACAGGCTGGCGAGCTTGGACAGGGTCGGAGCGGAGCCGGATTTAAGGGCCGCCCGTCCCGGATCAAACAGGAAACGGTCACTCAGCGTAATGGAAATTCCACGCGGCTCATCTGCAACGAAGATCTGGTTCTGAAGATTGTTGTCCTCCACATACTTTTGAATAACCCCCATCAGGTTCTGCAGCTCCTGTTCCTGCTTCCTGAAAGCCAGCTCGCGCGGGCTGAGTGTATCCGTGTCCTCGCTTCCTGTAATCGCACCTTCATTTTCCGTATCTGGGGGAGGATTGCGCGTTGTGTTCACATCCGCTGTCCCGGTCAGGCCGGAGCCCATCTCAACAATGGAACCCCCTGTACGAAACGTATTCTGCAGCGCCTGTGTGACATCATCGTATTTTGTCGTATCCAGTCGGCTAATGGCAAACATCATGACGAAAAATATAAGCAGCAGGGTAATCAAATCGGCATAGGTGATCAGCCAGCGGTCTCTGTTTCCGTGTTCCTGGCCGCGGCGGCGCCTGCGGCTAGCGCGTGCTCTCATTCAGGGCCTCCCTGGTTTCAGCGGATGGACTCACCCTGTGGTCAGGACGATGGTAGAACTCCAGCTTTTTGCGCACAAGCTGCGGGTTCTCGCCGTTCTGCACCGCGATAATTCCCTGCATCAGCATCTCAAGCGCGTTCAGTTCATCCTCGCCGCGTACCCGAATCTTGGATGCGATAGGCAGAAAGATCAGATTGGCGCTGGTTACGCCGTACAGCGTAGCTGTAAAAGCCAACGCGATGGAAGGGCCCAGCTCCGCAGGCGCGGTCAGGCTGCCCAGCACATGGATCAGTCCCATAACCGTACCGATAATTCCCATCGTTGGAGCATATCCTCCGGCGGACTCAAATATTTTGGCGTAGCCTTCATATCTCTGCTCCACGGCGTCAAGCTCAACTTCCAGAATCTCTTTTAACTGCTCCTGATCCGTACCGTCAACGACCAGCTGAATGCCTTCGCGGAGGAATTCATTGGGATGATCCATCGACGAACGCTCAAGCGCAAGCACACCCGAGCGGCGTGCGATCGCCGACATCGCAACAATATCTTCCAGCAGCTGACCCTTATCGAGGGGCTCCTTTCCAAAAGCAATGCGCAGCGCCTCCGGTATGGTACGCAGCTTGGAGGCGGGATAACTTATCACGACAGCCGCGGCTGTTCCGCCAAAAACGATCAGGGCGGCCGTCCACTGCAGCAGCCCGGAGAACTGACCTCCCTCCAGCATGAAACCTCCGATCAGAGCGGCCAGACCCGCAGCGATCCCAAGAAGTATGGTGATATCCAACTATGCTTCACTCCTATCCAGACTTTACGTTTGCATCCCATATACGAAAGATGTATAATAGTACGGGAACAAACATTCTTATTCAACATATATTTTCCGTATCATTTCTCGGGAAATATCGACATAGAAGAACGTTACCTCGAATATGATTGCATTCACACGATATTAACAACAATCTATAGTTTTTAAACGGCAAATACCGTCTGTTTTTGAATACTATAGATGTTTTGAATCGAAATTTGCGGTTTCCAGTGCTTCCATTTTAGACGATAAGGGTGATGCAGGGCAATGAGCGATATTGTTGTCAGCAACAAGACTTTTGAAATCCAGTCCGATTTTTCTCCCCAGGGCGACCAGCCCAAAGCGATATTTGAATTGGTCGAAGGCGTTCGACGGGGGCAGAGGCATCAGACGCTTCTCGGCGCTACAGGGACAGGGAAAACATTTACGATTGCGCAGACCATTGCCAAGCTGCAAAGGCCAACGCTGGTGATTGCGCATAACAAGACACTCGCTGCCCAGCTGGCAAGCGAGTTTAAGGAGTTTTTCCCGAACAACTCTGTTGATTATTTTGTGAGCTACTATGACTATTACCAGCCTGAAGCGTATATTCCTTCTTCAGACACTTATATAGAAAAGGATTCAAGCATTAATGAAGAAATCGACAAGCTCCGGCACTCTGCGACCAGCTCGCTGTTTGAGCGTCGTGACGTCATCATTGTGGCAAGCGTATCCTGTATTTACGGCCTCGGTTCGCCAGAGGAATACGGCAGCTTGCTGTTGTCCCTGCGCGTAGGAATGGAGAAGCCGCGCAATGAAATTTTGTCCAGGTTGGTAGATATCCAGTATCAGCGGAATGACATTAATTTTGTGCGGGGCACGTTCCGTGTGCGCGGGGACGTTATTGAAATTTTCCCGGCATCCCAGGGGGAGCACGCAATCCGGGTCGAGCTGTTCGGAGATGAAATAGAACGCATCACGGAGATTGACGTGCTTACAGGGGAACTGCTGGGCGAACGCGAGCATACGGCCATCTTCCCGGCATCTCACTTCGTTACCCGTGAAGAGAAAATGCGGGTGGCGCTGGTGAATATTGAACGGGAGTTGGAGGAACGTCTCGCCCAATTGCGGGCGGATGGCAAGCTGCTTGAGGCGCAGCGGCTGGAGCAGCGCACCCGCTATGATATTGAAATGATGAAGGAGGTCGGCTTCTGCTCCGGCATCGAGAACTACTCGGGTCCGCTGACGTTCCGTGAGCAGGGGGCGACCCCTTACACGCTGATGGATTATTTTCCGGATGATATGCTGATCGTCATCGATGAATCCCATGTGACGCTGCCTCAGATCCGCGCCATGTACAACGGGGACCGGGCCCGGAAAACGGTGCTGGTGGAGCATGGCTTCCGGCTGCCGTCCGCACTGGATAACCGGCCGCTGAGATTTGAGGAATTTGAAGATAAGGTGAAGCAGATCATCTATGTATCCGCAACGCCAGGACCGTATGAGCTGGAGAAATGCAATACGATGGTTGAGCAGATTATCCGGCCTACCGGTCTTCTGGATCCGGTAATTGAAGTCCGTCCGACTAAAGGGCAGATTGATGATCTGATCGGGGAAATCCGGACACGGGTCGAGAAGGATGAAAGAGTGCTCGTCACGACCCTGACGAAGAAGATGTCGGAGGACTTGACCGATTATCTGAAGGAGGTCGGAATCAAGGTCCGCTACATGCATTCTGAGATCAAAACGCTGGAACGGATGGCCATTCTGCGCGATCTGCGGCTTGGCACCTTCGACGTGCTGGTCGGAATCAACCTGCTGCGGGAAGGGCTGGACTTGCCTGAGGTTTCGCTGGTCACTATCCTGGATGCGGACAAGGAAGGCTTCCTGCGATCCGAGCGTTCCCTGATCCAGACGATCGGCCGTGCGGCCCGCAACAGCGAGGGGCTTGTCATCATGTATGGGGACAAGGTGACGGAATCCATGGACAGGGCCATCACGGAAACGGCCAGACGGCGGGAAATCCAGATTAAATACAATGAGGAACACGGCATTACACCGCAGACGATCCGCAAGAAGGTAAGGGATGTCATCGAAGCGACGAAGGTTGCCGAAACCCGCAATGATTATCTCACTGGCACCTCGGGCAAGATGTCGAAGAAGGAACGGCAGTCGCTTATCCAGCGCCTGGAGACGGAAATGAAGGAAGCCGCGAAGAACCTGCAGTTCGAACGGGCGGCGGAGCTGCGCGACGCTCTGCTGGAGCTGCAAGCGGAATAGGGATTACTGCGCTAGAATGTCAAATTTTGATGGGGACGGCAACTATTCCTGACCGTTCCCTTTACATAAAGCAGCGGCTGTTCCGGACTGCCAGTCCGGCTTAATGGCCGGAATGTGCTGTATAAAAGGGAGATGAAACTTTTGGCGAATGAAAGCATCATCATCAAAGGTGCAAGGGCACATAATCTGAAGAACATCGATGTCACCATTCCGCGCGACAAGTTTGTCGTGCTGACCGGGCTGAGCGGTTCGGGCAAATCATCGCTCGCCTTCGATACCATCTACGCAGAGGGGCAGCGGCGTTACGTCGAGTCCTTGTCGGCGTATGCCCGCCAGTTTCTGGGGCAGATGGAGAAGCCGGACGTGGATTCCATCGACGGACTGTCTCCTGCCATCTCCATTGACCAGAAGACGACAAGCCGCAATCCGCGTTCGACGGTGGGCACCGTAACGGAAATTTATGATTATTTGCGCCTGTTGTTTGCACGGATCGGACGGCCGCATTGTCCGGAGCACGGCATTGAAATCACCTCCCAGACGGTTGAGCAGATGGTAGACCGGATTATGCAGTATCCTGAGAAGACACGTCTGCAAATTCTTGGACCGGTCATATCCGGCCGTAAAGGGGAGCACAAAAGTCTGTTCTCCGATATTGCCAAGCAGGGCTTTGTCCGCGTTCGGGTAGACGGGGAGCTAAGGGATCTTTCGGAGCCAATCGAGCTGGAAAAAAACAAGAAACATACGATCGAAGTGGTAGTCGACCGGATCGTGGTTAAAGAGGATGTGCAGGCTCGGCTTGCAGATTCCATCGAAACAGCGCTGAAGCTGTCGGGCGGCCAATTGCTGGTTGACATTATCGGGCAGGAGGAGCTGCGCTTCAGCTCCAATTTTGCCTGCCCGATCTGCGGCTTCAGTATTGAAGAGCTTGCCCCCCGCATGTTTTCGTTCAACAGCCCGTTCGGGGCATGTCCTGATTGCGACGGTCTCGGCGTCAAGATGATCGTTGATCCCGAGCTGCTCATTCCCGATCCGCGCAAGACGATCGAGGCAGGGGCGTTTGAAGCCTGGAGCGGGGGAACCTCAACGTATTACCCACAGTTTCTGAAATCCGTATGCGAGCATTTCGACATTCCGCAGGATGTGCCGGTCAGTGAGCTGACCCAAGGGCAGATGAGTATTATTCTGTATGGCTCCGGCCAAGAGAAAGTCCGCTTTATTTACGAAAATGATTTTGGGCAGCGCAAGGAAGCATACGTTGCCTTCGAGGGCATTATCCCCAATCTGGAGCGTCGCTATCGTGAAACGGCTTCCGAAGGGATACGCGAATTCATCGAAGGGTTCATGGGATCAAAGCCCTGCGGCACCTGCAAAGGGCACCGGCTTAAGAAGGAGAGCCTTGCGGTAACCATTAATGATCAGAACATGGCTTATGCCACCAACCTTTCCATCGGGGAAGCCCGCATGTTCTTTGAAAATCTGGATCTCAGCGAAAAGGAACGGTCCATCGCCAACCTGATCCTGAAGGAAATCAACAGCCGCCTGGGCTTCCTGGTTAATGTAGGGCTGGATTATCTCACGATGAGCCGCGCGGCCGGTACGCTGTCCGGGGGAGAGGCGCAGCGCATCCGGCTGGCTACCCAGATCGGTTCAAGCCTGATGGGCGTGCTGTACATTTTGGACGAGCCCAGCATCGGACTTCATCAGCGTGACAATGACCGGCTGATCCAGACACTTGAGCATATGCGCAACCTTGGCAATACACTGATCGTCGTCGAGCATGACGAGGATACGATGTTTGCCGCTGATTTCATTATTGATATCGGTCCGGGAGCGGGTATCCACGGTGGACAGGTGATTGCACAGGGCACGCCGCAAGAAATCATGAACGATCCGAATTCGTTGACAGGCCAGTATCTTAGCGGCCGTAAATTCATTCCCGTGAGCCCGGAACGGCGCAAGCCGTCGGACAAGTGGTTGGAAATACGGGGAGCCAAGCAGAACAACTTGAAGAATGTCAACGTCAAAATTCCGCTCGGGGTATTCTCTGCGGTAACGGGTGTATCCGGCTCCGGCAAATCTACGCTTGTTAACGAGATTTTATACAAAACGCTGGCCCGTGACCTGAACAGAGCGCGGGTACGTCCCGGACAGTACAAGGAAATCCGTGGACTGGAGCATCTCGACAAGGTGATTGACATCGACCAGTCTCCGATCGGGCGCACGCCGCGCTCCAATCCGGCGACTTACACCGGAGTATTTGACGATATCCGCGATCTGTTTTCACAGACCAATGAAGCGAAGGTGCGCGGATACAAAAAAGGCCGCTTCAGCTTCAACACCAAAGGCGGCCGCTGTGAAGCATGCAGAGGGGACGGCATTATCAAAATTGAAATGCACTTCCTGCCTGATGTGTATGTGCCATGCGAGGTCTGCAAGGGCAAACGGTACAACCGCGAGACGCTTGAAGTGAAATACAAAAACAAAAGCATTTCGGATATTTTGGAGATGACCGTCGAGGATGCGACCAAATTTTTTGAAAATATTCCTAAAATACACCGTAAAATTCAGACCCTGCTGGATGTCGGTCTCGGTTATGTTACGTTGGGTCAACCGGCGACAACCCTGTCCGGCGGCGAGGCGCAGCGGGTAAAGCTGGCTTCCGAGCTTTATAGACGAAGCACCGGCAGAACGATTTATATTCTGGACGAGCCGACTACGGGGCTGCATGTTGACGATATAGACCGTCTGCTTAAGGTGCTGCACCGCCTGGTGGATTCGGGAGAAACCGTTTTGGTCATCGAGCATAATCTCGATGTCATCAAGACAGCGGACTATCTGATCGACCTGGGGCCGGAAGGTGGCAGCGGAGGCGGCACCATTTTGGCTACAGGTACACCTGAGGAGCTGGTGCAGGTAGAAGCCTCCTATACCGGCAAATACCTGAAGCCTGTGCTGGAGCGGGATACGGAAAGAAGCAAAACGCTGCAGGCGGCCGAGCTTGGCTGAATAAACCTATAATATTGACAGTCACCCTGTTATACTCGAACGGACATCGTCCGGGTTGTACAGGGTTTTTCTTTTTTGCAAAAAATACGTTTTGGCAAATATGGAGACGGGTAAATCATTTCATGCTTGCGCTCATGCAGGGAGAAGCAGAGGCGCATTACAGAAAGGATGATAGCAAGTTGAACTTTTTTGGAACAGCTATCCAAGGGAAGGAATGGATGAAGCTTTTGTCCGGAGTTGCGTTGTCGGTGCTGGTGATTGGGGCTTCGGCCGGGCTGTCAGGCGTGGCAGAAGCGAAGGCAGGAACACCGCAGGAAGCTGAAATTGCAACAAGCGCTGCAATCGGCCCGTTCGACGATGAGGGTTATGAACAAAATTACATTCAGCCTGTCTCGGGCGGAGGCTTTGCCGTTCTCCAGATGGAGAATGATGAAGCATCCAGCGTTCTAAAAGTGACATACAGCAAGCTGGACAGCGTGCTTGAGCCCTTATGGAAGCATTCTATAATATTGAACAAGCAATCCGGCTCCAGATCCGGCAGAGGCAACCAGCGCGAAACCGCTGACGGAGGACAACTGTGGCTGGCAGATTATATCAGTGAGCAATCGGACAGGGAACTGTTCGTTATTTGCACGGATTCCCAAGGGGATACTCTCTGGTCGAGTCCCTTGCAAACGGAAGAACTCTTCGGCAGCCGCACGGATACCCGGATCGGACTGGAGCCTCTGCAGGATGGCGGATTTCTTGTCTCGTCGCTGGATGAGTCAGCAGATGAGTTCACGGTCAGCAAATACGATCAGGCTGGAAAATTTCTTTGGCATAAAGTAACACGCCATACGGAAGCAGGCTGGCTTATTGGCAGCGGGAACGGTTATACCATGGTATTGAACCAGACTGGCGGGAGCAACGGACGTGGGCCTGTGGTCGTTCTGGCGGATGTATACGGCAGGGAGCAGGACAGGATAAATCTGAAGCTTGGCAACGCTATGAAAATATCCGGAATACAAGAGCTGGAGGATGACCGGATTGCTGTAACCGGGGAGTTGGAACGGGGAAAGAAACTAGTTAAGCGCACCCTCGTGTTGAATCGGCGGTTTCAGCCGGTGAGTTTGTCTCAGGAATATGGCCCAGGCAGTACCTATGTCCCTGCTGACCAGACAATTGTTCGCGTGGAGGACCAATATGACAGTATCGACAGCGGTAGCGGACTAACCATGCATGGTATTGTAATTACGGGGCTGGATGCCAAAGGAAGAGCCCAATGGCAGGCTTCTACGCATTATCGGGAAGATCCGTACTTCCAGGTTGTGTATGATGAAGATATAGTTTACAAAATTCCTGAAGGCTATGCCCTGATTAGCAAAACCTCCGGAAGCGGCTCCCTTGTGCTGGATTTCATCAAGATTCTGCTTCCAGGTATAGAGCAGGGCTCGTAGAATAGAAAAGTTTGAAATCATAGATTTCAAGCGATCATCGCGCTGAATAACCGCAACATTTTGCTCCGTCCGCAGTCCCTGACAGGAAAAGAATTATGCAAAAAACAGGACTATTGTAATTGTTATTTATGTCAATTTCATGGTAATTTCATACTATCTATACAAATCTATTCTTGGCCTCTCGCAGATGTGTGTCCGTAAAGAAATTGAGGAGAACATTGAGGTAAAATAGATTAGTATAAACTTGGATACATAGTCGGACGCTTTAGAGAAAACATAGTGGTAAGAGAGGAAACAGGTGAAGATGAGAATAAAGGGGAATGCTTGGCTTGCTGCAGGTCTGGGAGCGGTTGTATTTCTGGGCAGCAGCGGTACGGAGGCCGCAGCAGCGGGCGAAAAGGCGTTAAAGGCGCAAAAAATCAACGGTTCTATTTATGTCAATGTGAATGAACTCAATAAAGCGTTGGGGACAAGCGGCACTTACAACGGAGCCAGCGGGACTTATACATTGTCTACCGGTACGATTCCACAGGTTGTAGAAAAGGTATCGCCCTCAGTGGTTGGCATTATTGGCCGACCGGCTTCTTCGGATACTTCTTCCGGCGGCGACCGCTACAATCTGGCTCACGGCACCGGCGTCATTATCAAGAATAACGGGTGGATTGTTACGAACGCGCACGTTATTGACGGGCTGGACGAGGTGCTGGTCGTCACATCTGACGGCAAAACCTATGGCATTACGGAACAATTCAGCGATCCGGTCAGCGATTTGGCTGTAATCAAGATTAGCGCAAACAATTTGCAGCCTGCGGTGTTTACGGATTCAACCGCTCAGCTGCAGGTAGGGGAGCAGGTTATTGCGATCGGCACACCGATCTCTTTCTCGCTGCGCAACTCTGCGACAACAGGCGTCGTTAGTGGGCTGAATCGCGGGGTTAACGCCTCTTACAAGCTGATTCAGACGGATACGGCCATCAACCCGGGCAACAGCGGCGGACCGCTGGTCAACCTGAAAGGACAGGTGGTCGGGATTAATACGATGAAATTTTCAGCAGTAGGCATTGAGAATATGGGCTTCTCGATCCCGGCGGACACGGTTAAATATGTCATCAACCAGTTTTTTAAATACGGAGAAGTACGGCGGGCGAGCCTTGGCGTGGAGCTTGAAGAAAGCTGGTCAGCCATCGTTGGCCTTCCGACAGATGATCCGCTTACTGTGAAGGAGGTCGCTTCAGCGGAAGCAAGGCAGGCGCATATTGCCGAGGGGGATGAGCTCTACAGCATCAACGGGAAAAGGATGACGTCCATCATCGATATCAATGAGCTGATGAAGAGCTTTCAGCCTGGACAGACCGTTACACTCCTTATACAGTCGGACGGGGATATCGTTGAACGCAAACTGAAGCTGAGCAAGGATGACGGCAGCATGCTGGAGGCCGCGATGACTGAAGCCTCCGGGGAGCCTGCCGAATGAAGCGTATTGTTCAGTTCACTGTAGTATTAAAAAATAAGCACTTATAGGGGTACGAGTGTCAACAACTCATGACTCAAGTCACGAGCTTGTCTCTGCCTACGTCGTAGACAGTGCTTGCGCTTCACACAAGCCTTTTAGACTTATTCCTAACCAGTAGTGCAAACGCACCTTATCGTGCTCCTACCTTGGGGTGTTGGAACATCAGGACGGCTGACTTCGCCCCTGCAACAAGAGGTATACTCATGTTGCACTGTACCCCATGTACTTCATTCCTTTGCGGTACAGGTATAGTGATTGTTAAAGCAATAGGGATAGATAGGGTTTGTTTCAACGAGTGCCTTGGTTACTTGGTGATGGACATCCAGCAACTAACGGTTTTCTCTTGAACTATCTTTTCACTTGAATTCAGTATAGCTTGGATCAAGTGATCCATGGTTAAATTTTCATTATGGAAGGGGGAAGCATGGAGATTTCGGCTTGCGAGCTACCGATGGTAGCCCTTATGCCAAGCGCAATTCCTCACACGGCTAAAGCCGCGTGTCTCCATGCGCATTTGATGAATCCATTTCAAAAGAAAATGACCCGCAGGCTGGCGGCCGGTCTGACTGCCCTGAGCCTGCTCTTTCCGGTCCTTCCCGCCGCGGCGGATGGTGAATTAACGGAGCTTCGTCTGCAGACCGGCAGTATGACAGCCGTGGTGAACGGTCAGAATATTGCCATTGCGAAGCCTTATACCAAGAACGGCATAACGATGGTGCCTGTCGGTGTGTTCAAGAAAGCCTTTAACAGTCAAATTCGCCTTGAGCAAAGCGATGTGGTCAAGGTGATGAGCGGTCCTCATACGGTTGTTCTGACGATTGGCAGCCGGACGGCCTGGGTGGACGGACAGAAGGTAAAGCTGCCATCCGCACCGGAAATGAGCGGCGGCACGCTCATGGTACCGCTGCGGTCAGTGGCGGAAGGTCTGGGCGGCAGTCTGAAAACAGGCGGCGGCAGTCTCGTCGTCCGCATGGAAGCCAGCGCAGGCGCGGCTGCGGCAGAGCCGGAGGTGCCGACGATCGATAACGATGAGGGAAAAACAAAGGTCGGCAACAGCTATTACAATTGGTCGATGAGCTATCCGACAGGGCTGATGATTGGCGAAAGCGGGGAGGATGAGAGCATCGCCACCTTCATGAGCGAAGACGGCAGCTACTACATGGAGGTGCATGTCTCGCCGCAGCCGGTTCCGTATGATGCCGATGATCTGCTTCAGCAGCTTGTGCAGACGGCGAAGGAAACGGGCGAAACGATTATTGACCGCAGAGTTTATCCGGATGCGGAGGTGCCTTACGCACGCATCATAACCAAGGATGGGGACGGTTCACTCTGGGAGAACAGGCAGTATTATGGTCATGGTCAGGTGTATGCCGTATATCTGACCGATTCAACCGCCGCGAACTATAAGGATCTCAATAAATACGCAGGGCTTCTGAATTCGTTTAAAACCTCCTTTGACATGGATGACAAGGTCATTAAGGATATTTCCACCATCGAAGGCGGGATGAAGGATGCATACAATAGCGATTACGGCATAGCCCTGAAAATTCCGGCCGGCTGGACGGGGGACAATAGCAGCATGCTGTATGAGGGCCGGGACGGCTCCAAGCTCAAGCTTACCGTAACCTCAGCCCCGCAGGGCTTTGCTCTGGAAGACTGGAGCGCACAACTGCAGTCCTGGTTGAAGGATTCATTTATGTCTTCCGCTTATGAAGCGAAGAAAACATATCCGCTGGAAGTGGCGGGCAAGAACGCTATCATTCATGAATACCGCTATGACTTCGGGAACGGCTGGGTGAAGGAATATGATGTCATGCTGCAGGAGAACGGTTACCGCTATCTGGCGGAATACTCGTTCCCGGACGATGACGGCAAAGGGCAGGATCAGTTCGAGCTGTTGATTCGCAGCCTGGACATCGACTTCAGCGTGGTTTCCACCAACTTCGGCCAGCTCGAAGAGAATGAGTATCTGACAGACAAGACGAAAACGGATCGTAAAATATCAAAGGCCTACGGATATTCGGTAGACATCCCTTCCTACTGGACACCGGTGAGCGAACGCTTTGAGTCTGCGGATGTCGAATACGAGTTTCTCGGTGGCAGCTTTGCCATCCGAATTGATGAAGACCAGTCGTATGAAATGACGGTTTCCCAACTCAAGGATTTTTACGACAATGAGGCAAAGGATTACACGAACCTGAAGGTTGAGGAAGCGAAAGACATTAATTTTGCTGGAGTACCGGCCGTCTCTTTCACCTTCCATCAAACGGATAATAACGGCATTGCCTATACAGGCCGCCAAATTTTGCTGGAGCATAATGGCGCGACTTACATTCTGTCCACAACGCTGAATGATGCGAACAATACGGCCGCGCAATCGCTTGCTTTGAGTTCCGCATTAAATTCGTTCAAATTCGTCGATTAACATTTTTTAAGCAGAGCTCTATGATTTAGGGGCGCCCCAAAAGGATCCAAGTCCTGGGTGGGGGCCCCTTTTTCCGTGTTGTAAGACGCCCCGAGAAGGAAATATTCCTTGAATCGCTGTTGCCCTATTATTCGTGCCAGCTGAAAATTTTCTGAAAGGAATGCCTGGAAAGAGTAGAAGGGGGCCGCGCAGTCTGGTACACTAGATTAGTTACAAAGTCATTGATTTGTACAAAATGAAAGATGGGGCAGTACATTCCTGCTACACATTGCTCTTTTTCAGATACTTTGAGAAGTACGTCGATAGATGGTTTTCACTATATGAAATCGGTAATCGGAAAGTCAAGACATTCGGGCGCAGCGCGCCGATCAGGGAGGATTATATGGAAATACAGCAATTGCGGAGAGCAGACGTGGAGCTGCTGGCGCCGGCGGGCGACTGGGACTGCATGCGGGCGGCCGTGGCCAATGGGGCGGATGCGATCTTTTTCGGGGTGGAGAAGTTTAATGCCCGGGCACGCGCCAACAACTTCCGGATGGATGAGCTGCCGGAGATTATGGCGTTCTTGCACAGCTATGGGGTCAAAGGTTTTTTGACCTTTAATATCCTCGTTTTTGAAAATGAGCTGGAGGATGCCAAGGAGTTGATCGATGCCTGTATTGATGCAGGTGTGGATGCAGTGATTGTGCAGGACCTGGGCCTTGTGAAAATGATTCGCGAGATCTCGCCGGATTTTCCGATTCACGGTTCCACGCAGATGACCATCACTTCTCCGGAAGCCGTGGAATTTACGAAGCCGTTCAATATGGAACGGGTGGTGCTGGGACGGGAGAATAACCTCAAGCAGATCAAGAAAATCGGCGAGCAGGCAAAGCTGCCGATGGAAGTGTTTGTCCACGGGGCACTGTGTGTCTCTTATTCGGGCCAATGCCTGACATCCGAAATGTGGGGCGGACGGTCGGCCAACCGCGGCGAATGCGCACAGGCGTGCCGCCTGCCATATGACCTGATGGTAGACGGTGAGCAGAAGCCGATGGGCGATGTCGCCTACTTGCTGTCACCGAAGGATTTGGCTGCGATCGATATCATGCCTGAACTGATCGAAGCAGGTGTGACCTCTTTTAAGATTGAAGGACGCCTGAAGTCGCCTGAATATGTAGCTAACGTAGTCAGCAAGTACCGCAAGGCGATTGACCGGTACTTCGCAGATGACGACACGAAGCCGAGCAAAGAAGAAATACGCGAGCTGCAGCAGAGCTTCTCGCGTGGCTTTACGCATGGTTTCCTGGATGGAACGAATAACAAGAAACTCGTGGACGGCACATTCCCGAAAAGCCGTGGCGTCTACCTCGGACGGGTGGAGCAAATTTTGCGAGACGGGGTTGTGTGCCGGATTGAGGCGCCGCTTAAGCGTGGGGACGGCATTGTTTTCGATGCCGGCGATCCGACGAAGAAGGAAGAGGGCGGACGTGTCTATGACATTCGCCGCAAAGGCGTCAAGGTGGAAGGCGAAGCCGGCGAAGGCTGGATGATCGATATCGTGCCAGGCCGGAGCGATGTGGACCTGCGCCGTCTCCATATCGGCGACCGCATCTGGAAAACGAACGATCCGGCGCTGGACAAGCGCCTGCGCCAGACGTACGAGACGGAGAAGCCGTATCGGGTCTTCCCGGTGCATGTGAAGGCTGTAGGCCATCCCGGCCAGCCTTTGACGACATGGTGGACCGACGTGCAGAAGGGCACAACGGTCCGCGTTGATTCCGAGCTGGAACTGGAGATCGCCCAGAAGCGTCCAATGACCGCCGAGCTGCTCGAAGAGCAATTCGGCCGTCTGGGCGGGACTGTGTTCCAGCTTGAGGCACTGGACGTCCACCTGCACGGGGACGTCATCGTGCCAATGCGCGAGCTTAACAACATCCGCCGCAAGGCGGTGGAACAGCTCGCGGGCGAACGGCCGAAGCCGCCGGTCTATGTGAAACGGGCGGCCCAGGTTTACGGCGATGCGGCCGTGCCAGCAGCGCCGGTGGCGCGTGGTCAGGCGGAGCTGACCGCGCTGTGCCGCAGCCTCCCGCAGGTAGAGGCTGCGCTCGAAGCCGGCGTGCAGTTCATCTACGCCGACTTCGAGTTCATCAAGCAGTTCCCGGCTGCGGTTGAGGCCGTGCACGCCGCAGGGCGAAAGATTGCGCTGGTCACCCCGCGCATCCACATGCCCGGCGAGAACGGTTACCACAACAACATCCTGCGCCTCCAGCCCGATGCGGTGCTGGTGCGCAACACCGGTGCGCTCTATTTCTACCTGAAGCATCGCCGTGAAAATCTGGACGCGCAGCATCCGGAGCTGATCGGAGACTTCTCGCTGAATATCGCCAACCACAAGGCGGTCGATCTCTTCATGGAGGCCGGCTGTGATGCCGTAACACCGTCGTACGACCTGAACATCCAGCAGATGGTTGATCTGCTTGGACGGTCACGTACGGACAAAATGGAAGTCGTCATTCATCAGCATCTGCCGATGTTCCATACCGAACACTGCGTCTACTGCACCTTCCTGAGCGAAGGCACGGACTACACCAACTGCGGCCGTCCGTGCGAGGAGCACCGCGTCTCCCTGCAGGACCGCATCGGCATGTCCCATCCGGTCCGCGTGGACGAAGGCTGCCGCAACACGGTCTACAACGCCATCGAGCAGTCCGGCGCCGAGTACCTGTCCAACTTCATGGACCTCGGTGTCTCCCGCTTCCGCGTAGAGTTCCTGGAAGAGACGCCGGAACAGGTACACGAGGTCATCGACCTCTATAAACGCGCCCTGCGCGGCGAAATCAGCGGCACCCAGGTGTGGAAGACGCTGAAGGCTACTAACCAGCTTGGCGTGACAAGAGGGCAACTGGTGAAATAGAAATAGAAATACAGAATAACTTTCAAGGCTTTTCAAATATAAACTGCTATGTATATCACAACTCTGATATAGTTATATTGTGAATATACTGTACTTGCGCCTCCAGAGGAACCACGTGTACTGTGGAGCTGGGGGCTTTTTAAGATTATGGAACTAGTTTTGCGAAAGGTGGTGCCAAAGTCATGTTCAATTATAGCTTGAATGATATACGCACCCTGTGCGGAACAACAGCCTATAACAGGGGAAGAGACTACTGCGATTCTCGCCGTGTGATCTCCCTCAATCTTGAAGAAAATATGAACTTGTCCGATAGTAGTGAAAGATACAATGCTGTTGTGCAAGGAAATAAAAAATACAAGGTTACTGTCGATATAGATGACTATGGAGATGTAGAGACAAGCTGCACCTGTCCTGCCTATGGCAGCTATTATTACGAAGCCTGCAAGCATGTCGCGGCGGTGCTGATTTCCCTGTATAGGAGGAACAAGGAGGACGAGAAGCAGGAGAGAAAGAGGGAAAAAGAGCGCATTGAGCAGGAATCCCTCTCCATTTGGGGGCCGAACTCTTTGTTGCATCGCGTGACTAGCACTACTTCCGGCTCTGCCAGCCATCCGCAGACGAACAGCCGACAGGAAGCGTCGCCGATCCCTGCTGGTCAGAGAGCCGTGAACTCTAAGATCCAGAAGCTGCCATCGGTTAGTTACGCAGCAGCCGAGCAGATGATAAAAATACTGGATGTACGTAAAGCGGGACATGATAAGGCTCCGGTATCCGATACGTTCAGGAGTATTCCAGTGAAAGACGCGCTACAGGTGGAATATATAGTCAAGGTCATGGAAGGCTACAATATTGAAGATCATTTGGCACTGGAGATGAAAATCGGGATCAAACGAACTTATATTGTGCAGAAGATCAGAGACTTTCTGGATGCGGTGGGCAGCGGAGAGTCGTATCCTTTTACAAAAATGTTCACCTTCGATCAGACAAGCCAGATCTTTCTGCCGGAGGATCAGGCGATTATGGACATCCTGCTGCGCGCCAGAGCCAATGAACGCTTGATGAAGAAAACGATAAATCCTTATTCGTCCAGCCTCGGCACTTACGAAGATCCCAAGCGAATGTATATTCCACCCATAGTGTGGGATCAACTGCTGGACAGGCTGCTGCAAGCGAGACATGTCATCTGGGAGGGGAAGGGCACATTAGGTACCAATCAGCTTGAACAGGCTGAAGGACTGCCGCCGGTTCAGTATAAGATCACTCCGGGTCAGGAAGATGGTTATGCTCTGAAGGTGGAAGGTGTAAACAGGCTGGCACTTCTGGAGAATTACGGAATTGTGCTGGAGTCTGGAAAATTGTTCAAAATGGAGCCCCGGCATATTCGACAGCTGTCCATGCTGAAATCCACTCTGTCCACTTATGGTGGTAAGGAACGGATTGAGGTGTCTGCCCGACAGATTGAGCCCTTCCTGCAGAATACACTGCCTGTGCTGCGTCAGCTCGGTGAGGTCAAGCTGGATAAGAAGGTGCAGAAGAATATTCAAGAGCCTGAGCTTACCATCAAGGCCTTTCTGGATCGAGAGGCCCAAACGCTGGTGCTGCGCATCGAATTTCATTATGGGGATATTGTAATTGATCCCTTATCGCCCTCCTCCAAACAGCGCCAATCCGGAGAGATCATTCTCATTCGTGACAGTGAACATGAACAGCGTGTGTTGAGACTGCTGGAGGAGGCTGCTATATCCTGTATCAGCGGCCGTTGGCTGGCAAGCACGGATGAACAGATGTATGAGATGCTGTATCATGTGCTGCCCTCGCTGGAGGAACTGGCAGAGCTGTATGTGTCACAGTCGGTGCAGCAGTTCAGGCAGCGCTCCTCCAACCAGATGAAGCTGAAGGCGGACATCACACAGGGGCTCGACTGGCTGGAGCTTGCCTTTGAGCTGGAGGGCATAGAGACTGAAGAGATCATTCATATTCTGAAGCATATTGTAGAGAAGAAAAAATATGTGCGTTTGCGTGACGGCGTACTTCTGTCATTGGAAGGACAGGCTTACGATGAAATCCGGACCGTAGCTGAACAACTGGACCTGAAGCGTGATCAGGCGAAGCAAGGCGTGTTTCGTCTGCCGGGTCTGCGGGCCTTGCAGCTGTTTCACCCTGAGGAGGCGAAGAGCAAAACTGTGCGGCTCGGCAAGCCTTTACGCCAGTTTCTGGAGCGTCTGCTTCGTCCGGAGCGGATGTCGTACGAACTGCCTGCCAGTCTGGAGCCAATATTGCGGGATTATCAGGCAGAGGGCTTTCAGTGGTTCAAGAACTTGTCTGCCTTTGGTTTTGGCGGCATTTTGGCCGATGATATGGGGTTGGGTAAAACCTTACAGACGATCTCCTATATTCGCTCTGAACTGGACGAGCGTGTAGCGGCCGCTGCGGCGGGTAATGAAGCAGGCATTGAAGCAGGCACTGAAGCAAGGACAGGCAGCCGAAATGCCGATCCTGCAGCACAGCAACCTGTGCTGATCATTACGCCAGCTTCACTCACCTATAACTGGGAGAATGAACTGCGCCGCTTTGCTCCGGAACTGAAGGTCGCAGTAGCTGCCGGCGACAAAGAGCAGCGCAGCAGCTTGATGGAGGACATGCAGGCACAGGCTTACGATGTGCTGATTACCTCTTACCCACTGCTGCGCCGGGACGCAGAATGGTATAAGGACAAGAGCTTCCCGATTCTGATTCTGGACGAGGCCCAGGCGATCAAAAATAGCGGCTCCCAGACGGCGCAACTGGTGAAACAGCTATCCGCGAAAAACCGGTTTGCCTTGACAGGAACACCGATCGAAAACTCGCTGCAGGAGCTGTGGTCGATCTTCGAGGCCGTTTTTCCCGCCCTGTTCCATGGACAAACCCATCTGCAAGAGCTGCCGCGTGAGCGCATTGCACGTATGATTTCACCCTTCCTGCTGCGCAGGCTCAAGCAGGATGTGCTGGAGGAGCTTCCAGACCGCATCGACACCGTGCACCGCTCGGCGCTTGTCAAAGAGCAGAAAAAGCTGTATATGGCGTATATGGCACGATTGCGGGAAGACACCCTGAAGGATCTGGAGACAGACGGTTTCCAGAAGAGCCGCATGAGAATTCTGGCCGGAATTACACGCCTGCGCCAGCTCTGCTGCCATCCATCCCTGTTCATTGAAAATTACGAGGGAACCTCCGGCAAGCTGGAGCAGCTGCTGGAGATGGTAGCGGACGGTCTGGCCAGTGGACGCCGCTTCCTGATCTTCTCTCAATTTTCCAGCATGCTGGGGTTAATTCGCACTACGCTGCAGAAGCACGGCTACCAGACCTTCTATCTTGATGGAAGCACACCTGCCAGCGAGCGTGTGGAGATGAGCCACCGCTTCAATGAAGGCGAGAACGACATCTTCCTGATCTCGCTTAAGGCGGGTGGAACCGGCCTGAACCTGACCGGCGCCGACACGGTCGTTCTGTTCGACCTGTGGTGGAACCCGGCGGTCGAGGAGCAAGCAGCGGGCCGTGCCCACCGCATGGGACAGCGTAAAATCGTGCAGGTGTTCCGAATGGTGGCAGAAGGCACAATTGAAGAGAAAATGCTGGAGCTGCAGCAGAAGAAAAAGGACCTGATCGAGGATGTACTGAACTCTTCTACAGGCAACACCTCCGCACTGAGCGAGGAGGACATCAGGGAATTACTTAGTATGTAGCTTGCAGAGATAAAGAGTCGTCGTTCCCGATGCGTTATGTGTACTACGCGATGCCAAACGAATGATTTAGCAGAATCGGTCTGCGTTCTCTTACCGATTTTCACAATGAATCACGTTCCCAGAGTAGGTAGCACCGGAGTAGCCGGATGCGAGGATTCGCACATCCGGGTTCTGTGGGTTCGGGCCACCAGTTGGGTGGCCTGAACCCCAGAGCCCATGCAATTGCGCATGAGCCTATTCGATTCCTTAGTCTGTTTCTGGTATTCTTGGCATTTTTCTAATGTATTGGCTGTGCAAAATATGATTTACTATAGGCTAGGAGATATCTGTTATAATAGAGCCGTATACATTTTAAAGAATTGATATGGAATGAGATAAAGGAGCAAGTCATATGAAAAAAATTCGTAAGGCAATTATCCCGGCGGCTGGCTTGGGTACGAGATTCCTGCCTGCAACCAAAGCGATGCCCAAAGAAATGCTTCCCATTGTCGATAAGCCGACCATTCAATACATTATTGAGGAAGCTGTTGCCTCGGGAATAGAGGATATTATTATTGTTACGGGTAAAGGGAAAAGAGCGATCGAGGACCATTTTGACTCCTCCTTTGAACTCGAATATAACCTGGCTGAAAAAGAAAAATGGAAGCTGCTTGATGAAGTGCGCAAACCCTCTGAAATGGCGGATATTCATTACATACGCCAAAAGGAGCCGAGAGGCCTGGGCCATGCGATCTGGTGTGCCCGTAAATTTATCGGAGATGAGCCATTTGCCGTCCTCCTTGGGGACGATATCGTTGAATCCGAAGTCCCTTGTCTCAAGCAGATGATGGATGTCTTTGACCGGTATCAGCGGGCCGTGGTAGGGGTAAAGCAGGTTCCTTGGAACGAGGTGAACCGCTATGGTATTGTGGAAGGTACCTCGCTTGAGGATAAGATTGTCGAAGCGAAACGGTTGGTGGAGAAGCCAAAGGCGGAGGAAGCCAAGTCTAATTTGGCCATCATGGGACGGTATATCTTAACCCCGGATATTTTCGAATTGCTGGGGCAGCAAAAAACAGGCGTGAACGGTGAAATTCAGCTTACCGACGCTTTGGCGGAATTAGGTGAACATAGCCCGATCCTTGGTTATGAATTTGACGGGAATCGGCATGATGTGGGTGAAAAATTAGGCTTCATTGAAACTACAATTCATTATGCACTTAAGCATGATGAATTGAAAAATGACGTCCTCGATTATATGAGACGGGTCATTGAGAAAATGGACCAAGAGAAAAAGGTCACTCTTTAGAGAGTGACCTTTTCTTGTCTTCTGTGAAGTACCTTGAAAGATGTTATTATTAATTCCATTTTATTGAAGATTTAGTGCAACCAAAGCATCAACCTGCTGCTTTTCATTTGCATCGGCTTGAATCAGCTTGTTGTACCAAGACTGATCTACCTGTCCTTGTTTCCGAGTAGCGGCAACGTAGTAGCGGGCGATTTCTTTATTCGTTGCGTTGCTTAGATCTTCGTTAAGAAGAGGCTGCAGGATCGCTGTCGCTTCAGCAGGTTTATTGGACATAAACTGAATTTTGCCCGTATTCAAGGCGATTTCAGGCGTCACATTAAACGGTTTCGCAATCATAATGCTGTCAGGTAGGGCATCAATGTGCGCCATTCCATCCAGCACTTTTTGATAGGCGTTCAAGCCTGCTTCAAAGTATTGCTGCTGCTTCGCCGTATCACCCTGCTCTCTCGCTTGATTGCCGAGAGTAAAAGCTTGCTGAATGAGATTGTTGTACCACGTAATATCCCATGTATAGTTCGAAATTTTATCCTGAAGGATTTCAAAAGCCTTCTCATTGTTGTTCTTCAATTGATAATGAGACATTAGATTAGAAGTCATGCTTTTATT
Organism: Paenibacillus enshidis; assembly: GCF_042136365.1. Lineage (NCBI taxonomy): Bacteria > Bacillati > Bacillota > Bacilli > Caryophanales > Paenibacillaceae > Paenibacillus > Paenibacillus enshidis. The sequence continues at coordinate 29,176 of NZ_JBHHMI010000005.1, read as the reverse complement.
AAAAGGCTCGGCTATCAAGCCCCGCTGCAGCAAGTCTTCATCAGCCGTATAAAACTGTTCGTTCTGAGTTTGTTTATAGGCTGCTTGGTATAGTGATGACAGCAGGATTAGCGAATCTGGATGCGTCGACCGGATGGACAAATCCTCATCGGCTGCCGCCTGAATCTGATCAAAAGATTGGCTCGTACGAGCAACCTGTCTGGCCTCCATGGATGCACTGCTTGATTGTATGAAACGCAAACCAGTAAATACCAGGATGATCGCTACAATTCCAATGATCCCGCTGTACAGTGGTCTGAAAGCGGCAGGATTCAGAGAAAGCCGTTTCACTGGCCTGCTGTCCATTGCCGCAGCCATACCCCCTAGCCCTACAAATACCAGCATACCCATGAACACATAGCTCAGGTTAAAGTCCAGGATACTGTGCAGCAGGATGGACAGCGTTAAAATGAAATAGAGAAAGTAAGAGTCTCGTTGCTCCGCATTCTGCTGAATATAACCACGGATATATTTATAAAACACAAACAAAATGAAAGCCATAAAGATAACAAAGCCTAAAATACCTACCTCGACTAAATACTGCATAAAGAAGTTATGTGCCTGACGGCTTGTATAAGGGTAATCCTGATACTTCTCGTACAGTGTTGCCCACCCGCCGCCGCCAGCTCCGATAATCGGGTAGTCCGCAATCAGCTTAGATGCATCCTCATAAAACTGAAAGCGTTCCAATACACTGTGCTGCTGGAAGTTGATGCCTTCCACCCGTACGCGGATATTTTCAGGCAATACGTTGCGCAGGCTTGTACCGATCAGCAGGAAGGCTACAACCCCGACGATGATGACCGAGCCGACAGGCAGCCACAGATTGGAAAGTTTTCGCGAGGCCCAGCCTTGCATGCCGTTCTCAAGCTTTGGCGCGACATACTGCTGAATCAGCCAGGATACTACGCCTGCAACGAGCGAAGCTGCAATGAGCAATCCCCAGCCTTTGGCTGCGGTGGCTCCGTTGTACGTTTGATTCAGATCAAGTCCTATATTGGTAATCGGGCTAAGAACAGCCAACGAGACAACTCCTGATACCGCACAATAGATAATCCACAGCAACTGCCGGGCCGGTTTGAAGAACAACAGCAACAGGATGAATACAACCGGCATCATAACCAAGCCGCCACGGGACAAGGTCAGAAACAGAGAAACCAGAATCGGAACGAGCATAAAGCCATGTGTTAGCCGCCCAAACCAGGTCTTTGATTTCATCAAGCTAAAGATCCCTGCAAAAAAGAATGCCATCAGAAACGCCGCATAAGTATTCGCATACTGGAATACAGAAGTCAGACGCAGACCGTTCGTATCCGTCATGACGGCACTGGTATAGCGGTTTTGATACACTGCACTGGAGAACCAGTCTACCAGCTTGCCGGCCAGAACCCACTGTCCGAACCAATTGATAAAACCAAAACCAACGATCAAATAAGCTACAGTCATTATCGTAGTTTGGATGATGTTATTGCCCAGCCGATCCTTCAAGAGGTACAACGACATGATGAACATGGCAGCGTAAATGCACTGTACGATCACCATATTCATGGCCAAGTAGTGCGAGGCAGCGGAGACTAGAGATAATACGTAAGTCAGCGGAAGCAGAACTACCAACACTGCCAGCCAGTCCCTTTGCTCTTCCAGTCTGAATTTTCTATAATAGCTAAGTAGTGCTATGATCAAAAGAACAGAGGTGATAGTGAGAGCCCAATAAACAGGCTTCTCGAAATCAAGCATTTGCCCATTGAACAGAGCTGCCTGAAATGGAGCCCAGATAAACAACAACATGATTCCAACAATTAACACCCAAAATAACGACGACCTTTTATCGTCACGGGTCGACGTTTGGGCTTGTTTCCCGTATACTGGATTCGACAAGGTTTACAATCTCCTTTTCTTGTAGATACGTCAATATTTTAGCATAATGTTCTCTAGAAATCATGTTTGTAATTATTTTAAATCATGTGAAGAAAGGAATGTTAAAGGAATTATGAAAGTTTGTAAGATTTTGTTTGGGACTATATTTTTACTAATTACGCTGTTGTCTTTCAGTAGACTAGCTTTTGCTTCTGATGATTATATAAAGCTGGAAAAAAGAATGGAATCTGAAGGGGATCAAAGAGAGTGGCTTACTATAAAGCAATCAGAGGCAGGCTTTAGAATTGTCAGTAACGATGGAAAAAAAGAGGCAGTTATGGTTGATAATTTTGGTGGAATATATCTGAATGGAGACCTCTACCTCAACAATAAGAAGATAAATGACGTTTTAAATGAAAGTGTGACTCGTAATTATGTGAATACAGTAGTGGTTGTGATTATTAGTGTGTTATCTATTTTATTGTTGGTCTTGACTTTTGTTTTACTTAAGTTAAAAAGAGAAATTAATAATTTGAACAATAAATTCTTAAAAGAAATTATAAAAGGAGAATAAGTATCTTGAATTACGTAAAGCAATTTATTCTTGATCGGAAGTTACTGTGGAAGATGGTACAAAATGATTTTAAAACACGATACCTTGGTTCTTATTTAGGTGTCTTCTGGGCATTAATCAATCCCATAATCACCATTGTAACGTTCTGGTTTGTTTTTGAAGTGGGATTTAGAAGCGCTCCTGTTAATGATATATCCTTTGTTCTATGGTTAGTTCCAGGGATAATACCTTGGTTTTATTTTTCGGACAGTATAGGGGCTGCAACTACATCTGTGATTGATAATGCTTACTTAGTAAAGAAAGTCCGATTTAGAGTTGGGTATTTACCATTAATCAAAATTTTGGCTTCTTTACTGATACATTTGTTTTTTATCGTACTTGCGATCTGCCTGTTTCTTGCACATGGGTATTCTCCGACCGTATATTACTTTGATATAATATACTATCTTTTTACTTCGACATTACTCATAATTGGGATAGCCTATATAACTTCTTCATTAAGCGTATTTTTTAAAGATGTTGGTCAAATTGTAGGGATAATTATACAGTTTGGTTTTTGGTTGACACCTATTTTTTGGAATCCTGTGATCATATCTGATAAATACTCCTTTATTTTCGAGTTAAATCCCATGTATTATGTAACTTCCGGTTATCGTGATTCGTTCATCTATGGTCGTCATTTTTGGGAAAATGGAACTTCTAGCATATTGTACATCATTCAGGTCCTTGTTGTTCTTGTTATTGGAATTTTATTGTTTAAGCGTTCGAAAAGTGCATTTTCAGATGTTCTTTAATAAAAACCTTTCTATAAGAGAAGGATGATTGATTTATGAATACAGAGACAGCGATAAGAGCCGAAGGTCTAACTAAACTATATAAATTATACAAGAAACCATCGGATAGATTAAAGGAGACATTGAATTTTTTTTCAAGCAAAGCACTACATGAGGAGAAGTATGCTCTGAAAAATTTCTCCATGGAGCTCAATAGAGGGGAAACAGTTGCGGTAATAGGGAAAAATGGATCGGGAAAGTCTACACTCTTAAAGATATTGGCTGGGGTCTTAACCCCGACTTTAGGTGATGTGGAAGTTCGAGGTAGAATAACTTCACTTCTTGAACTAGGTGCAGGTTTTAATCCTGAACTTACTGGAATTGAAAATATTTATTTCAATGGATCGTTGTTCGGATTTGAAGACGAGGCTATTAGAAACAAACTTGAAAATATACTTGATTTTGCAGATATTGGAGAATATGTTTACCTTCCGGTCAAAACGTATTCTAGCGGTATGTTTGCAAGGCTTGCCTTTGCACTTATGATAAACCTTGAACCTGATATTTTAATTGTAGATGAGGCTCTTTCCGTTGGTGATATTTTCTTTCAGCAAAAATGTAACACATACATGAAAAATGAAATGAAAGATGTTACTAAAATTATAGTAACTCATGATATGACCAGTGTCGCGAACCTTGCAGATAGATGTATAGTAATTTCTGAGGGGAAAAAAGTGTTTGATGGTGGAACACTTGATGGAATTGAGTACTTCGTTAAGAAGATGCACTCAGAAAATTTCTTTGTGAAGTCACAGGAATCAGCTTATGCTTTAAAAGCTAATGAGTTGGAAACTAGCATTAAAGAGAGTGCGTCGTTCACTACGATAGATCAAGCAGCATTAGGAGGTGCTTTGGAGGCATCTATAAAGAGCTTTAAGGTAGAGGTTAATGGTTCTGCATACCAAGGGTATATTATGGCAGGCGATAAAGTACGTATAACGTGTACTATTCAATCTTTGAAAAATATCCGTGAGGGCGTAATAGGGTATATTGTTTCGGATAAATTTGGGAATCAAATTTTCGGTGAAAATACCATTACTTCTTTGGAGAAAGTGTTCTCGCTTGATGAAGGCGGTATTCTTGCTAGCTTTGTTTTCCAATGGCCTGAAATAAAGGAAGGTTACTACTACATTACATTGGGAATAGGAGAGGGTAGTCATGAGTTGCAGCACGTTATACAATGTTGGGCTCATAATGTGTTTGAATTTTCCTGTGTTTCTCCTCATAAAACTATCCATTGTTTGTTTAATAATAAAATTGAAAAAGTTGAGATCACTAACTTGCGGAGGTGAAAAATATGCTTAACTGGAACATCAGTAATCCTATTTTTGAATCAGACATTCTAAATGAAAAATTAAATGTCTCTCCATGGTCAGGACATAGGAGATTTGTTTACGACTTATTAAGGTTTATTAGGCCAGAGCACGTACTAGAACTTGGCACACATTATGGATGCTCATTTTTTGCTATGTGTCAAGCAATTAAAGACTTTAAAATAAGTACAACGATTGAAGCTGTTGATACATGGGTGGGAGATTCCCAAGCTGGATTTTATGGTGAAGAGGTATATAGTTTAGTGAATAAAACCATTGATAATTATTTTCTCGAAATAGAAACTAGAATGCATAGAATGACCTTTGATGAGGCAAATCCTTACTTTGTAGATGATTATTTTGATATTATTCATATTGATGGATTTCATGAGTACGATGCTGTGAAAAATGATTATTTGAGTTATCTTCCTAAGTTGAAGAAAAATGGGATTTTCTTATTTCATGATATTGCATCGGATACTGGTTATGGATCTTCTGTCTTTTGGAAAGAGCTTCAAGAGCGATACAGTAGCTTTGAATTCGAGCATAGTTGGGGGCTGGGGGTTCTATTTCCGAAAGGTGACAAATACTATAACTTAATGATTGACGAGAATATTTTTGATAAAATCTTGTATTATACCTCAAAATCTGAGTTGGATCTTGCAACTATTAAAGTTAATGACCTTGAAGTGTTAGGTATTGAACGTTTTGAAACAATTAATCAAATGGAAGGAATGATACAAGAACGAGATGAAGTCATTGCCTCCCAAAATATGATGCTGGATGAGCGCTATAAAGCAATGCAAGAAATGGAAGGGATGATACAAGAACGAGATGAAGTCATTGCCTCCCAAAATGTGATGCTGGATGAGCGGTATGAAGCAATGCAAGAAATGGAAGGGATGATACAAGAACGAGATAAAGTCATTGCCTCCCAAAATGTGATGCTGGATAAGCGGTATGAAGCAATGCAAGAGATGGAAGGAATGATACAAGAACGAGATACGACCATTGCATTGCAAAATGAGATTTTAGAGAAAAAGGGGGGGAGAAAAAGGGGATGGATGTAATACATGTTTTAATATGGAAAGTAAGTGTTGAAGTACAGCTAATTAGTACTCCCGAAAAAGGCGTTTTTGTTGAAAGTAGCAACCGTTTTAGCGATATATCGCATTCATTTAACGGAACAACTTGATTTTGGTGGAGGGAAAACTGTGGTTAAAGTTGCGTGGTTTGTGCCTAGTCCGATGGAGGGATCTGGGGGACATAGAACTATATTTCAAAATGTTAATGCATTAGCTTCACAAGGATATGAAAGTGATATTTACATTGAAGACGACAATAGTTACTTGAACCTTAAAGACATGAAATTAAGCATCAATAGATATTTTGGAGAAATTAATGCTGATTTTTATCTTGGGTTCAGTACAGAAAAAAAGTATGATGCAATTTTTGCTACTGCGTGGCATACTGCTAAGGTTGTCAGAGATATTCCATATGATACCAAGAAATTTTATTTTGTACAAGATTTCGAGGCCTATTTTAATCCTATGGGTGATGGATATCTCCTGGCTGAAAATTCGTATAAGTATAATTTGACCCCAATTACGATCGGGAAATGGCTATCAAATGTGATGGTTGAGCGCTTTAATACACCCTCTAGCTATTTTGATTTTTGTGCAGATCATAATGTGTATAAGAGGCTTCCCGGGGCGAAAAGGGAAAAAGCAATATGTTTTATCTATCAACCGGAAAAACCGCGAAGATGTAGCATTATTGGGATAGAAGCCCTCGGTATCGTTAAACACTTAATGCCTGAAGTTAAAATTTATCTATACGGTTCGAAAAATAAAACGAATGTTTGGTTTGAACACACAAATTTAGAGCTAATTTCGGTCGAAGGGTGTAATGAATTGTATAATAAGTGTTCAGTGGGCTTGTGTATTAGTTCCTCTAATCCCTCGAGAATTCCGTTTGAAATGATGGCTGCGGGATTGCCAGTCGTGGATATTTATAGAGAGAACAACTTGTACGATATGCCAGATGGTGGGGTAAAGCTTGCTGACCAGACCCCAGAATCCATTGCTAACGCATTAATTAGTATATTGACTAATGAAGAGCAAATAGATGCGATGTCACAATTCGGAGTAGAGTTTATGAAAGAAAAGACATTAGAGCATGGATATACGCAGTTTACTGAAGCTGTAAAGAATATTTTAATGAGTGGAAGTTTTGAAAATCAGGTATATCCTAAATCTTACAACGAGCCTCCGGTAGTTGCCGATGCTTTCCTAAAAAAAATAAAGCCATTGTATCCCGTAAAAACTAATTCTTCTCTGGGATTAAAAGATTTCTTGAGAAAAGTTAAAAACAAGGTAAAAAAAATAATTTAATGAGGTCTAAACATGGATCAGTACAAGTTACTAACATTTGATATTTGGGACACTGTCCTAAGAAGAAAAAGTCATCCAGATGAGGTTAAGATTAGTTCCATTAATTATTTGCGTGCAAATTATCCTGAATTGGAACTTGTTGATGATAATGAGATCATTTTATTTCGTAAGCGACAGCGTATAGAATATGAACTTGGACAATTGAATGTTAATAATGGTTTGGATGATGAATATGATATAAAAGATGTTTTGAAAAAGTGGTTACAAGAAATATCTTCTTCATCTATTTCAGACGAAGATATAGAATGCATTGTGGATGATTTATATTGTGCAGAACTACAACATGAGATTGATATCACATATTTGGATCCCAATATACTTAATGTATTAAATAGTTATTCCTATAAGCAACGATCTTTTCTTTCAGACTTTTATGCGGATAGTTCATTCATTATTGAGATACTGAGGGCAAAGGGGTTAACAGAAGAGAATGGAATTACTTCTGTAGAGTTAGGCTATAACAAAAGAAGTTCTAATCTTTTTAAAAAAATTCATGAGATACATCAAGTGAGTCCGTCGGAGCATTTTCATTTAGGTGATAATAAACATTCAGATGTTACGCAACCTTCAAAACTGGGGATAAATGTATTGCATTATTTTAATGAAAGAGAAGAAGGCTTGAGACAAGAGCATAACATTAGATTTGAAAAAAGAATTAATACACCTTCCTCTGTGTTGAAAGAGATGAGTGAAAGTATAAGTAATGAATTGTATCTAAATAAGTTTAATCATGCTTGCTATAATGATGGTGTGAAATTTAGTTTGATTTTTCTGAGCTTTATTCTTCATGTGATAGAGGCCGCCAAACAAAATAAGGCCAAAACCGTCTATTATTTGACAAGAGAGGGTGTGTTTTTCAAAAAAATTCATGATGTTATTTCTAGTGTTCATCCTCATGCGAATGTCTTACCGAAGTCTGAATTGTTAGAAGTCAGCAGACTGGCAACATTCTCTCCCTCTTTAAGAGAAGTGTCGATTCAGGAGTTTATGCGTATATGGAATCAGTATTCTATACAATCTATAAGTGCGCTTTTCAAAACCTTGAACGTAGATCTAAATAAGTACGGTGACTTCATGATGAAATATAATTTGAACGTGGATGAAGCAATCGTGTATCCGTGGCAAAATGAGTCTGTAATCAGACTGTTCACTGATAGTGATTTTACTACCATGCTCAGTAATGATATTTCTTTGAAGAGAGAACTGCTTACAAGGTATTTGAAAGAACACGAAATTACAAATGGAACCGATGTTTTTATGGTTGATATTGGGTGGAGGGGAACAATTCAAGATAATTTGGCTTACTTGCTAGATCACTCAAAAGTTATTGGTTATTATTTTGGCCTATACTCATTTATAAATGTCCAACCAGATAATACAACGAAGCGTTCTTTTATAAGCCAGCAGGAAATGAATATGATCCGACATGTGGCTCCACTTGAAATGCTGTGCAATGCAGCAATGGGAAGTGTCAAGGGTTATGAAGTTGTGAGTAATAACTTAAAGGTTTGTTATGATGAAAGCAAGAAAGAGAATGAGGTGCATGAAAAATATATATCTCATTTTCAAAAAGGCGTCTTGGATGCTTGTGAAAGATGGTATCCTCTTTTATACAATCAAGCCTGGACTACTAGAGAATTGAAAGAATACTCTAAGGAATTATTAAGAGAGTTACTAACAGAACCTTCTAATTCTTTAGCTAATGCCTTTTTTAATTTAGCTCATAATGAAACTTTTGGTGTTGGGGAATTTGTCGAAAAGAAGAGATCCTTCCCTTTAAAATTGGCTGTAAAGGCAGTGTTGTCTCTGGAAGGAAAGAAACAATTTGTTCGATACATTGAAGATTCTTCGTGGCCACAAGGCTTACTTACCTATTTTCGTTTGAGGCCATTAATAAGTATCTATAACAAAAAGGTGTATTTTAAAGAGGAAAATAAGGGTGAATAAGAAGGTTAATATTATGAAAAGTTTATTGATTATTTCATCAGATGTAATAGCCTCTAAAATGGCCGGTCCTGGTATTAGATATTGGAATTTGGCTCTCGAGCTTTCTAAGCATTTTAATGTAATACTTGCAATTCCTAACTACCATAACTTTGATCTTCATAGTGAATTAAATGGTACTACAATAAAGTTAAGCAGCACTAACTGTGAAGAATTAAAAAAGCACGCAAAAAGTGTCGATTCTATTTTGTTGCAAGGAGATATTTTATGGAAGTTTAGATTTTTGAGAAGCGCTAAAGCAAGTATAATTGTGGACTTGTATGATCCTTTCGTGCTTGAACATCTTGAACTGAACCAAAACGATATGAAGGGTAATCTTATATTTAATAATATAGTTAATATTCAAAATGATCAGTTGAAGTATGGTGATTATTTCATCTGTGCATCCGAAAAACAAAAAGACTTCTGGCTTGGAACACTTAATGCGTTAAAACGAATTAATTTAAAGGAATACAGCATTAGTAAGTCGCTTGAGCATTTAATTGGTGTAGTTCCTTTCGGTATTCCAAATGCTCCCCCAGACAAAACAAAGGAAGTTCTTAAAGGAGTGTACCCTGGAATAGATAAACATGACAGGGTTATTGTTTGGGGGGGAGGAATATGGGAATGGTTTGATCCCATTACTCTCATTGAGGCGATGAAGCTTGTTAGTTATCAGCGAAGTGATATTAAGCTTTTTTTTATGGGAATTAAACATCCTAATGCTAGTATAAAGAGGATGAGGATCGTTGATGAGACTATTGAATTGAGTAATCAATTGGGGCTAACCGATAAGTTTGTGTTCTTTAATGACTGGGTTCCTTATGAAGAAAGGCAAAATTATTTATTAGAAGCAGATATTGGAGTAAATATTCATAAAAATCATATTGAAACTCGTTATTCCTTCAGGACCAGAATGTTGGATTACATTTGGACTAGACTACCGATTTTAACCAATTCAGGTGATTTTTTTTCTGATGAAATAAAGGATAAGTCGATTGGAATGGTTATTGAAAATCTGACACCAGAGAATTTGGCGAAACAGATTATGGAATTTCCGGGTAAATCGTTTTATGAGTCTAATTTTAAGAGTTTAATTAATCAGTATCAGTGGAGTAATAATATTAAATGTATTGTGAATTATGTACAAAATAATAAACCGAAACACAGAAAAAAAAATATTGATTTTTCATTAATGAAAAAAGCAGTTTATGTATTTTGCAGAGGAATAAATCTTATTTATTGTAAATTAAAGAAATTCTGATTTGTGAAATAGAAGGATATGAGAAGAACAGCCTATACGAAATCAAATATCATGTGATCTGGGGACGAAATATCGGTATAAAGTAATGAAAGGTCCCCTGGCAGTGAGAACACGAGATCTGATTAGGCAACTATGCGAAGGGGATAGGAATCTTGCGGGGAAGGAACATCCATCTGTTGTTAAGTAAAAGTGTGTAATATCTGAAAGGAAGATCGTCTGGATTTATTTAGGGATGATTTCCATATTTAAAAAAGAAATACTGGGGCCAGCATCTTTGGGCGTGTGGCTATTTTTGTGCTACAGTGGGCTACGTGTCAGAGGAAATGATACGAAACTATATCGCCAATCAGTTTACAGAGGAATAAAGCGAGTCTTCAAGATAGAGGACGAGTTTTAGTCGGTGATTGCAGTGCGCTTAGCGTATGGATTTTGAGAAGAACGTGACGTCTTCCTCGAAACGACTTTTGTCGTCGACATTCATGTCAAAATCCACCTGCTTTAAGCAGATGGTTGTTTAAGTGAGATCAGAAGATGTTCAAAAATGTAAAAGAGATTCTAATGAGAAAGGCATCGGATTTTGATGTAATATGTATGAAGAACTACTTGTCGGTGAATGGACAAAGCAATAATTGAGTTTGAGGAGACATCTTGGGAGATGAAAAGTAAAAATATAAGTTACTTACCTGCAGCGGATCATTTGCGTGGTTTTGCGTCAATACTTATACTTGTTTATCACGGGGTTCCAATGATAGCGAATAAGTTGGCATTTGGTGAGAATGTACCCCCAAACTACTGGGCAAGAGCAGGCAGCCCACTATCATCAATTATTATTGAAGGACATACGGCTGTTGCTCTTTTTATGGTTCTAAGTGGATTTATTCTAACTTATGGATCTATAGAAAGAGATAGAGATATAAATTATAAAAGTTTTCTGTACAATAGAATTTTAAGGATATTTCCTTTGTTTATTTTTCTAATTATTTGTGGCTCGTATTTGTATCCAGAAAACTTTAATTTTATTGGTATGATCCAAAGTATATTTTTATTTTCTTCTTTGCCGGGTGCTCTAAACATACAATCTTTTTCTTCAATGTTTTGGTCTATTTCAGTGGAGTTTACTTTTTATCTTGTGTTCCCCTTTCTATTCCTCTTTTTGAAAAAAGAAGGTTTTATGAAGCTGTTACAACTATTAATTTTAATGATAATCATTAGGGTGATTGCGTTTCTTCTCGGAGCAAATATTCGAGATGTCTCATATTGGACTATTATTGGGAGAATGGATCAATTTATTATAGGAATGATTGCTGCTTTTGTATATGTAAAATGGAATATAAATAGGAGTTTATGGTATTATATATTGTTTGCAAGTATATTTTTAATTATTGGAATGTTGTATTTATTTAATATATTTGGCGGATGGCCGATTCAGGCATTTTGGAAGATACTGTGGCCAACAATTGAGGGGATTGTATGGTCTTTACTTCTAATATCTTATGTTAAATTGTTTAATACAAATAATAACTTTATACAGAAATTTTTAGCGAAAATTGGAGAACTGAGTTATTCGATTTATCTGACGCATTATATAGTGTTGACTGTTTTGGTTCATCGTGGTTGGTACTTTTCTTTTGAATTTTTATCTCCTCTTAAAAACGGGATTCTCACATCAGTTTTAGTGCTGTTTCCGCTAGTATTGGCGACATCAGCTTTAATTTACTCAAGTATTGAAAAGCCTTTTTTACAATTAAGAGATAGGTATTAATAGGGCAATTGTTTAGATTTGTTTTGTAAGAATGATTCAGACCTATCATAATTTTGTGAACCTAAGACATACATTTTAAGTGGAATTGAGGAATTGTATGAAAATTCGTATTCAAGGTCTTGATATACTGAGATTTTTTGCAGCAGTTAGTGTTGTGTTATATCATTATTTTTTCATAGGACCTCTTCAGGGTTATTGGCCCCAGAATCAGTTATTCCCAATTACGCATTTTGGCGATTTTGGTGTAGATGTATTTTTTGTAATTAGTGGATTTGTGATAAGTGTTTCAGCAGAGGGAAGAAGCTTTAGTCATTTTGCAAAATCACGTTTTGTGCGGATTATGCCTGCCTTATTAGTCTGTTCATTGATTACAGCTGGTACAGCTAGTTTACTTCCAGGAGTCTCAGTGAAGGATGTATTTGTTCGTTGGATCACCAGCCTTACCTTGTTTCCTCAGCTGTTTGGACAAGAATTATTAACGACTGTTTACTGGACACTTCAAATTGAAGTTAAATTCTATATACTAGTAACTATTCTTATAATTTTTAAGGTTTGGGAGAGGAAAAAAAATATAATTATTCCTGTATGGCTGGTTATTTCTTTATGTAATCAATTTTTCTTCAATTATAAATTTTTATCTGATTATCTTCTGACAGAGTTTTCTGGTCACTTTATTGCAGGAATTTTGTTATATCAAATACGTAAAAAAGAGAGTACTTCCTTTACCAGTCTTGGATTAATATTATCTAGCATCTTAATTTGGAAGCATCTTTCTAATTTTGAATCATGGATATCAGGTGCATATAATTATGGATTCTCTGACTTGGGAACATTGCTTTTTGCACCTACAATTATTTCCATTGTCTATTGGGTTTCTTATCACGATAAAATTTCTCTGCCTAGCAAACTGGTAACTGCTTTAGGTTCCATGAGTTATACATTATATCTTCTTCATGCGGATTTAGGTTTTTTTGTTCGAGCTTTCTCTGATAGATATCTTTTTCAAAAATATCCTGCACTGCAGCAGGTTTTTACAGATCCGGTTATCGTTATTATCGCTATCATAGCTTCGCTTGCGCTGTCTGCTTTAGTGGCATTGGTTATAGAGCCACGTCTTAAGACACCTTTACAGTTTCTATTGAGGCATGGACAATACGATTCAAAAAGTAAGGCCTTTCGTCATTCTGCTCTAAGTAAGGGCATTCCTAATGAATAAGGGTTGATTATTCAGTTTGAATGAAATTGAAAATTCTCTATTATTATTTCCTTTGTGGTATGGCATTAGCTCAAGATGCTGAGATTTTTTTTGTGCCTTGAATCTAATCCACCTATGTGAGAAGACGAAAGGATTAATTCTGTGAGGGAGATGATGTATTTATATGAAGGGTATTATTCTTGCAGGAGGGACGGGATCTCGCCTTTTCCCATTAACCAAAGTAACCAATAAACATTTGCTGCCTGTTGGAAAGTACCCTATGATTTTTCATGCTATCCACAAATTGAAGCAGGCAGGCATTCATGACATCCTGATTGTAACAGGCAAAGAACATATGGGAGACGTTGTCAGCCTACTCGGAAGTGGCCGGGAAATGGGAGTAACTTTTACATACAAGGTCCAAGATGAAGCCGGTGGGATTGCACAAGCTCTCGGGTTGGCGCGGCATTTTGTCGGAAATGATCAGATGGTGGTAATCCTTGGTGACAATGTGTTTGAAGACAATATAGCACCTTTTGTAGAAAACTTCCGGCAACAGGCTGTCGGAGCCAAGCTGCTGCTGCAGAAGGTGCATGATCCCCATCGTTTTGGGGTAGCAGAGATGCAGGGAGATCGGATTGTATCAATTGAAGAAAAACCAGTGCAGCCTAAAAGCGATTATGCAGTCACCGGTATTTACATGTTCGATCCTACCGTGTTTGATATTATAAAAACACTTAAGCCGTCGGCTCGGGGCGAATTAGAAATCACGGATGTCAATAATGCATATATTGATAAGGGGACATTAACTTTTGATATTCTCAAGGGTTGGTGGACGGATGCAGGTACGCATGCTTCTCTTGCCAGAGCTAATGAGTTGGCGCAAAATACTCTTTATGGTGATGATTTTGGGAAATTGAAATTATAATGGGGGGATAACAACAGAGTGAAAACGATACCTCTTCATCTATCCGGGGTGTTGATATTGGAACCTGTGGTACATGGGGACCACCGCGGTTTTTTTATGGAAAGCTACAATGAGCAAACCGTACAGAACAACGGATTGAATTATCATTTTGTGCAAGATAACCAATCCCTTTCTGCTGAACCGTGCACCATCCGTGGACTTCATTATCAGTCCAACCCCAAGGCGCAAACAAAACTGGTTCGGGTATTGTCGGGAGCCATCTACGACGTCATATTGGATATCAGAAGAAGCTCACCGACATTTGGTCAGTGGACGGGTGTAATCTTGAGCGAATATAATCATCGGCAGCTGCTTGTCCCCAAAGGCTTTGCTCATGGCTTTTGCACTCTGGTTCCACATACGCAAGTCATGTATAAAGTAGATGAATACTACTCTCCTGAGCATGATGGAGGAATATTATGGAGTGATCCTGCTCTGGGTATTGACTGGCCGGTTTCAAAAGCGGTGCTTTCTGAAAAAGATAAGCAATTGCCTGTGTTGGCAGATGCCAAGATCAATTTTGATTAATGTTGGAGATGTAGAACAGGGGAGGGTCACATGAAACTTCTTGTCACTGGAGGGGCTGGCTTTATCGGCAGCAATTTTGTCATGTATATGCTGCAGCAGCATCCGGATTACCACATTGTCAATGTGGATGCGCTCACGTATGCGGGCAACCTGGAAAATTTGAAATCGATTGAAGGCAATGCCAATCATACTTTTATAAAAGTGGACATTACCGATGCTCAAGCGATTGATCAACTGATGCAGCAGGGAATCGACGTTGTTGTGAACTTTGCGGCAGAATCCCATGTGGACCGCAGTATTTTGGAGCCGGAAGTGTTTGTGAAAACGAATGTGCTCGGTACACAAGTGCTGCTTGATGCAGCAAAAAAATACGGTGTGACCAAGTTCGTACAAGTATCTACGGATGAGGTGTACGGCACACTGGGCGAAACGGGTCTGTTTACGGAGGAAACTCCACTCCAACCTAATAGCCCATACTCGGCCTCCAAGGCAGGCGGTGATCTGCTGGTTCGCGCTTATCATGAGACGTTTGGGCTTCCAGTGAATATTACTCGCTGTTCCAATAACTATGGCCCATACCAGTTCCCTGAAAAGCTCATCCCGCTGATGATTTCCCGCGCGTTGAGTGATCAGCAGCTGCCTATATACGGCGACGGCTTGAATATTCGTGACTGGTTGTACGTAGAAGATCACTGCAGTGCAATTGATCTGGTTATTCATCAAGGCAAGATTGGCGAAGTATATAACATTGGCGGCAACAACGAGCGCACCAATGTGCATATTGTAAAAACTATTCTGTCAGAGCTGGGCAAGCCGGAATCGCTTATCGCCTATGTAGAAGATCGTCCGGGTCACGACCGTCGTTACGGCATTGACCCAACTAAAACGATGAATGAGCTCGGCTGGAAGCCTAAGCATTCGTTTGAAACAGGCATCAAAGAAACCATTCGTTGGTATTTGGATAACAAGGAATGGTGGACGCGAATTCAATCCGGTGCATACCAGGAATACTATGCTAAGCAATACGGTTCTCGTATGGGGGAAGCGTAAAGATGAAGGTACTTGTGACCGGAGCAGGGGGTCAACTCGGTAGAGATGTTGTCCGTGTTTTGACCGAAAATGGTCATGGCGTTCTGGCCTGTGATCGGGAATCACTGGATATTTCGAATTTGGGGCAATCCATCCAGATTACTCAAAGCTACAATCCTGATGTTGTTATTCACTGCGCTGCTTACACTGCTGTTGACGCTGCGGAGACTGACGTAGATAGCGCATACCGTGTGAACGCAGCAGGGAGCCGTAATATGGCGCTGGCAGCAGAGAAGGTCGGTGCTAAGCTGATTTATATTTCGACGGATTATGTTTTTGACGGTAGCTCCGCTAAGCCCTATCAGGAGTATGATAATACCAACCCGCAGTCGGTTTACGGTAAATCCAAACGGGCGGGAGAGGTGCTGGTGCAGACGCTGTCTTCCCGTTACTTTATTGTCCGGACTTCGTGGGTATACGGGCTTCATGGTCAAAATTTTGTGAAGACGATGCTTAAGCTTGGACAAGAAAAGCCGGTTTTAAAAGTGGTTGATGATCAAAAAGGCTCTCCTACTTACACAATAGATTTGGCCCGGTTTTTGCTGGAGCTGATGGAGACGGAGAAGTATGGCATTTACCACGCATCTGGCAGCGGCTCATGCACATGGTATGAGTTTACCAAAGCCATTTTTGAGGAAGCAGATCAGATTCTGAACCTTGGCATCAATGCAGAACTGCTTCCTTGTTCCACTGATGAGTTTCCGAGACCTGCACCGCGCCCGGCCAACTCGGTGATGGATCATTTATCCATAAGGGTGAATGACTTGACGGATTTCAGGCCTTGGAGAGAAGCTTTGCAGGATTTTTTGAGTGAGCTTGCGTCAGCTCAAGAAACAGTATAAGAATAAGAGTGAAATCCTCCATATTTATGGGGGATTTTTCATTTTAGGAATGTGCTACATAAAGCTGATATAATGAATGAGATCAAATGACCAGACTTTAGAAGCAATCATACTTTGTGGAGGGGATTCCACTGGATCCGGTAAAAATACAAGTTCTATTATCTACATATAACGGTGAAAACTACATTGAGGAACAGCTTCAAAGCTTGATTTCTCAACAGGATGTTCATGTGCAAATTTTGGCGAGAGATGACGGATCATCAGATTCAACGGTACATAAGTTGGAGGCATTCAAGAAACTATATCCTAATCAGATTGAAATACTAAAGGGGAAAAATCAAGGGGTAATCCGAAGTTTTTTCGAGCTTATCGAGAAATCCAGGCCTGAAATCAGTTATTACGCTTTTTGTGATCAAGATGATGTGTGGAAGCCTGATAAACTGGCCAAGGCAATCAAAAGGCTACAAGAGTGCAAAAACGACCAGCCTTTAATGTATTCATCCACTACCCAAATGGTGGACGAGCATCTGAATCCCATAAAGGTTTGGCCTGAGCCCCCCCGCAAACCTTTGTCTGTCTATAATGCTTCTATTGAAAATGTATGTGTTGGATGCACTGTTGTAGTAAACAAAGAAACCTTGGAGCTTGTAAAAAGGAACATGCCACGCAACATCAACAATGTCATCATGCACGATTGGTGGATTTATCTGTGTGTTTCTTCATTTGGGGAGGTCGTTTTTGATCCGGAGCCTTCTATACTGTATCGGCAGCATCAAAGCAATGTTTTGGGAGGGGCGTCAGATGGTTGGTTAAGTAAATGGCGTAAGCGGTTGAACAGATTTGTGAATGGCAAGAATCACTTTATCCTGAGCAAGCAGGCTCATGAGTTCTTAAGTACTTTCGGTAAAAAATTAGATCCTGCTTATTACAAAGATTTGTCCGAGTTTCTGAATAAACATAACGGAGGAGCTTTGAGGCGGGTACGTTACGTGATAAACACTCCATTTTATAGACAGTCTTTTCTGGATGATTTAATTTATCGAATTGTTTTTATAGCGAGAAAGCTTTAAGATTTCGTATCTCTAAAGTATAAAAGTCTCACAGGAACAAGCAATTGTTCTCTAGTGAGACTTTGAACTATAATTTTTCACTTTTTCTTGGGTTCAGACATCGTCATTACAACCATCCAGGCGTGCTTTCTCAAGAAAGGAAGGGCTTTAAAAAGAACTCTGTCTATAGCATCGCATGCAGAAACCATGTTTCTAAAGAATCTAGCTTTTCTAAAAGGACTTAACGCCAAAGTAGCTAAAAAGAAATAACGTGTTTCTACCTTGCCAAAATATTGGCTAGCTAATTGGATATCATCCATCATAAGTGGATGCTCGTCCTCTGTACGGATATTGGGTGTCCGATTGCGATACCAATTAATTAGCGGATTATGTCCCAGCGGCTCAGTGAAAATGGCCTTGCCATCAGGCTTAATTGTTCTAGCCAATTCTCTGTAAGATTTATGTAGATCCAAGTGGTGAAGGATACCATTACCGCATATCAGATCAAAAGTATTATCGGGGAACTCCAGTTTCTCAGCATCCATAACAAGGAACTCCATTTTATGGGCTAAACCTTCTTGTTCTGCCTTAGCGTTTGCTTTCTCAACGGCAACATCCGATATATCAATACCTCTGACAAAGGCTGCGCCTTCTCGGGCTAAAAAGTATGAATAAGCACTGAGTCCGCACCCATATTCCAAAACCTGCTTGTCTTTGTGAGAGGCGAGCAGCTTTTCCCTATAAAAGTTGATAAGCGACTCTGTAATGGAGTAAAATTTTTCGTTCGCTATTTCTCTGGCGGTATTATCACCGTCAAACACCTGGTTGTGAAAATCTTTTTCCTTTGTAATTTTTGTGCTCATCGGATCCCCCTGATTTAGACACGTACATTTTTTTGATTAACGAATGGAAATATTATACCACACATAGGGAATATTTTCTTAAATGAATTTGGAGGTATGTACACGAAAGTAACACTTTAGCTGCAACTTTCTCGGATTACACTCGTCTAAATTCGTAAAAGAAAGATTGGTAAATTTCTGGGCAGAACACAACGAATACATGTTCTTTTTTGGAAAAATATAGTACAATGGAGTTAGCACAACCAAATCTAAGCTTGCAAGGGCGGTCGGCTATCTTCCCTGACAGGGGGTGGAGCCAGTGACAGTGTATGAAGCGCTCAGCCTGATGCTGACGTTCGGCGCGTTTGTCGTCACACTGTTGTTTTCGGATAGACGAAAATAGACCGCCTTGTAGCAGGAATGGTCTATTTTCGGTCCTTATTGATTTTGAAGCCGCCCGCTCTTGCACTCGGCGGTTGTGCGCTGGACCGGCTGCCACCGGTCCTTTTTTCCATAAACATCTTACCACGAAGGTTTTCAATCCTCAACAGGCGATTGTACCTGTACAAGCCTTTTTTAGCGCTCTAAGGCCAAGATATGTGCTATAATGACGTTAGATTTCTATTTTTGTCAGGAGAGCACCCATCATGGATGTAAGCATTCTGATCGTCAACTACAACACGCAGCGTCTGACCCTGGATTGCTTGCAGTCCGTGTTTGCTTCCCGTACGCAGTACCGCTACGAAGTGATTGTTATTGACAATCATTCCGTCGACGGCTCCGTCGAAGCGATACGGGAGCGGTATCCGCAAGTAACGGTCATCGCCAACCAGGAAAATACGGGCTTTGCCAAAGCAAATAATCAGGGAATTAAAGCGGCGCAGGGCCGTTATATACTGTTGCTGAACTCCGATACCATTGTACAGCCGGATACGCTTGAGACTATGATTGGGCTGATGGATCGCCGCCCTGAACTGGGAGCCGCCGGCTGTAAAGTAATATTACCCGACGGTTCGCTCGATAAAGCGTGCAAGCGTGGATTTCCTACGCCTTCGGCATCCTTTTATTATGCATTCGGTTTTTCCAAGCGTTTTCCGAACGATCCGAAATACAACCAGTATCAGCTCGGTCATCTGGATCCGGATAATGAATATCCTGTAGATGTGCTGGTCGGCGCTTTTATGCTGGTCCGGCGCGAAGCCATCGATCAGGTCGGGGGGCTGGATGAGACCTTCTTTATGTATGGCGAAGATATCGACTGGTGTTACCGTATCAAGGAAGCAGGCTGGGGTATTTACTACTACCCGCGCACATATATTGTTCATGTCAAAGGAGGCAGTGCACGCCGCCGGCCTTTGAAAATTATTTATGAGTTTCATAGAGCGATGTGGGTATTTCACCGCAAGCACTACTTCAAGAAATATAGTATGATTACGAATACGGCGGTTTATATGGGCATCACGCTGAAATTCCTTATGGCCCTTGTTCAAAATAAATTGACGCCTCCGTCCAGACCGGATGGACGCAGTGAAGAATCCCGTACTGAGGTGAAAGCATGATTCGCAGAAATCAGCGGTATTTAACCCAACTCTATATATTGGCTGATATGGCGGTTATCCAACTGTCTTTTCTGCTGGCCTGGTTTCTCAAGTTTGAGAGCGGGTGGATTTCCCATGTAGAGCCGCTTCCCCTGGAAGTATACTGGGGATGGAGCCTGATTTATGGAATGATCGCCATCAGTATCGGCATTATGGTGGGGTTGTATACGACGACCCGCAAGAAAAGGTTTGTCGACGATGTGATCAAGATTGTACAGACACACTTCGTCGGCCTGTTCGTTCTTTTGAGTGTTATGTTTTTTGTTAAACAAGTTGATATTTCAAGATCCTACCTTGCCATGTATATGGTAGGCAACGTATTTTTTATCCTGCTGTACCGTTATTATGTGAAAAGAATTCTGAAAGCAATCCGCCAGAAGGGCTACAATAAACAGTTCATATTGATTCTCGGTGCAGGATCGCTGGGTCGACAGTTTTATGACAACTTGAAAAATTACCCGGAGCTGGGTTATGAGGCTGTCGGCTTCCTGGACGATTACCGGGAGTGGGATGAGGAGGAAGCGGCGCATTACCGCCCGATCCTGGGAACGCTAAATGAGTTGGAGGAGACGCTGAACCGCCTGATGATTGATGAGGTCATACTGGCCTTGCCGCTGGATGCGCATGATAAATATCCAAGGATCATCAACCTGTGCGAGAAAGCCGGTGTCCGCACGATGATCATCCCGGACTTTTTTGATTACCTGCCCGCCCGTCCTTACTTTGATAATTTTGCTGGCATGCCGATGATCAATGTCCGGGATATTCCGCTGGATGTGGCGGCCAACAGGCTGTTCAAGCGCACGTTTGATATCGTTTTTTCATTGGCTGCGATTATTCTGACCTCTCCGGTGATGTTGGCTGTGACGGTCGGGGTGAGGCTGACTTCACCAGGGCCGGTTATTTTCAAGCAGGAGCGTGTGGGGCTGAACCGGCGTACATTTTATATGTATAAATTCCGCTCGATGAAGGAACTCCCTCCGGGAACGGAGGATACGGGATGGTCCACCAAAGATGACCCGCGGCGGACAAAGTTTGGTACCTTTATCCGCCGCACCAGTCTCGACGAGCTGCCGCAGTTTTTCAATGTGCTGCTCGGGCACATGAGCGTCGTTGGTCCGCGGCCGGAGCGTCCATATTTTGTGGATCAATTCCGGGAGGAAATCCCAAAATATATGGTTAAGCACCATGTGCGGCCAGGCATTACCGGTTGGGCGCAAAGCAACGGGCTGCGTGGGGACACTTCCATTGAGGAACGCATCAAGCATGATATTTTCTATATTGAGAATTGGTCACTCTTATTTGATATTAAAATCATTTTCCGTACGATCCGCAACGGTTTCAAAAACGCCTACTGAAAAAAGGGTCCCCAATAAGGTCTATGAACCTGGGGGCCCTTTTTGTATAATGCGCAAGAATGAAGCTGTCCTCGACTCTTAATCATTCAGCCAGTCTGCCTTGCCACAAGTTGTGCACATAACAGAGATCGAGCAACCTTACTCTCTATAAAAAGTTATTCACAAAAATAAGGTTGGTAGATACTTTATCCACATAAATCCACAGTTTATCAACAATTTGTTCATATTTACCCACAGAAAAACCTTTTTTAGTCCACAGGATATCCACGTTTACCCACAATTTATTAACAGGATGTTTATATGTCTTCACATTTATGCACAAATTTCAGGCAGCAGCTGCATTACAGACTTGGCCTGGACAGATAGGAAGCGAGCTTAATTGCTCTGATATTCCGGATAAGGTTCAAACGAAGCTTGGCCTGTCTGTAAAATCCCGTTTTTATAGACATAGCTCGCCTGAAGATCTCCGATAAACTCAGCAGGGGAAATTTGAATGGCTGCCCGTGCGTGCAGTGTGTTATTTTCAACGGAGTAGTAGAGAATGCTTCCTATTCCGGGGCCAAAAAGATGGGACGGTTCGGCTTCGATTTGGGTTTTCGAGATTTTAGTCACTTTTCCATTCAGGTTAACCTCAATCTCTTGCTCTGTGACGCGCCCGGTAAACTGCTTCATCATAGCAATAAGGGGATCTTCATGAAGAATAATCTCTCCGTGTGCATCCAGGACGACCAGATCCGAAAGACTCAATCCCGTTCCATATCCGATATTTGTAATCACGATGATCTCTTCCTCACCGTCGCCTGTTAAATCGGCTGTGATCACTTGAGGATCGCGACCGTTGAAACTCTCAATAGAAAGATTACGGCTAAAGGACGGTGTTGAGATCCTTATTCGTTCGTACATACCATTCTCTCTAAGGGATCCGCTGAGCTTGATGCCTTTGCTTTTATCCTCCCATATCACCTTCATGCGGTCTGAAACTTCTACCACTCCTGCCTTTCCATCATATTTAATGTTTTTTCCCCATAGCTTGGCTGCCGTTCTGAGGGGAATCATGACATGGCCATTCACAATTTGCGGAGGCAGCTCCGTGATGATTTCAGTTCCATCTTCTTCAATTAATTTGAGAGAGGGTGTATCTGCCGCGGCTGCTGTTGTTCCGACTGAGACTAGGGCGAGGAGTAATGTGCAAGAAAGCTGCTTAATGTTTTGCATGCTTAATATTTCCTTTCGTTAATAGTTAATTTAATAAGAAAAACGTCTATCGACGTACATTCACAGAAAACAGACCGCGTTTAGCGGAAGTTTTTCTTGCGATGATAGAATTGTTCAGCTCCGCTGAAAACTTATAAATTCTATCATCTTAAGAAAGCGCCGATTGTCTTATTGATTGAGTGAGCATTACTGTCGATAGCCGGAAATTGTGCTTAGAACTATCGTAAAAGACCTCGAATCTACTTTCCAGAAAAAGGTTTGTAACCCTCGCTTCCAATTTTGTAACCGGAAACGCAGCTGAAAATCTGTTCCCCTCCCATACGAACGTTGACACCTATTGCGTGCTGGCATAGACTTAGCATAGATGCTTTTTGCTGCCTGAGATGAAAGGCTGAAATAAAGGGCGCCTGCCCGCGAACGTAAGGAATACGCAACCGCGGCGGCAGGCCCTTTTTGCCGTGTCCGGCGGGTGGACAAAATGTGATAATTGCTGGAGGAATGAACTTTGATGGATGCGGTAAAGCCTTGGAGGCATGTTTTCAAATTGGACCCTGAGCGGGAATTGGCAGACGACGCGCTTGAAGCGGTGTGCATGTCAGGTACGGACGCGATTATGATCGGGGGATCGTCCGGTGTTACGTATGAAAATACAGTGGATTTGATGTCCCGAGTCCGGCGTTATGAATTGCCGTGTGTGCTGGAGGTGTCCGATCTTGAAGCGGTGGTTCCGGGCTTTGACCTGTATATGATCCCGATGGTGCTTAATACAGCAGACAGTGCATGGACAACGGGGCGCCACCGCCAGGCCATTGAGCGTTATAGCTACCTGATTCCCTGGGAGACGCTTGTCCCCGAGGGGTATATCGTGCTGAACCCGGATTCAACGGTTGCGAAGCTGACCCAAGCAGAGACGGGATTAAGTCCCGCTGCGGCGGAGGCCTGTGCCCATGTGGGCAGCAAGCTGATGAAGCTGCCGATTATTTATGTGGAATATAGCGGTACCTTTGGAGATCTGCAGCTTGTCGAGCAGGTGAGGCGTGCTTCCGGGGAGGCGCGGGTCTTTTACGGAGGCGGCATCCGCGATGCGCAGACGGCAGCGCAGGCAGCTTCCGTCAGCGATACGATTGTCGTAGGCAACATTATTTATGATCATTTGACAAAAGCTCTCGAGACTGTCGAAGCAGTTCATTACAAATAAAAAATTACGGGGAGGAGCATGCATTTATGCAGCCGATAAATATACATGATGCGGTCGCCCGCTTAAACCCGCAGCAGCGGCAAGCGGTGGAGGCGACGGAAGGTCCCTTGCTCATTATGGCAGGGGCAGGCAGCGGCAAAACCCGTGTGCTGACACACCGGATTGCTTATCTAATCGCTACCCGCAAAACACCACCATGGGGAATTCTTGCCATTACATTTACCAATAAGGCGGCCCGGGAGATGCAGGAGCGGGTGTCCAAGCTGGTGGGGACGGAAGGCCGCGACATTTGGGTATCCACCTTCCACTCCATGTGTGTGCGGATTTTGCGGCGGGATATTGACCGGATCGGGTTTACCTCTAATTTCAGTATCCTGGATTCAACCGACCAGCTGTCGGTTATCCGCAACTGCATGAAGGATTTGAACATTGATACGAAGAAATTCGAACCCAAGGCCGTGCAGTCCATGATCAGCACCGCGAAGAACGAACTGGTAACACCGGAAATGTATGAACGCAAGATCGGGGACTATTTTGAAGGCATAGTGGCGAAAGTATATACCATGTACCAGAAGCGTCTGAAGAGCAATAACTCCCTTGATTTCGATGATTTGATCATGGTGACGATTCAGCTTTTTAAAGAAGTGCCGGAAGTGCTCGATTTTTATCAGAAAAAGTTTCAATATATTCACGTTGATGAGTATCAGGACACGAACCGTGCCCAGTACATGCTGACACGCATGCTGGCGGACAAGCATCACCGCATCTGTGTGGTGGGTGACAGCGACCAGTCGATTTACCGCTGGCGAGGGGCTGATATCAGCAATATTATGAATTTTGAGGAAGACTATCCGGAAGCGCGTACCATTTTGCTTGAGCAGAATTACCGCTCGACCTCCAATATCCTGAATGCGGCCAATGAGGTCATTGCGCAGAACAGCGGACGAAAACCGAAGAAACTGTGGACCGATAAGGAAGGCGGCGCCAAAATCAAGGTATTCCGTGGGGATTCCGAGCATGACGAAGGTTATTTCGTTGCTTCCGAGATTTTGAAGAATGTCAAGGCAGGCAAGTCCTACAGCCATCATGCGATATTATACCGAACTAACGCCCAGTCACGGGTAGTCGAGGAAATATTGATCAAGTCGGATATCCCGTACCAGATCGTGGGTGGCATCAAGTTCTACGATCGTAAAGAGATCAAGGATATTTTAGCCTATCTGCGGCTGCTGTCAAACCCTGATGATGATATCAGTCTAACACGAATTATTAATGTCCCTAAAAGAAGCATAGGCGATACGACGGTGGCCAAACTGGCTGCGGCTGCGGCTGAGCGGGGAATCTCCATTTTCCGTGTGCTGCAGGTTGTGGATGATCTGGGATTTGCGGGCCGTACCCGGAATGCGCTGGTCGAATTTTACGATATGATCGAGGCGTTGAACCGGATGGTGGAATATCTGTCTGTTACCGAATTGACGGAAAAAGTGCTGGAAATGTCGCAATATCGGCTTGAGCTGCAAAACGAAAATACGCTCGAATCCCGTTCCCGGCTGGAGAATATTGATGAGTTTCTGTCGGTAACAATGGAATTTGAGAAAAATAATGAGGATAAATCACTGGTCTCCTTCCTGACCGATCTTGCTCTGATCGCGGATATCGACAGCATGAATGATGCGGATGAGGAACAGCAGGATGCGGTTACACTGATGACGATGCACAGCGCGAAAGGTCTGGAGTTCCCGATCGTATTCATTGTAGGGATGGAGGAAGGGGTATTTCCGCATAGCCGGGCCTTCCTCGATAATGAAGAGCTGGAGGAGGAGCGGCGTCTTGCCTATGTAGGGATTACCCGTGCAGAGCAGCAGCTTTTTCTGTCCTGTGCGCAGATGCGCACCTTATTCGGTCGCACTACAGCCAATCCGCCATCACGCTTCCTTGATGAGATTCCGGAGGAGCTCAAGGAGGACACCATGGTGGCACGTGACCGATACCGGCGCGGCGGCAATGTTGGTGGCTCCTACGGAAGCCGTGGGTTTGGCTCCAACGGCGGCGGTAATTTCGGCGGCGGCCGTTCACTGGATGCGATGAGCCGCAGTGGCTCCACAGCCTCTGCTGCATCTTCAACATCGCGAGTCACGGTATCCACACCGGCGGCTGCACCGAAGCCGGCAGGGGATGGCGGCTCGTTCGCAGCTGGTGACAAAGTGCAGCACGGCAAGTGGGGTACGGGCACCATTGTAGCTGTAAAAGGAACAGGGAATGATATGGAGCTGCAGATTGCCTTTCCGGCTCCAGTAGGAGTTAAACGGTTGCTTGCTGGTTTTGCTCCAATTACCAAGGTGGAATAATCGCAGCAAAACTTCCGCTTAACGCGGTCTGTGGTGCTTGATTTACGTCGATAGATTTTATTACGGAGGGATCGCCCTGCATGGATTCGATGCACAAGATGGAAGAGCTCGTAGCGGAGCTGAACCGGTATAACTATCATTATTACACCCTGGATGAGTCTGTGGTCAGTGATAAAGAGTATGATGCTCTATACGACCAGCTTGTCGCACTTGAGCAGGAAAGCGGCATTGTGCTGCCGGATTCCCCGACACAACGCGTCGGCGGAGAGATACTAAAGGGCTTTACACCACATCGCCATCTGGCGCCCCTGTGGAGTCTTGATAAAGCGCAAAATCCCGAGCAGCTGCGTTCATGGAACGCCAGAGCAGTCAAGCTGGTGAATGATTATAATACGAAGAATCCGGATAATCCTCTCCCGCCGCTCGGCTATGCACTGGAGCTGAAGTTTGACGGTTTGACGCTCAATCTCACGTATACGGACGGCAAGCTGGTTCAGGCGGCCACGAGAGGCAATGGGGTTGTGGGAGAAGGGATTCTTCCCCAGATCAAGACGATTAAATCGGTTCCGCTGCAAATTCCTTTCACCAATGGAACGATTGAGGTGCAGGGCGAGGGCATCATGAATCTGTCAGTGCTCGCCAAGTATAATGAAACAGCTGTCGAACCGTTGAAAAATGCCCGCAACGCAGCCGCAGGGGCCCTGCGCAACCTGAATCCGAAAGTGACTGCCGAGCGGAAGCTAAGTGCTTTTTTCTATAACGTCGGTTATGCCGATGGTATCCGTTTTGCCAATCACCAGGAGATGATGGATTTTCTCCGTGAAAATCATTTCAAGGTCAATCCGTATGTAACGTATTTTGAAGAGTTTGATGATGTAATGGAGCAACTGGCAGAGATTGAGGCTAACCGTTCCAAGCTGGATTATCTTATTGATGGGGCAGTCGTCAAAATTACGGATATGCGCACACGGGAAGTTCTTGGTTATACGGACAAGTTTCCACGTTGGTCTGTAGCTTATAAATTTGAAGCGGAAGAAACGACAACCGTATTGAACGCGGTGGTTTGGAACGTTGGGCGAACGGGAAAAATCACGCCGCTTGCCAAAGTGGAGCCGGTTGAGCTTGCCGGTGTTACGGTCCAGAACTGCACATTAAATAACGCCGGGGATATCGAGCGGAAGAATCTTAAATTTGCTTTGGGCAGCCGTGTGTTTATCCGCCGCTCGAATGATGTCATTCCTGAAATTCTGGGTAAGGTGACCGAGGAAAAGGACGGCGAAGAGATTGTTTTCCCGGATCATTGTCCGGCCTGCGGATTTCCGCTGGAGCAGCGTGGGGCTCATCTGTTCTGTGACAACAAATTAGGCTGTAAACCGCAAATCGTGGCAAGGATTTCCCATTTCGCATCCAGGGATGCAATGGACATTGAAACGTTCAGCGACAAAACCGCCATTCAACTGCATGATGAGCTGGATGTGAGGGAGCCGGCGGATCTGTATAGCCTGGAATTCGAGCAGTTGGTGAAGCTGGAGCGTTTTGGAGAGAAAAAGGCGAACAATCTGCTTGATGCGATAAATAAGAGCAAGGAGAGGGATTTGGCCTCTTTCCTCTATGCGCTTGGTATCCCGAATACCGGCAAAGCGACCACTCGTATGCTTGCGGATCACTTCCGTGATTTGCACAAAATTATGAATGCCACCGTCGAAGAACTGATCGAGCTCCCGGATGTAGGGGGAATTGTGGCTGAGAGCATTGTAGCGTTTTTTGCCGATCCGTTCACACGAGCTTCTATTGATAAAATGCTCTCCTTGGGCGTACAGGCCCAAGCCCCTGCTGAGCCGACAGCCATGAAGACAGACGGCTTCTTTAGTGGGAAAACGGTTGTTCTTACAGGGACACTGCATCAGTTAACCCGTGATGAGGCGACGGAGCGGCTGCAGGCGCTAGGTGCTAATGTGACAGGCTCTGTTTCCAAGAAAACGGACCTTGTCATCGCAGGAGAAAAGGCCGGCAGCAAACTGGCCAAAGCAAAGCAGTTGGGCATAGACACGATAGAGAGTGAAGAAGAGTTCTTGAAGCTGCTTGATCTTGAATAGTGGCCATGATATTAAAGTAGTCTGTCCTGCTGGACAGGCTGCTTTTCTATACAACGCGGAATCGGATGAAGCTGCAAGTCTTAGAAATTAAAATAATGCTTGCTATGTGAATGAAAACGTGGTACATTATTTTATGTCGCTTCTGACTGATGTTTCAATGAATCTGCAAAGTTTAAAGAAGTATCAAAAAAGATGTTGACAAGAGAAGTGGATGTTTGATATAGTAAAACTCCTGTCCAGCATTGATGGCTGGATGGACAAGTTCTTTGAAAACTGAACAAATGGATGATGCAAATCAATGAGATATTAATCTCGTCAGATTCAAATGAGCTTAATCGCTTTTGCAATAGACTCACCCAATTTGATTCACTCAGTTGAGTGGAATCCAAATCCGGTGAGGTCGATGTTACTGTGTAACATCTTTATTGGAGAGTTTGATCCTGGCTCAGGACGAACGCTGGCGGCGTGCCTAATACATGCAAGTCGAGCGGACTTGAGAAGAAGCTTGCTTCTTCGAAGGTTAGCGGCGGACGGGTGAGTAACACGTAGGCAACCTGCCCTGAAGTCTGGGATAACTACCGGAAACGGTAGCTAATACCGGATAATTCATGCTACTGCATGGCAGCATGATGAAAGACGGAGCAATCTGTCACTTGAGGATGGGCCTGCGGCGCATTAGCTAGTTGGTTGGGTAATGGCCTACCAAGGCGACGATGCGTAGCCGACCTGAGAGGGTGATCGGCCACACTGGGACTGAGACACGGCCCAGACTC
>NZ_JBHHMI010000059.1:0-3453 GCF_042136365.1 Paenibacillus enshidis | reverse complement strand
GACTCGGTGAACGGAGACGACTCCGGCAACGGAGATGGCAATGGCAGCAAGCTGCCGGCAACGGCAACGAATATGTATGGCTATCTGCTGGCTGGACTCATCATCCTAGTTGCGGGCCTGCTCCTGCTGAGAAGAAAGAAAGCATAAGAGCAAAGTTTAAAAAGGCCGCCCTTCAAGTATGTTACTTGAGGGGCGGCCTTTTTTTCGACGCTCGCACACTGGGCCGAATGCAAAGGGAATATATTGAGCCATTTATAAAGCCTCATATTTGGCTAGCAATTCAGCAAGCATCTGCTTCATACACTCGATCAGTTCCGGAGGGCCTTTTACTGTCGCTTCATTTCCCCAAGCAATAAATAACCGGGCCAAGTAGGGAATCTCTGATTTTGGAACCTCACCCTCAATCCAGCCGCTCCCGTCTTCCCGCACATGCAGCAGGGAAGCAGCCAGCCACAATTCCGTCTCCGACCGCCGTACACCTTCCTTGCTCAGCTCCGCATACAGACTTGCGCCAGCTTCCTCCTGCCGCGCCAGCGTCCATCTGTTGCCCAGGTGAATATGCCGAAGATCCACAGGTTGCGTACCGGAATCATCGTACTCGGCAGACTGAATTTTGTCGCAGCGGAACACACGCAGATCTTTGCGCAGAAAGCAGTAAGCAGGGCAATACCATAAACCATTGTTGGCGTAGATGCCGATGGGCTGTATTTTCCGGCAGGACTTTCCTTTCTTTGCTTCATAATCTATAACCACGATCTTTTGCTGAATGGCAGCATCAAGCAGGACAGCCAAGAAGGGTGCATCCGCCTGTCTTGCCGGCGTTACGAAATCAACCCGGTTTTTCATTTGATCGATCCGATCCCTGATGTCGCCGGACATATAATTGTAGAACTTGTTCAGCACAGAGGCGGATTCCGTTTCAAAGGGAAGGGACACATAGTGGCGCAGGGCATGGATGGCGAAAAAAATGGCGACAGCCTCGTGCTCTGTAAACGCGATGGGAGGCAGTATTCTTTCCCTCAGCACCTGATACCCGCCATGAGGCCCCACTTCCGAATATAAAGGAACACCCAACTCGCTCAGCTCCTGCAGGTCCCGCAGAATCGTCCTCGCAGATACCCCGAATTCGTTGGCCAATTCCTTGACGGTAAACTTCCTTTTTCGATTCACCGTCATCATTAATTCCATCAACCGCTTCGATTTGGACATTTGATTTCACCTTTTCTCATTAACTATGACAATAGTTGTCACCATTATTGACTATAATTGAAATTGAAGCAAGCCGGTCTATGCAAGGCCGGAATGCAATCAATCACAAAGGAGATATCGGATTATGAGTGTAAAAGCTATTCCTTATATCATGCTGGACGGAAATGCGAAAGAGGCGATTCAGTTCTATGAAAAAGCGCTGGATGCGAAGCTGCTTTTTAGCCAAACCATGGGAGAAGCGCCGGATCAGAGCGAAAATCCTATTCCGGCAGAGGCCAGGGAGCGTGTGGCCCATGCCGTTTTGCGGGTAGGAGAAACAGAACTGTATGTTGCTGATGTATTGCCCGGCGAGGCTGTTCAATCAGGGAATCAGCTATCTGTTTGTCTGACGATGGACGACGCTGAAGACTCCAAAAGAATCTATGAACTGCTGCAGGAAAGCGGTCAAGTGAAGGTTCCGCTGACCAAGCTTTACTTTAGTCCCGCTTACGCGATGGTGATGGATAAGTTCGGTGTAACCTTCCAAATCTTTACCAAGCGTACATCGTAATCAGTCAGATACTAAGTATAATTTCTACTATTATATATATCAAAGCACGGCTTGCCGGAAAGGTGCGGGAGTCGTGCTTTTTTACTGGCGCTGTTAAACTTGCCTGAATGAATTCAGGACGTGGCGCTGGGTATACTGAAGGCAGGCTCTAGGCTTACTGTCAAAGGTTGATTGAGAAAGGATTGGATTCATGGGGAAAACTCGCAAAAAGATGAAACCTGTCGATCTGCTGCTGAAATTTGTTTATATTACGGCAGGTGCCGTGCTGGCGGGCGTGGCGCTGGAGTTATTTCTTGTTCCGAACGAAATCATTGACGGGGGGATCACAGGTATCTCACTGATGTTGACGAATGTGACCAGCCTGCCTCTGGGGATCTTTCTGTTTATTATCAACCTGCCGTTTCTGGTGATCGGCTACAAGCAGGTAGGCAAGGGTTTTGCCCTTTCTGCGCTGTACGGGATCATCGTGCTGTCCACTACAACTACATTGCTGCACCATGTGGAGGCTTTTACCAAGGAGCCGCTTCTGGCGGTATTTTTCGGGGCTTTGCTGCTTGGTATTGGCGTCGGCCTGGTGCTGCGGGCAGGAGGGACTACGGACGGTGCTGAAATTGTAGCCATTCTGATTTCACGGAGAACGAATGCATCCGTTGGACAGGTCATTCTGGGGATCAATGTGATCATTTTTATCGCCGCCGGCTTCATTTTGGGCTGGGATGCGGCCATGTATTCGATCTTCACGTTTTATATCGCCTCAAAGGTGATGGATATTGTCGTTGAAGGTCTGGATGAATCGAAGTCGGTTACCATTATTACGAACGATTATGAAGAGGTGGCCGAAGCGATTATGGCCCGGCTGGGACGAAGCACCACTTACCTGTACGCTAGAGGCGGCTTCACCAAAGAAGACACTCAGGTGATTTACTGCGTCGTGAGCAGGGTGGAATTATCCACTCTGAAGACCGTCGTGCGTGAAATCGACCCGAAAGCCTTTATCGCCGTGGAGGATGTAGCTGATGTGTCCGGGGGAAGCTTCACGAAGAAGCAAGCTCATTAATTCCCGGCACCCCTGGCTGCTTACAAGCGTATGCTGGCAAAAAGGAAGAGCTGATTACGAACAGCATGTCCCTGGTGCTTATCCTGCTGGTGCTCATTCTGTCCTTACGTTACAGGAAGGAATAAGCGTTGATCGGCAAACAGGCCCTGGTATAACGGGGTAAAACAGAGATCTGCTGCTGGGGCGGACGCTGAATCAAAGCAGACAGCTTTTTGCCAGCTTTCTTGCAAGAAGGGGATTCGCCCCCCTCAGAGTCTAGTCTAGTAGCCAGAGTGAGATGAGTGTGGTGCCTACTGCCTACTGCCTTTCCATGCAGCTTTGCACCATTATCCCTTTTGATCAGAATGCGGGGGTTGGAGGTTCGGGGGGCCTAGGGGAAGGAATAAAGAGAAACGAGAAAAGAGATTAAGAAAAAAAGAGGCAGCTCAAGTGTGATGTTCGGCTTGAAACAGGAACATGTGTTTGGTATAATGAAAAAAAGAACTTATGTTCGTGGATTATGGATTACATCTGCAGGCGTATCTCAACGAGTACACTGGACGCCGCCGACTGCGCCTGCCCGAAGGGGAAGAAACGCACCTGTCCGGAGCGGAAGGAACGATGTGGCAGAAGTTGCTGTACATCGGTGTGGCGATTC
>NZ_JBHHMI010000058.1:0-3587 GCF_042136365.1 Paenibacillus enshidis | reverse complement strand
GGGAGCCGGATGAGCCGAGAGGTTCACGTCCGGTTCTGAGAGGGCCTGAGAGTGCGATTCTCTCGGGCTACTCACCTGCTCATCTTCTGTAAAAGCAGAAGAAGCGCCAAACGGACACTGGAGAACGTTCTTCCTTTTATTGAGGAGAAGCTGTTTCTCAAAGTGAACCGGGAGAAGACGATGGTGGACGAGGCAAAGAAGGTCAAGTTTCTTGGATTCTCCTTCTACGAAAAGAAGGGGGAGTCGCGAGTCCGCATCCACCCGAAATCCGTTGCAAAGATGAAGGCCAAAGTGAAGGAACTTACATCGAGAAGTAACGGAATGGGAAATGAAGAGCGGGCTGAAAAGCTTAGACGCTACATCATGGGGTGGATAAACTACTTCAAGATCGCGGATATGAAGAAACTGCTCCAAACGACGGATGAATGGATGAGAAGGCGGATACGCATGGTCTACTGGAAGCAATGGAAACGAATAAAGACGAAATTCGAAAAGTTACAGTCTCTCGGAATCCACAAGCAAAAGGCATGGGAGTATGCAAATACAAGAAAGAGCTACTGGAGAACCTCCAATAGCCCGATCCTTTCAAGATCCCTCGGAAACAACGTGCTAAAGAACCTCGGATTTCTTTTCTTTTCAGATTATTATCGACAAGTCATTGCGTGAACTAAGGAACCGCCGTATACCGAACGGTACGTACGGTGGTGTGGAAGGTCGGCTATCCAACTAATGGATAGCCTCCTATCCGATTGCTCGGACTTGAAGGGTGGAGTTAACCGCTCAAGGATGGTCGGCAATTCCACATCCACACGTACCAAGAGCGGCGGACAATGATATTATGTATGCGGGTGGCTACATGCGGAAGGGCGAGGAGTTTTGTTCATATGTAGGCTGGCGTAAAGAACGGGTTGAGGAAGTCGTGACCAATAAACTCAGAACGACTCTGCTACGGCTGTCGATGGACAATCAGTTGGAGGAAGAGATCCGCATGTATTATAACGAGAAGAACAAGCATCTCATTGCTCTGGCCTCCAGTTTAGCGGCAGAGATTGCATTTTTGGAGAAGCGTGTGGATGCTATTAAGGATGATATACAGGCAGGCAAAGGCAAGGCGGTTCATCAGGAGATGTTGGATGAGATGCAGACGGAATTGGTGGTCAAGAATGTGGAGCATAAAGCGTTGTCTATAGGACTGAATGAGGTTGATGTACCAGAAGAGTTCATTGTGTCCGTGAAGTATGATATTCAAACGCTAATCGGGCTGTTGGATGCTGAGGTTCAGAATCCGCAGATATTGCATCATGGATTTGCAAGTTTGTATCTCAGATGCAGGTGATGGGGGAGACGAAGCGGATGGCTCATTGAGAAATGAAAAATAGGGGCAAGTGGTGGAAGGCAAAATTAATAGGAACTGAGAATTACTTTAGTGCTGATGTATAATATAATGATATGAAGATTATAATTAGGGCAATTTCAGAAGTGCCTGATTCGCAGATGCTAAATCGGTTGGCGATGGGGATTAATAGGGATGAAGTTATTGTTTTGACCATGCGAATTCAGAAAAACGAAGTTATTCTATAAGATGATAGTATCAGTAATGTATCAGTAGTAACGAGTTTAGCCGACAACTATCTTTACAGACTTTGGGAAATGTGAGAACATGTGTATGTGTGAAAATATTATAAAAGGGACTGCTTTGGTTGTCGGCAGAACCTCATGGATTTAGTATAGGGGATTTTTAGTGAGGTACTTTCGTATGGCGGTTAAATTACCGATGTGAAAACTGTAGGGCCACTAACTAAGAAGAGCTTCTATACAAATGAAGTAGGTTTATCATTCAAGCATGGGGAATGAACTGTTATAAATTACAGAAACTTTTAATGTGATTGGACTGATGGACATGGGGAGAGCACTCTCGCCTTTAAGATATCCTGGTGGTAAAGGGCAGATGTATGACTACGTAGTAGAGTTAATGTATAGAAACGATTTAATAGGTTCAAACTATATAGAGCCGTTTGCTGGAGGGGCGGGAGTCGCTCTGAAATTACTGGAGGATGGTTATGTTGCGAATGTATCCATTAATGATTTCGATCGTTCAATCTATGCTTTTTGGTATAGCATATTAAATTGGACCGAAGAATTTATAAGGCGAATAGAAGAGACCGAAGTTAGCATTAATGAGTGGCACACACAAAAAAATATACAGATAAATAAAAAAGATGCCAATCTGTTTGATCTTGGTTTTTCGACTTTTTTTTTGAACAGGACAAATCGTTCGGGAATACTTAAGGCCGGACCTATAGGTGGGCTTAATCAACAAGGTAAATATAAAATTGATTGTAGGTTTAATAAAGAAAGACTTATTCAATTTATACTTCAAATTAATCAGCATAGAAATAATATTGAGCTTTCCAATGTAGATGCTAATGAATTTATCAGAAATACAAATAAAGAAGAAAGTTTCTGGTTTATTGATCCGCCTTATTATCATAAAGGAAAAGACCTGTATATCAATTTTTTCACCCATGAGGATCATCAAATGTTATCAGAAACTATAGATATTTATCTGGAAAGAATTCCGTTCATTATAACGTATGATATATGTAATAGTATTTTTGAATTTTACAAACACATGAACTGTGAGGTTTTATCCTTAAACTACAGCGTCCAAACTAAAAAAAGGTCCGGCGAATATATGTTTTATAAAAATGTTATTGTTTAGGGGGATTATTAATGGGAGTTAGAATGGATGTTCCCTTGAGAAATTTGATAGTTTGGCATGATAATCCAAGAGCGGCAATAGAGATGTCAGAGAGCGAAGATGAAGCAATTGATATTCTTTTTGAAGTTGAAGGAAAAAGTAAAATGCTAGCTTTGGCTACTGATGTTGCAGAGTTTGGTTTGAACTCCCATCGACAACCTATTGTTGTTAGAAGTGGAGATTCTTACATTGTATTTGATGGAAATAGAAGAATTTCTGTGTTGAAGCTTTTGGCTAAAGGAGATAAAAGGGTTAAAGGAATAAAGAATCATATAAACGTTTCACTAGATACAAAAGTATTTGTGTATGTCACTGATCGAGATGAAGCACTTCGATTAATTGAAATTGAGCACAGTGGGGAGCAAGGGGGGAGGGGGCAGATTGATTGGGATGCTTATCAAAGGGACTATGCACTTAATAATATGAATAAAACCCCAGCCTATCCGCGAGCCTTTAGGGTTAGTCAGATTTGTAATTTATTCTACAAAAAAGATTTTAAAAAAATCCCATACACCGATTTGGAAGGTATTTTTATTAATGTTGCTCTAA
Source organism: Paenibacillus enshidis (assembly GCF_042136365.1). Lineage (NCBI taxonomy): Bacteria > Bacillati > Bacillota > Bacilli > Caryophanales > Paenibacillaceae > Paenibacillus > Paenibacillus enshidis. The sequence continues at coordinate 277 of NZ_JBHHMI010000058.1, read as the reverse complement.
AACGGATATTTAAAATTAGTGCTGATTGGGATTTTGAGAATGAAGCAACTATTAAGAATGTATATTCAAAATTAATAGAAAATAAACCTCCCAAACAGCCTTATTCAAGATATCTTGTAAAACTTAATGAACTTGGTAGTGAGTATGAGGAGTTTAAGATGAGAGTGTTGGATAATGAAGTATTAGAAAATCCAGCAGGAGCAACGTCATCGGCAGGAGCAACACCACCGACAGAGGCAACGTCATCGGCAGGAGCAACACCACCGACAGAGGCAAC
>NZ_JBHHMI010000057.1:0-3870 GCF_042136365.1 Paenibacillus enshidis | reverse complement strand
CAGGCTGGTATATCCAACCATTCCTCCGAGAAGATTAACCACAAAGGAAACAACAATTGACGCTGTTGCACCAAATATCATGCCTACTACTATACGGCTGATCAGCTTCATGAGTTTCCACCCCCTTCTTATTATATACATGACGTTCCACAATAAAATTTTCAACTAAATTATAACATTCTGGCAATACCATAAATAGTAATTTCATGGATCAAATTTACTTAGTTTTGGAATGATTCCGCCATTGCGGAGAGGCGCATCTCATGCAGCTTGCGTACAGTCGGTGCATTCACCATGTCTTAGCCCCTCCCGTAGTAATCCGCGCCGCGGACAAAGCTGTGGTTCTCGGTGGAGGAAGCCGTCTGGTTTACGCTAGGCGGTTGAGCATCGAGACGATCCTGACCGGACGTCAGAATCGTTTTGATGCTTTGAAAACTCGGTCTTGGCGTATACGATAGCGCTCTGGCGCACACTGCTTCAAGGCGGCTAATGCCGTGTTTGTCGGCAAGTTTCAGAAGTGCCATACAGCTTCTGTAGCCCTACTGCTCGACTGTATGCGAACTTAGGATCGCCTGTACAGCGGCACCTGCGTAAGGGCCAACTTGCTCTGCCCAAGAGATAAAACGCTGTGCATTCCACTGGATAAATGGTTTGTGATTCTCCGGCATGTGAGCCTCTACCGTATTGTACTGCCCAGGCTTTCCATGGAGCCGGGGATGCGAGCAAATCCGATGATTCTGATAGAATATCTCAATTGCGGTTCGAGTCATTCGAATATCAACGTGATGCTTAATGTACTCGTAAGGGACGGAGTAGTGCATTTTCTCCACGCATTGAACTGAACCGTGGAGGTCTTCCAAACCGCCATCTCGTAGGGAGTTGCAGGTAAGGCTAGCAGAAACGGCTTTTCTTCCGCCGTAAACACGCTGAGCCGGCTCCCTTCTTTTTTCTGAAACGGTTTGGCATTCAAGACTTCAAGCATTTCACGAATCGCTCGGTTTAACTCAGCAGCGCTGAAGCATTGTTGATTACGCAGCGCAGCCAGAATCCATGTGGAGACAACGCCGACCGATCCCTCTACATTTGGCTTGTCTTTGGGTTTGCGCACACGAGCAGGGATGACGGCTGTGCTGTAGTGCTCGGCCATCTCATGATAGATCTTGTTAATGACGGGCTCATGTCCAGTGGCTTTGTCGACTCCCGTCTTCAAGTTGTTTGGAATGAGGACTCGCGTAGAGCCGCCAAAGGCTTGATACATGTGGAGGTGGGCGGTAATCCAGCTTTCCTGATCTTGTGATGGAAACGCCTCTACGTAGGCGTAGTGGCTGTAGGAGAGCACGCCGACAAATACATACATGATGACGATTTCGCCAGGTCGCGGTCAATGGTGGAAGCGGTTTGACCCGCCCAATCCACCTCAATCTGCTCGCCTGGCTTGCGCTGAATTCGCATCGTGGCATTCGATTTGAGCGTGTACTGTTGATAGTAGTGGCAAAACTGCGAGTACATAAGCGGAACCTCTTGACTCAACCGGCACTGCTCACAGTACTCGTTCCAAAGTAAGCTTAACGTGACGCCACTTTTGGCCATCTCTTTGTGGATGTACTCGTAATCCGGCTGCTTACGACGCGAGACTTGAGCAGACTCAGCAAAGAGACGCTGGCGAAGCTCGCCATCCGTAAGTTCTTTCTCTAACGGCCAGGCGATGCCCAATTCTTCTGCTCGCAGAATGATTTTTGAGACGGTGTTGCGCGAGCAGGCGCAACTGAGAGCGATTTTACGTTGGCTGATTCCCTGGCTATGCAGCCGCAGGATTTCACGATATTTGGTCATAGGGACCTCCTCACGAATGATTGGCGCTGTCTCTCAACAACGCATATCGAATCATTCTAACAGGAGGCTTTATGGACTGGCTCCCTCGTCCGGACGGGTGGCTCAAAAACGCCGGAGACGTGGCTCTCGCTCACCGGAACGATGGCTCAATTCAATGCGGAATATTCATTAAAGGTGATTTTTTGAATGAAAAGGCTCGGAATCCTTTGACTAATTACATGCTTAGACTTGCTTTTGTGGCAATTAGTCGTCCTACACATTTAGTTGGAGTTGCATTTCATGAAGATTTTTTATCAGTAGATGAGAGAAATGAACTAAAAAGCAAGGGCTGGATTATAACTGTTTGCTAGGCGTATTTGAGGAGAGTGTATGGGGTTGAAACTGAAGGAAGAATCAATTCGTTGGGCAATAAATCATTTAATAAAGGAAAAGGACACGGACCTCTTTCCAAGTCCAAAAGAAATTTATGTATTTGATAAACATAAAGAAGCTGTAATAAAACGCCTGAAGGATCTTGATATTTCACAACATAAATTTAGTCCTTCTAGAAGATTTGTCATTCCTAAAGAGGAGTTGTCATATAGAGTAGCAACTCAATTAGATCCAATTGATAGTCTACTCCTGGCAGCAATAACTTATGAGTTTGGTAGTAAAATAGAACATAGAAGACGTCGGGTAAGCGAGGATACTGTTTTTAGTTATCGCTTTAACCCGCTTGAAAATGGGATATTTTACAGTAATGAAAGTTCATGGAATGACTTTTGGAAAGCATGTTTACAGAAAAGTGAAATTAAAAAATACGTAGTTCAAATGGATATTTCTGATTTTTATAATCAGATCTATCATCATACTATGGAAAATCAACTTACAGAATCAGGGTTACCAAATCAAGTAACTAAGTTTATCATAAGACTTCTTGAACATTTGACTATGACAGTTTCAAGGGGGATTCCAATTGGACCTCATTCATCACATCTTTTGGCTGAAAGTACACTCATTCCAATTGATGATAGCTTGTCTGTAAGAGGTGTGGACTTTTGTAGATATGCTGATGATATATTTGTTTTCTGTAACACTGAGAAGGAAGCAAAGATCGCTATATACAATATGGCGGGTATACTTGATAAACAGCAAAGATTGATTTTACAAAAGCAGAAAACAAAAATCCTAACAACCGAAGACTTCATACCTTATTGTGAACAAATGCTAAATGATAACCCTATGAACGAGAATGAAGATAAGATGATAAAAGTACTTAAAAAGTATACAGCTGGACTTTACCAGGCGTTTAATTATAGACGTTTAAATGATGATGAAATAGATTGTTTTTCTGCAGAAAATATAGAGGAATTAATTGAAGAATATCTTGAAATCGATGATCCCGACTTTAAGAAAATAAGATGGTTTTATCGCAGACTCAGCCAATTAGGAATTCCTACCGGTATAGAGTTTACAATTAAAAACATTAATCGCTTAATGCCTGCAATTAGCGATATTTGTCATTATCTCATATCGGCTAGCGAATATTTTGAAGATGATTTTCTCGTTCTAGGTGACAATTTAATGAAGATTCTAGAAGATCCATTAATTAATGCTAATGAATATTTTTATATAGCTATTGTGAATCTGTTTGCAAGCAATTCTAATTTGAATCATCTTACAAAATTATTAGAACTATTTCAAAATTCGGCTCCTGAAATCAAACGAAAAATTATATTTGCTGCTTATGAGGCAAAGGCTTCTTCATGGATCCGAGAGTTAAAGGAGAGTTACTCTGGACTCGATCCATGGAGCCGACGGGCACTCCTTATTGCTTGTAGCATACTTCCAGAGGATGAAAAAGAACATTATTTGAAACACATTAAAAAGACACATACTCTAAGTGTTACAGAAGAAATATTGATAGAATGGGCGCTAAAGAAAGGTTGAATCTCGTGCTACCCGCATAAAAACAAATTAATTACTTGACTGTTGCAAAAAACTTGTCGTGTAAGTTTTTGACGAATGTTATATAAAACTGTAAACCGAATAGAAGTA
>NZ_JBHHMI010000056.1:0-4442 GCF_042136365.1 Paenibacillus enshidis | reverse complement strand
AAAATCCAAATTCCATCATAATCGCAAGAACAATTGTTGACCTTTAGCATCGTGTGTCGCTAACCTGTTGACATTGGTTGACAATCCACAACTCCGACTCCGGAAGATTATACCGTAGGTGAAGCTTCCTTTGGAAGTGGGATTTACTACGCTTCTCTTAAATAAAATCAAATAAGAAACCCTGATCACCTACAGGTGACCAGGGTTTCTTTCGCTTATTCGTAACAACTCTTAAACTTAAAGGGGGAATTCTTCAGTAAAAAATTAATTTACCCGTTGTTCGCCTGGGATCTCCAAGATCACACTGTTAGACACATCTACTGTAGTTTCTCCAATTTGGGTATTCGTTCCGTTTTCATCAATCGTTCCATACCGAACTTGTTCCATCATCCACAAATCAACAAAGTAACTCAATTTGCCGGTAATATCCGGCCGATCCCCCCGTTCTTTGCTGACCGCTTCAACAATATTGGGTATAATATCTGCTTTATTAGTAGCAGAAGAACTCACAACACCTTCCCATATGACCCAAGCTGCATTATCCTTGATCTCTAAATATTGAGTTACTCCTTGATCGCTTATGAAAAACCTATTAGCTTCACCATAAGGAAAATAGTATGTGGTTGAGTGCGATTCATCCGAAGTAGTGAACTCTTCATTAAACGATATTCTCGGTAATTTGAGAGCTGCAGTTCTCGCAGTTTTTAAGTCATCGCTTTTCAAGTTTGCGATTACAGAAGGATCGGTGTTGTAGATGGCCACGGATTTCGAAACATTATCCCACTTTACCGTAGCACCAAATGCCTCGCCTATAAAACGAAAAGGGACGTAGGTAACTCCGTCGATAATGCGGGCTGGCGAACTTAAGCTGATCTTATCATTTCCTCTTGAAGCGATTTTGTTCCCTACTGCCAGACTTACTTTTTCCTTGGTATTGGAGTTTGTAACCGTGACCGTTTTTGTCTTGTTGTTCCAAGCAACTTGTAGACCAGGAAGTAAGGTAACAGTTCGAATTGGAACAAAAGTAGTCTGATTAATCACTTTAGGTTTTTGATCATTCACTAAAACCCCATTAATATTCAATCCCACAGATACATTGGCTGCAGCATAAGATGTGTTGCTCAAAATCAGTGGTACAACTAGGGAAAACGCCGCAAATGCGTTCACTAATTTCCTAAACATTTTACACCATCCTATTTTTATGATTTAGTAAGTCACATTGTATTAGACGCACAAAAATGGAAAAAATTGTGTTGATATTGACAATTAGAAAATCACAAAACATGAAAATATAAGGAATTATATTACGCTTCCTGGTACTCAAGTTAATCAAGATGAAAGTGTAGCACCTAGCAGGCATGAAATCAGGGGAAATTTAGTACCGGTAACCCTAATAAAGAAGTTCTCGTCACGAGTCTGGCATCAATTGGAGTAACCGTTTTGGCTCTTGTTTTCTATACAAGCACTCCCATAGGGGTGGCAACGGGTATCACCTCTCTTGCAATTGCCCTATTTGGAGCAGGCACTGGTGTGAAAACTGAAACTGTGATTAGAGATGGTATTAATGGAATGAGCACTGTAGCCAATCAGATCACTTTGTACGGAAGCCGCTATGATCGCTATCAAATTAGATTCCCATTCCTGGAATACACATTGCAGGACGGTTCTAAAATCCGTTTCATTTCGGGCAATGGCGTTGTAGAAAGAGCACACACCGGCAATGGTTGGGAAATCCTGGACTAATCTTAAGCTTCACCTGACTGCATAAAATAGACACAAACGCGACCACTTTCCAGTATTGGAATGTGGTCGCTTGTATATGTCCGCACCAGCCTCTGCGAAGCCTGTGGCTTCGCCCCTTCGCAGTGAATCATACCCATAGAGTCTCCATGTCAAACCTATGCATAAACCTTACTTGTTGCTGCATATTGACAGATTTCATCGCTGCAAAACTCAGCACTTTTCGATTGCCAAAAAAAATGCATCCCGGTACTGGTAGTGAAGCTGCTAGGCAATCTATTCATTACGCTACTGCTCCTTATTACAACCGATATTTTTCCAAGTCGAGACCAGCGTACTCCAAGCACTTTGGAAGAGCATAGCTCTGTAATTGTTGCCTGAGTATAATACGCGCTGAAGCCCAAGCCGGTCATATAAAAAAACGCTGACGGTTTATTTGGCGCCACTTCAATATGAAGACAGGATGCTTTCAGGCAAAGTTAACCTCAGTCCAATTAATCAGGACGAAGGCCGTTTAACGGACTTTTATTAATTTTCTTACTTGACGAGTAACTTCAAAAGATTATCCGAGCTTTTATAATTCAGCCATCACTTCGTTCAAGGGAGCGGTATAATTCGTTATTTACACTTGAACAGAAAATATCCAAAGGATGTGATAGCAATGCAATGGCAAAAGGTTCGTACGATTTATCCTGAACAATACGTCCTGCTCAAAATCCTGGATTCGCACATTGAAGATAATATTCAATACGTTGACGAGGTTGCTCTTGTACGAGCTATTCAGGCCCCTTCTGAAGCTACCAAAGAGCTCTTTAAATGTAAAGGCAACAATATTGTCTACCATACGGGTCAAGAAAATATTGCTATCGAACTTAGAAAACCCCGAATCTTTAGGAGCCGTTAAACTGCAAACTTTTCGATTACTTCCAACGATACATACTCATTTGTGTTCAGATTAGCTACTGTTGCAGAGAAAGCACCGGGTCATTTTTCAATAGTATATCCTTCGATCCTTATATTTTGCTAAATAGCTCTCGTATTTCGGCATCTTGGGAAGTTACTGCAGCCCCAAAATTCAGCTCCTTGCTTATTCTTTCTTCGTACCATAGGAGCACCACACTTGCATGTCACTATACTTGATCCTGCCGCTACTTCCTGTCTTGCCTTCATTATCTCCGACTTTGCCGCAGTTTTACTCTTTTCAACAGGACGACGCTTCTTGCTTGGTTGCCATTTTCCCCATGCCTTCAGTTTCTGCTCAACGAGAGCCCCATGCCAATAATCAACCTTGAACTGTTCTGCTTCCTTCTTTGCTGGAGCAGTAAGATCTGATGTAGTGACAAGCAACGAAAGAATACAGTCGTGATTACGCTTAGCTCCAACCAGCTCACGAACAGTCATCACAGGAACAAGATTATGATCAGCGTAACACTTGGCCTGTACAGCCGTTTTCTCACCACGACGATCGATAATCACAAGATCTACTCCACCGTCATTACCCCCTACACCAACTTCATTCACTGTATAACCCTGGTCTCGAAAGTAAAGAGCAAGCAGCCGTTCAAACTCTGCTCCCGATAAATCGTCCAGGCGGCTTGTTAGTATGATCTCATCGCTCCTACAGCCCTTGGTTGATCGCCTTGATACTGTGTTACCTGTCTTTTTATTCGTCGACTTATTGCTATATTTTTTTTTTTACGTCTTTTCCGTGTCCAGGCAGCCCCAAGGATTTCTGCTACTATCACTGAAGCAATGAGGATTCCGAAAAAGAATCCCCAATGCAATCCTGGAATGCTGAAATAAATAGCAAGTCCAATAATAATGAATAGGCCCCTCAAAATATAGGCAATCTGCCTTCCTTCTACACGGTAGGTTTTAGACATTTACATCAATCACCCTTCTGAAAATTGTCATCTATCACATAATAAAGATGATTGGCCAAGCTTTATGATTTCTGCACAATCATAAAGCTTGGAGCTTGTATACTTCTATCTCTAATATCAAATCCTTAACAACAGAATTAAAAATACGCGAGAATCCACATAACTCAAGCTTTTTCAACAATTCTTTATCTTTTACAATCTTTTTATTATCCGTATCATGATCATAGTCTATGGTTTGAGCAATGAAAAAAGCCATCCCCCTATCATTTAGAATAAAATTACTAAAAGTATGACGTATTAAGCTTATCTTAAGATCTTCATTATCAAACGAATCATGGACAGATAAATCTTGTATATATGAAATAACGGAGGAGATAGAAGAACTACTTAAAAAGAAATATTGGGTTAATGAGGAGAGGGATCAATTAATAATTGCAAGGATGAAAATGACTGAGTTTCCAGACTCCTGGAGAGAACGAATGGATGCTACTTGGTCTTACTGGCTTGATGCAGTTGATGGAGATCACCTGATAGTAGGTTCTAGAGCTGATGAAATACTGGATAGAGAATTATACGACGATCCATTTGATAATGGGAGTTTATCATATCCATCATTTATTGCATCCAAAGAAACTACCAATTCTATTATATGGAAGATTGGAACCATATCTGCATTGTAATTGACCTCAGGAAAATCAATAATTTCACAATGTGTTCAGTGAGTGACCGAAAGGAAGGGGAATGTTTCAACTTTAGTGTAATTGGTTTACTGCCAAGAGTTTAAATCAGCTGATACAGGGATAACCTTTATACTACAGC
>NZ_JBHHMI010000055.1:0-5793 GCF_042136365.1 Paenibacillus enshidis | reverse complement strand
AACCTACTCACTCGTTGTTCAGTTTTCAAAGATCAAACACTTGCTTTTCATCATCACCGCATCTCAGCGGCGACTTTTATAATATATCATAGCCTTTCACATTACGTCAACAACTTTTTTTATTCTTTTTTCACGCATGTAAGTTGTTGTTATGTTTAATCCGTAATAACGCAAAGGCGAATTTTAATTTAACATGTATTTTGCTGAACAGTCAACCTTTTATTCAGCTTAATCTTTCAACCCGCAATCCCTTATAAAAACAAAAGAGAGCCGTTCCATATTAACAGCCCTCTCCTCATTTAATTAACTAATTGGCTGTATAACACAGCTCTCTTGCATATTCATTGGAAAACGCTCTCCGCACCGTGGTTTCTTTAATATAAGAACGGTAAACCAGCTTGCGCAGAACCAAAGGAAGCTCGAACTGAACATGTTTCAATTCCGGATGATTAAGCAGTTCATGCATTGACCATGGTTCGCTGCGGCTCCGGAGTATTTTAAACAGCAGAGCGGAACAATCCGCCATCTTGGACATGACCGAAAATTCGCAGGCCAGCAAAACAAGCTCAATCCGCTGTTCTACTGTCTCGGTACTGATAATCAGCTCTTCATACAGCTTATAGACCGATTTGTCCATTGAGCGGACCTGATTCAGCACATTTTGAGATGGCATGATGCCGCGTTCGATGACCTCGATACTTGCCCAGTGCTGAAGAGCCTTAAGAACACTATGATAAGCATCAAGCACAGAGCCTTCCTTAAGATACCTTTTGGCATTCACATAATCTTTAAGAAAACGAGCAAACTCATGGAAAAGCTTCTGTTCACGCATTTGACCGTCAAATTCCCTGATTTCCTGACGCAGGAGTTGTATCTTGTTGCCAGCTTCCCAAATAATATCACCTTCCAGCAAGTAATACACCAGATCATACTGTTCTCCGTCAATCAGCCAATACCAGATACACGATAAAGAAGCGCAAAGGATCTGGCACCGCAGTTCTCCAATCTTTACGTGCTTAAGCGGTCTCTCCGGTGTGTCAGACTCACAAACAATCAATATAAATGCTTCAAAATCATGAATTATAGACCCTACAAAGTGATTCCCTGACTTTCGATATGCTATGGCACCGATGGCATCCTTCTCTAACAAATCAACGGACAGCAAATCCAAACTAGTTAACTGCACGTCACCCTCCATAACAATGAAGCGGACACACCGCTATATAAAAGTTTTATAATAATATTCTACACACGCACCCCATTTCCTTCTTAACCAAGCAGACTTAACTTCAAACTGGAACATGTATTCCTGCAAAATTTTTACTTTGTATTGAACGTTTTCAGCACATCCCAGGCATCATCACTTGCAAAATTGCGATTCCAAACACCGATGCCCCCCAATTGAAGGGATTGTGCAAGCTTCACTCTGGCCTTCAATGAGCTCTTATCTTCCAGCCATATTTTTTTGGGCACACCGTCCTCTTCATATTCAACATAGTTCTGTTGTTCTTTCTCCAAAAACTGAGGCTTAAGCTTATGTTCCTTCAAAATTTCGGCCGCGCTCTCCATGCCGATGGCTTTGGAGCTTACTTTAGTCTCCCCGTCCTTCTCCTCCTCAGACCATACCCGTGTATACAGAGGAATACCCAGCACTAATTTTTCAGGCGGAACGCCATCCTCGTCAATAATCCGTCTAACCGAGGTCTCAGTCCATGGAAGGGAAGCCACCGATCCAGCTTCTGGGCTGGATGCCCAATGTTCATCATACGCCATTATCATCATATAATCCGTGATTTTCCCTAAAGAAGCACGATCCAGAAATACCGACCATAGCTCGCTATCGGATTTTGGGGTTACATCAATCGACAAAATCAGATCATTGGCCCGCGCCAGCGGCTTCAGTTCTCTTATGAATTGGGTCACATTGGCCCCATCCTTGGTATACACATTTTCAAAATCGATATTAATGCCATCGAGCTCATACTGCTTGGCTAAAGCGATGGTCTTCTGGATGATCCCCATACGCCGTTCATACGTGGATAAAGCGCCGGAGGTGATATCCGGATCAAAACCGTTGCTGAGCAGCCCCCACACCTCCATACCGCGATGATGCGCCCACAACACATATTGCGGATCCGCATTATCTTCGATCTCTCCCTCTTCACTTGCGATGCTGAACCAGGTCGGACTCACCACATTGACTCCCGGGAGCGAACCAATACTGGAAGTGTCAGGATTGCGCGAATATACCGCTTCCCAAGCCAGATTTACAGCTTTGCCTTTCCACTTCTTCTCCGACACAGACAAGCTCTCTTCCCCCGCATTCACCTTTCGCGTTCCATCCAGGGTGACATGATCCGACTGTACATACCCTGTATAACCGTTATCCAATTGGGCGTAGTACCAGCCGTTCTCCCGCTTCCATAACTGTAATGCCGTCCCTTGGGTCATATCCTCTACTATAGGAGCATAGTTGGATGGCCTTGTCCGCAGTGCAACACTGGAACTGCGTCCCTGCACCTGCACTTTGCCAAGGTCCACACTTTCCCCCGCCCTCATAAGCATGACCGCCCCGGTCGTGGTATCCTCCTGCATTTCAGTGCCGTAAATCTCCTCAACCGAATCATACGGCACGTATATCTCATTGTTGATTTCGGCAACTGCCCTGCCGGGCTTATATGCCTCCCCGTTCAGCTCCCCTTTTTCCTGCTCCTCGGACAGATAAAGAACCTGCTGGCGAGTAGCCATAACTACCGATTCTGTGCTTGCTTCGTAACGCACGGAATCATCAATAAATTCTTCTATAAACGAAAGCGGCAGCATCAGATTTTCCCCTGTGCCCTCCGCTGTATACTCTGTTATTTTTCCTTGAATAAAAATAGGCTTGTCCGGCTGCCAATCCGGTTTTTCGTGCAGTGGATTCCCCCACCATAATACCGCTGCTGTGCAGGCACCCGCTGCAATCAACAGTAAACCGACAATTCCTTTACGCCCCTGCCGCTGTCTATGCCTATCTTTCCGCTTCATTCTGGACAAAAATAATCCCCCATCTGATCACAGTGTCGCATATAGCAGTGAAAATAAAAAACGTGCGAAAATTCATTCAAACATGAATTTCCACACGTTTCATTTTAAGGGAAGCTGGTGTCTACCTGCAAGATTTGCATAGTCCATGCAGTTCAAGCCTGTGTCCATGGACTTCAAAGCCCGTTTCCTCAGCCGCGAACTTCTCTACATCCAGCAGGGAAGGGTAGCCGAAATCCTCAATCTTGCCGCATTTCTCACACACAATATGATAATGGTCCGATATATTGGCATCATAACGGCTGGAGTTGTCTCCATACGTCAATTCATGTACCATACCCGCTTCAAGGAAGACCTTCAGATTGTTATATACTGTTGCAACGCTCATGCTTGGAAACTGAGGCTCCAACGCGCGATAGATTTCGTCAGCCGTAGGGTGCCCCATGGATTCCATTAAATAATTCAATATCGCATGGCGCTGGGGCGTTATGCGTACACCGGTATTTTTCAATTGTCGCAACGCATGCTCGACACGTGTTGCCATCATGCCCACCGCCTTAATTTGTTCCTGATCCTAGGTATTAAAGACATTGTAAAGTGAACCCAAGATTTTTGTCAACGCGGCGTTCCTGCTTCCTCCGGCGTCTCAAGAGAAGGTGCGAGCTCAGGCTGTGACATCTCAGAGGAACGCACCGTAAGATCACTGTTGCCTTCCACCAGCAAGCTATACTGTCCATCGCCAACCTGTCCGGACACCTTCTTCCCATCCACCTCAAAGGGAACATCAGCAAAAATATCGCCGTAGCTGCTTGAGCCCTCCAGCCGGAAGCTTCCGAGAACAGGCAAACGAAGTGTAATATCTCCTACTGCGCTATATATATTCCAGTTGCCACCAATCCTGTTGGATTGTACCGCGATACCCCCATTCAATGAGCTGGCATCCACATTCCATGAGGCGCCGTTGATGCCGATATTGCCATTTTTGGTATCAACCTTAATATCCCCTTCCGTTCTGGCAGCCTGAATGTCACCGACGAGCGTATTCAGCGTGGTTGAGCCCGAAATATCTCCCGCAAGCATATTGCCGCGGTTGGTACTCATTTCCATATTACCCGTAACCCCATGGACATTAACCGTCCCGTTTAACGTCGTTCCCCGTATATCCCCTATCACATCGTTGACCGCAAGGCTGCCGTTGCCGCTTTGCAAGGATATGGAATGGATCGCATTTACTCCGGTTAGCGTTATGTCTCCGTTAGATGTCCGAATGTCCATATCGAAACGGCGGTCCTCCGGCAGTACGATCTCCATATTCATCAGCGGCTGCCTTTTGCCAGATGCCCCATACCCTTGCGCCGACGTCCAGATCCGAATCGTATTGCCATTTGTAGCTTGCAGCGAAGAGGCTTCAGCAATCGCCCTGGCTTCCTCCGCAGTCACTTGATCAACCCACATCGTGGTGTGAACCTCCACATCCTGAACCGCTGCTTTGCGTACAGTAATATCCCCGTTGACCCCCTCGACCAGCAGCTCCGACGTCTGCATTCCGACTGGTACAAGCACACTGCCTTTATCCATGCGGTTGCCTTTCTCCTCACTAAAGTCCATGGACGCAGCAGTCAGATTAAGGCTGACCCTATTCCATAAATACATGTAATGCTCCTGCTGGGTTACTATAAAAACGGAAGCACACAGGAGCACCGACAGCAGCAAGCCTTTTAGATCGAGTCTGAAAAGCCGTTTCCTTTTATTTAAAACATCCGATCTGCGTACAGTTCGCCAGCAAAAAAGAAAATATTCCAGCCCCAGGCCTACGAAGAGCAAAGGCCACCATGTCAGCAATTCCATCATATAGTCAGTGCCCTGCATCAGATCTGTAAATAACAAAGCCCCCACGGATAGAAGAAGAAGGGAGGCGGTGTACCGCCCTACTCTGATTTTACGCTGCATAGCGTTATGTCCCTCCTTTCCGGGAGGACCTGCCCCGCCGGAGGGATACCCCAAGCTCACGGACAAACATGAGGACTCCAATGATAACCAGCAAAAAAGCCAACAGATAAAATCCGTAGTCTGCAAAAAAATACTCCAGCCAGCGTGGTCTCATCCGGAAAAGAATCATCAAGGCTCCACCCGCTACCAGCAGCAAGGAAAACAAAATTCCCGTTTCCCACACCTCGTACCGGTTTCGTTCCTGCCCGGACTGACTGTGAATCGTGACCCGCCGGGGTTTGCGTTTATGAAGAATAATATAATCTGCCGACTGAAGCGCATCATAGACGTTATAAAAATAAAGAACAGGAATGAACATACCCAATAGAACAAGCAGCGGCACATTGATCCGCATCACTGCTGAGGATACGTACAGCATGGCTGAAATATCCAGAAGCAGCAGCAGAATAAAAGTTACACCCCTGATAAACTGCCCCATAAAGAGATGACCCGCCCCTGGAAGCAAGGCAGCCAGTACGACAGCGGCAAGCTTCCGCAAGCGCGGCCGCAGCTTTCTCGTCCGCTGTGTATGATTCCGTGAAATCTCGGGATTCATAGCAACCTCCTGGGCTTCTTTCTTGTGATATCAGGAAGCCGTTTCTACGGATTTTTACTTTCCGATACTTTAAAATAGTACCCTATTCCGTTCTGTGAGTAACTGGCAAAAATCTGGGACAAGCCAAAAAAAGACCCCGCTTCTGCGGAGGCCACTGAAAAAGTCCCTAAAGTCCAAAAAGAGACAACTTCTCATTTTTATGAGGAGGTTGTCTCTTTTTTTCG
>NZ_JBHHMI010000054.1:0-8446 GCF_042136365.1 Paenibacillus enshidis | reverse complement strand
AAGAATAGTGAACTTAAACATAGACACGGGTATGATATTGCATCCTCCTCGGGTCTGGTTGGCATGGAAATCCAAGGGGCGATGGCCATATTTGCAGTGAACCTAAAACGAATATTGAAGCTGATGGAGGAATGATCCTCCTCCTATCCCATGACAGCAAGCAAAATGACGGCACTCATTCACGTATTTCTGAATGAATGCCGTCATTTTTGATGAATTCTCTTTTGTCCCTCAGAAAAGCTATGTTTTTCAGTGGCCTCCCCAAGCGGCAGCCTCTTTTTCATTGGTTTTCCGTGGGACGACCATAAGAAAAATCCGCCTGATACGCCGTTCCCTTGTATATGTGATGTATAATATTGAACGAACTCTACAAGCCGGAGAGAAAAAATGGGCAGGTGCCTTTCTGTCACAGAATAAGGAGGAATATGATATGGGGATGAATCGGAGCTGGAACGGAATGCCGGAAGGGTTGCGAAATTGAGGCTGCAGGAAATCCGGCTGACCCAATGGGGGCGTTTTTTCCTGACATGTGCCGTCTCGTTGCTCGGAGGCTCCCTGTTTACCATCCTGCATACCCCGATACCCTGGCTGCTTGGGCCGATGACGGCGGCTCTGATCGGAGCTAAGGTGCTCAAGCTGCCCTTGTGGTGGTCTCCCGCGGTAAGGGATACGGGAATCGGAATCATCGGGTATGCTATCGGACTGACTCTGACGGTGGATACGCTGGTGCAGACAGCCTATCAGCTGCCGTCCATGCTGCTGATGACGGTTGTGCTGATCTCATTTTGCGTGCTGGTCGCCTACTTGTTCTACAAGCTGACGGATGTTGATTTTCCGACCTTGATGACAGGCAGCATTCCTGGTGGGCTGACACAAATGGTGGTGCTGGCGGACGAGGTTAAGGGTATCGATATAACGATTGTTACTTTTATGCAGGTTACGCGACTCATTATGATTACGTTTTGCGTGCCGTTTTTGTTGTTCAGCCCTGTGTATGGGGGTACGGAAGCTGCGGCGGCTGTGGAAGCGGTGCGCCAGTCCTCGGCTGCCTGGTCCGGGCTCTTTCCGGGTATGTTTATATTTGTGCCCCTTTGTGTTGTCTGCGCCTGCGCGAGCAAAAAAATCGGGCTTCCGACTGCGGTTATGCTTGGCCCCCTGATCGGAACGGCCGCCGCTCAGATTGCCGGTTTGAAGGGGCCAGCCCTCCCGGACAGTCTGCTGAACGCGTCGCAATTTATGATCGGCACTTATGTGGGATTGCTGCTGCATCCCGAGAATTTGAAAAATAAAACCAAAACGGTAATCATGGCCGTAACCGGTGGCTTGATTCTGATCCTCGGATCAATGGGCCTGGCCAAATGGCTGGAAGCCGTTCACCATGTCAGCCCGGCCACAGCTTTCCTCAGCATGGCCCCCGGAGGCATGGACCAGATGGGGATAATGGCACATGAAGTGGGGGCTGATCTGCTGTTTGTGTCCGGCTACCAGCTTTTTCGGGTATTGTTTATTTACTTTGTGGTGGCTGGCACCCTGAAATTCGGATTTCAATGGTATTCCCGCCGTCAGGCAGGAAAGGCGATGCCCAAAGCCAAATGAAGTGCACATATGAAGTATACTGTGCTTATTACAGGTGTCTCTCGCGGGGGGCACTTTTTTTACTAAATCAAAGAAAATGATTCTTTTTGTAAAATATGATGTTATAATTTTGGGCATAAGAGGTTTTTTAACCATTTTATTACCTGTACAATTTGTGATCCAAAATTCAAGTTGAGGGGGTTGCACTGTGTCAAAGAAACACCGAGGCCTGCTATTCACGTTTTGCTGTATCCTGCTGCTGTCCATTATGGCCACCGGCTGCGGTGGAGGAGGACAATCCGGATCGACGGAAGATGCGGGGAATAAAGACATTACGCTGGAGTTTTGGACGATTGCGCTCCAACCGACCTTTAACGATTACTTCAATGCTCTGATCGCTGAGTATCAGAAGAGTCATCCGAATGTCAAAATTGAATGGAAGGATTACCCTTATGATGCCATAACCGACAAGCTGTTGACCAGCATTGCCAGCGGCAGCAGCCCTGATGTGGTTAATCTTAACACAGAGTTCGCCAGCCAAATGGGCTCCAAAGGGGCTGTTGTTGATATGAACGAATATTTGAACGATGAGCAGAAGGGTGCTTATTTTGAAGGTATTTTTAATTCCACAGTCATCGATGGCCAAGCGTATGCCCTTCCCTGGTACACGGGTACCGAGGTGCTGTTCATTAATACCAAAATCGCCAAGGAGGCCGGCCTGGACCCGTCCAATCCTCCGACGACCCGGGAAGAGCTGGCGGAGTGGGGACGCCAGGTGAAAGCCAAGACAGGCAAGGCCGGCTACGCCCAGCAGCTCGTATCCAAGCTATTCCCAATCGAGGGGATTTCGATTCTGACGGAGGATAAAACGGCAGCCGCCTTTAATACACCTGCAGCGGTGACCATGATCAGTAATATGAAGAAGCTGATGGATGAAGGGGTAATTATTAAGGAAGATGCTAATTTCACCAAACAGATTCAGTATTATTCCGGGGAGCAGACCGCATTCCAGCTGGGCGGGCCGACATTCATCAATTTCATCAAAACAGCGGCTCCTGATGTATACAAAAATACGATTGCCGTCCCGCTTCCAACAGGTCAGGGTGACCTGCGTCTCTCCAATTCGATGAATCTGGTTGTGCCTGCAAAGTCGGAGTATCCGAAAGAGGCGGTGGAATTTGCGGCATTTGTGACCAATGCGGAGAACCAGACGTCCTTTTCCAAGGCAGCCAATACGCTCCCGTCCACCAAGGCCTCTATACAGGACCCGTTCTTCAGCGAGACCGACGGTTCGCTTGAGGCTCAGGCGAAGGTGGTATCGGCGCAGAGTCTTGGTAAAGCTACGGATTACATGGTAGGCGTGCCAAATGCGCAGGACGTGAACTCGGCCATCGCGCGTGGCCTGCAAAATATTTTGCTAAACGGTCAGGATGCACAGAAGACGCTGGGCGAGGTCGAGCAGGAAGTGAACGGGATTTTGCAGCAGTAGTAATCCATAAATGTCCGCCAAGCAGGAGGTGAACCGTTATGCATAAATGGCTGCGCACCGAGTCTTTTGCGGCCTGGGCGTTTATGACGCCAGGTCTGATCCTTTTGGCCGTGTTTGTATTTTGGCCGATCATTTACGGGATTCCGCTGTCACTGACGAATTATTCGGTCATTTCGCAGACGGAATATGTCGGGCTGGATAATTTCCGAAAAGCTTTTGCAGACCGTAATTTCCTGATCTCGTTGTGGAACTCGCTCGTGTATGTCCTGATCGTTCCGTTTATTCAGGTGTTCTCCATCCTCATGTCTGTACTTGTGAACAATACCCGTATTCCCGGCATCAAAGTCTTCAGGACAGCTTATTATATTCCTGTGGTGACATCGATGGTGGCTGTGGCGCTGATCTGGAGCTGGCTGCTTGGCAATAACGGGGTGGTGAACTACTTGCTTGCCCGGGCAGGCATCCTCAGTGAACAGATATACTGGCTGTCCAACAACTCCACGGCGCTGTATGTCATGATGTTCATCACGATGTGGAAGGGTCTTGGCTATTATATGATGCTCTATCTGGCAGGACTGCAGAACATTCCGGCTGATTTGTATGAAGCGGCCAGAGTGGACGGAGCCAGCAGATGGCGGCTGATCCTGGCGATTACGATTCCGCTGCTCAGACCTTACATTCTGTTCTGCACCTTGATCTCGTTAATGTCTGCTTTGCGGGTATTTGATGAGGTGTATATCCTGACCAATGGAAATGGAGGGCCTGGCACCTCCACCTTAACGTCGAGCCTGTACATTTTTCAAAAAGGAATGCAGCAGTTTGAGTTTGGCTATGCTTCAGCGCTCGGCCTGATCGTCAGTGTGATTCTTGGCATTTTGAGCATCATTGTGTTCCGGCTGAACAGGAAAGGCGGTGTCAATCCCTACTGATGGATACCTCGGATATGAAGCTTCGTACACGTGAACCGTCTGATTCCCGGGCTGCTGTGAAGAAGGGACGTCTGGTCAGAAAAACCTTTTACATGCTCCTTATGTATGCCCTTCTGATCCTGCTCGCCTTGTTTATGACCGGGCCCTTTCTGTGGCTGTTAAGTGTATCGCTGATGCCGGGACGCAACGTGTTTTCCACTCCGCCGGCCATTTTTCCGACCTTTATCGATTTCGCTAATTACGCGCAGGTATGGCAGTTCATGAATTTTCCACAGTATGTATACAACACAGTCGTCATTACTGTCCTTGGTGTCGCCTTGAATATCATTTTGGCCTGTATGACCGGTTATCCGCTGGCGGTATTCCGCTTCCGGGGCAGGAATCTCGTTTTTGGCCTGCTTATTGCCACCATGATTATTCCGGCCTCGACGGCCATCATTGTCCATTATCTGACCATTCAGGCATTGCATCTCGGCAATTCTTATTTGGGTGTGGTTCTTCCGTCCGCTGTGTCTGTCTTTAATATTTTTCTGATGCGGCAAACCTTTTTGAATATTCCTGTGGATGTAAGAGATTCGGGGAAAATGGACGGGGCTTCCGAATTCCGCATCTGGTGGCAGCTTGTGCTGCCGCTTGTAAAACCGGCTATCGCTGTCATTGCGCTGCTGGAGGTGATGGGGTACTGGAACAGCTTTATATGGCCGATCGTGATTTTGGATGATCCCGGGCTGTATCCGCTCGCGGCTGCCCTGACCTATCTGAACGGCCAGTTTGCCTATAATTTCGGCTGGATTGCTGCTGGTACGATCATTTCGGTGCTGCCGATTATTTTCGTGTTTCTTTTTACCCAGAAGTATTATATGGAAGGTTTGGCAGGAGCGGTTAAGGGTTAAGTGTTAAGGGTGCATGTTAAATCGCAGAGAGGCGGGTGGATCAGGGGTGGGAAGCGTAAAGGTGGAGAACGGCAAACGCATTCTATTCATGCCACTGGATGAGCGGCCTTGCAATTATGAGTTTCCTTTTATGCTGGCTAGGGGGACGGATTATACGCCTGAGCGTCCTCCGCTGGATATGATGGGCCGCAAGAAAGCACCAGGCGACACCAGCCGCTTATGGGCCTGGCTGGAGCAAGCCGCAGAAGGCGCACACGGAGCTGTGTTGGCCCTGGATACGCTGCTGTACGGAGGCATTGTTCCTTCCCGGCTGCATGGGATGCACGAAGAGCAAGTGCTTGAACGTTTGACCAGGCTGCGCGGCTTGAAGGCGGATCATCCTGGGCTCAGGATTTACGCTTTCCAGCTCATCATGCGGTGTCCGCAGTATTCATCGGCCGAAGAGGAGCCGGATTATTATGAAGAATGGGGCCGGGAAATTTTCCGCAAAGGCTTCATCAGCCACCGCAAGGAGCTCGGACTTGCAGCAGATGATGAACTGGCCGAGCTGGAGGACATTGATCTTCGGCTTCCTCCTGACGTGCTGGACGATTATCTGGGACGACGGGCAATCAATGCGGCGATAAACCGGGCAGCTCTGGAGCTTGTTGCGGAGGGGGTCATCGAATTTTTGATTATACCGCAGGATGACTCGGCTCCTTACGGATATACCGCCAGGGATCAAGAGGAGATCAGGGGGCGGATTGCTGATCTGGAGCTGGAGCTTCGCGTATATATGTATCCGGGTGCGGATGAAGTGGGATGTACGCTGCTTGCCAGAATGGTAAATACGGATACAGGCCGGATACCCCTGATCTATCCGCGGCTGTCATCGCTGCAGGGAGCTTTTGTTACCCCATTGTATGAGGATCGTTATTTTTATGAGTCCCTGAAGTATCAGGTGTTGGCTGCGGGCGGGCTGATTGTGCCGTCTGCTGCCGAAGCGGATATGGTGCTGCTTGTGAACATGCCAGGGGACACCATGTCTGAGGCGGCTGTGCAGAGGCAACCCATGGCTGGATATGATGTCCTCAGAAATATTGCCGAGCTTGCCGAATTCGGGGGATACATGCTCTTCCATGAGGGCAAGCCGGTGGCTGTTGCGGATGTCGGATATGCGAATGGAGGGGACCTGAAGCTGATGCGGCTGCTGCGCCAGAAAAACATGCTGTTCTCCCTGGCAGGTTATGCCGGATGGAATACCAGCTCGAACACGCTGGGGACCGTCCTCGCGCAATCCATGCTGTTTCTTCATTACGGGCGTACTGCCGGCCATTTGAACTTCCTGGCGTTGCGTTATGCGGAGGATGTCTGCTACTGCTCACTCGTTCGCACAGAGATGAACAACGGGGTGGTTGAGTCGATGGGACTGAGTAAATTCATGCTGGATGGGCAGCGTGGTCAAGCTGCAGCTCTGATCCGGACCAAGCTGAATCAGGCGATTAAGGAACGTATTAACGGAGAGGATGGCAGGGTGGAGATTACGGACTGTTTTATGCCCTGGAACCGTACTTTTGAAGTTGGGCTTGCGGTTAGCTATCATCCATAAGGAGTTGTTAGGGGTTATGGACCAACGGTTGTATGAAGCGGATATGGTTATCGTCGGAGGCAGTCTCGGTGGAACCGCAGCTGCTCTTGCGGCGGCCAAGGCAGGTATGAAGGTGATCATGACGGAGGAGACGGACTGGATCGGCGGACAGCTCACATCCCAGGCGGTTCCGCCTGATGAGCACCGCTGGATTGAGAGCTTTGGCTGCACGGCTTCTTACCGGGAATTTCGAAACCGGGTGCGTGATTATTACCGTGTAAATTATCCCTTAACCGAGGAAGCACGCCAAAATCCGGTGCTCAACCCGGGCAACGGCTGGGTCAGCCGTCTTTGCCATGAGCCGGTGGTGGCCTTGCGTGTGCTTGAAGATATGCTGTCTCCCTATATGCATTCGGGCAGGTTAAAGATTCTCTATCATACCAAGATACATAGAGCAGAAATTTGCGGAGATATGGTTACTTCTGTAATTGTTCGCAACCGGAAAGGGGATGAAATCCTCCTCCGGGGGGCTTACTACCTTGATGCCACGGATTGTGGGGATCTGCTGCCGCTGGCCGGAGCAGAATTTGCAACCGGAGCCGAGTCTGCTTCCGATACGGGAGAGCCGCATGCTATGAAGGAAGCCAATCCGCTTGATATGCAGTCCATTACTCATGTAGCTGCAGTGGAATATGTCGAGGGCGGTAATTTTGTGATCGACCGACCGGATGACTATTCTTTTTGGAAAAGCTACAAGCCGGACTTTTCACCATTTCCTATCTTGAGCTGGCATGCTTCTGATGCGAATGATATGACCAAAATGAAAAAGTTCACCATGTTTCCGAATGTTCATGGCACCATGTCTTTGTGGGATTACCGGCGGATTGTGGACCCTTCGCAGCTGAGCAGACCGCTTTATGAAGGAGAGATCACCTTATTAAACTGGCCGCAAAATGATTATTATCTGGGTCCCGTTATAGGAGTGTCTCCGGAAGAAAGGGCCCGCCATTTGCGATGTGCGCGATCCCTGACTTTAGCGCTTATTTATTGGCTTCAAACCGAGGCGCCGCGAATGGATGGCGGAACAGGTTATCCCGGAATCAGACTGTGGGGGGAAGTGCTTGGCACAAAGCATGGCTTGGCTAAAACGCCTTACATCCGCGAGTCGCGTCGGATCAAAGCGCTGTACACTATTACGGAGCATGATGTCAGCAAGGAGCTGCGCGGGAATGCGGGCATCAAAAGATATAAGGACAGTGTCGGTGTAGGCAGCTACCATCTGGATCTTCACCCGACGACGGTAACGCAGCGCTCTTTTTATATCCCAACTTATCCTTATGAGATTCCGCTCGGTTCACTGATCCCGGTTAGAATCAAAAATCTGCTCCCTGCCTGCAAAAATATCGGCATGACCCAAATCGCCAACGGATGCTACAGGCTTCACCCGACGGAATGGAATATCGGGGAGTCAGCAGCTTTATTGGCGGTCTATGCAATACGCAGCAATCAATACCCTTATGAGATAAAGGGGTCCTCCGAGCATCTATGCCAATATCAAAAGCTGCTTCAAGAGCATGGAGTGGAACTGCACTGGCCTGAAGGCCTGGAAGGTGTTTAAGGCCAGTCCAATATAGAAGAGGTTTGGGGCTCCACAATTTTTAATAAATTAATTTATAAAAAAAGCTTGATTAAGGTAAACTTATTGTGATATATTATTACGGCTGACATTGAAACAGCGTTTGGCGAAAATGAAATGCAGAATGATTCGATTAATTTTCTTGAAAAAAACTTCTTGCAATTCACTAGCCGACATGTTATGATCTTATAGCTGTCACAAAACGACAGGTTATGAAGTTTGATCTTTGAAAACTGAACAACGAGTGAGTAGGTTTTACATCGTAAAACCGATCCGCTCCGCCATTTGGTTCGTGTCTATGACAGAATAAATGGCGGAGCGAAAAATGAGATATCAAATCTCGTCAGATTCAAATGA
>NZ_JBHHMI010000053.1:0-9581 GCF_042136365.1 Paenibacillus enshidis | reverse complement strand
ACGAGTTATAACACCTTTTAACACTGGGGACATTCGACATGTGTCCGGCTGCGAATGGAAATTAAGAATGATGTAAATACGTGTGATGAAAAAACAGAATGATGTAAACCCCCGCTCGCCGCGAGCGGCGAAGGGGAGGAGATATCACTCTCAAGGGATTGAAAAAGCCCAGTAAATACGCGGTTATCTAGACTATACGTAAAAATTACGCATGATGAATTTAGTTAGGATAAGAATTGACGTCCCGACTGGTGTAACAGGCGTCACAGGGGTGACCGGGCTGACTGGCATGACGGGTGCTACGGGGGTGACAGGCCCTACAGCTCCGAACGTTACAGCGAATTATCTGCGTGATTTTGGAGCTTCATTCAGTACTAACAGTTTCGCTTCAACTACATTCCCCCTCACAAATATTTTACAAAATGGTACAGCGATTACGCCGGGTCCAGGCGGTTCGGTCAACCTGGCTGCTAATCAGGCATACTATGTAGACTATGAGGTTGATGCAGAAGTTCCTCCAGCTACTAATGCAGCAGCAAGTTTAACCCTGAATGGCGTTCTTATAGCTGGTACCGGTGCTCCATTTAATAACCCAACCGGGGGGCTTGTTTATAAAACTAATTTATCAGCAAGTGCTATCATTGAAACGGGAGCAAATGGTGGTAATTTGTCACTGAGAGTCAACTCTTCTGGTAATGTGACTACGTTTAGTGAAGCAACGGTCAGTGTATTTAAACTAGCTTAATCTTGAAAAGCATCAGCTCCCATCGGGCTAAGGAGAGAACCTGATGGTGGGTCAACTACGCCGCCCTTCAGAGGCTCAACCAACTTTTGGAGGGTGGCTCTGTCTGTTGAACCTCAGTACTCCAAAGAGGGAATGATGAATTTCAGGAAGAGGTGGGGTATGGAAGGGCCCAGCATCTCGTTATGTATGATCGTGAAGAATGAAGAGAAGTATCTTCCGAAATGCCTTGGCAGTGTTCAGGGTATGGTGGATGAGATTATTATTGTGGATACCGGATCCACGGATGATACGGTAGCGATTGCGCGGGCCTACGGAGCCAAAGTCATCCCGATGCCATGGCAAGACAGTTTTGCGGATGCCCGCAATCGCGGATTCGAGGAAGCGACAGGGGACTGGATTCTCTGGCTGGATGCCGATGAAGAGATGGGGGTAGATGAAGCTGGTAAGCTCAAAGAGCTACTGAACCGGGAGGCCATCCGTGAGCAGAAGATCGAGGGGATTCAATTGACATTCTGTCATCATGTGGAAGGGGGCGGAACGGAGGATGTTCATCTGCTCCGAATGGTTCGGAATCGGCCGGAATACCGCTTTGAAGGGAGGATTCATGAACAGATCTTGCCCGGCATGTTGAAATGTAATCCTGATCTGCAGCTCGGGCAGGTGGATATTCACGTCCATCATTACGGATATCTGCTCAAAAATATAGACGCTCAGGATAAAAAGCGCCGCAATCGGACGCTGCTTCAGCAAGCCATGGCAGAGAGCCCGGAAAATCCGGAATACTTTTATTATTGGGGCATTGAGCTACTCAGAATGAATGATCTGGAGGGAGCTCTGGGCAGCATGGAGGTGTTTTTGAACAGGGCGTCTAGCAACATAGGAAAGGGCATCCTGACCAGTGCGCACAAATACAGGCTGATGGCATTGAAGGATCTGGAACGTTATCACGACTTGATTCGGGATAGCACGGAGAGCATTGCTCTATTTCCAGGGTTTACGGACTTGTATCATTTAAAGGCCATCGGTTGCAGTTCCCTGGGGGAAATCAACGAGGCTATTCATTCATTACGTGAGGCGCTTAGCATCGGTCCTGCTGAGTCAGAGTATCAGAGCATAGCGGGATGCGGTACTTATTTAACGTGCCTGGATCTCGGGAGGTTGTATCATCTTACCGGAAATCCAAAGGAGTCTGATTTGTATTTTACGGTGGCGAGTCTAATGGTTGGCCATCCGGGAATCCGATTACTTCTGCCGCCCAGTTTTTGTATTAGCTTCAACCGGGGAGAGAACACCTTATAGTGAATCAACCATCCTCCTTAAAAAAAAGAAAAACCGCTCCAAAGGAACGGAATTTAATAGGCTTGCTTTCGCCACTCTTCAATGATTTGAATCGAAAACCCGGTGGCCTGTGCAATGGTTGAACTATCCATGCCCATCCGGATTAGTTCTTTAGCCACGGCTTCCTTACCCTCTAGCTCGCCGATTTCTTTACCTCTTTGCTCGCCTCTGCGTTCAATGTCATCCAGAATTTTTTCCAGCCCCATGAACGAAGCATCTCCTTTCACGCTTTGGATAAATTGCTGCAGACTTGGCTCATCCTCCGGGTAGATCGGGGTCATTAGGTAGTACTTTGAGAATGCTGGTCAACAGCAGTGGTTCAAATAGTACGTTTGAAGACGCAACGGTCAGCGTAATCAAACTGAAATAGTATCAGCTTACTGTCGGCTAAGATGAGGAATCGGAAGGGAAGTCACTTCGCCACCCTTCAAGCGTCTAACGAACTCTTGAAGGGTAATTGTGTTCTAAACAGACTGAAAATTAGGAGTGAGCACCTTGGCGGACATGGAACCCATTCTTGAGAACGACACGCCCCAGGAGGCATATCCGAAGATCAACCGCAATTTTGACCGATTGAATCAAGAAATTGCCGGAATCAAGGGGAGCATGGTGATTGCAAGTTTTTATGGCGTAGATGACAGCGTGGGAACGAACGACACCACAACCCTGCTCAATGATTTGTTTGCAGAGGCCAAGAGCCAGGGCAAAAGTACGTGTACTTCGACGTGTCTCATACGTATCATGTCAGCGGTCCATTGACTGAAGCGCGGGATTTGATCCTGCTGGGAGACGGAGCGACGATCAAAAGTAGTAATTTGATTCACTCCTGCCTAACGAACAATATCATAATGTATTCCATTTGCGAGAAGACCGTAGTGGCATCCCTCTAATGGACGATCTGGAACTCCATTTTCTCGAACTGCCGAAGCTCAGTGACCGGGCTGAGCCTGTAGAACGTCGCGGATTGGTGAATTGGCTGCTGTTCTTGAAGGGTGCGGATAAATCCCAATTGGGAGGTGCTGACGATGAACGAGCCGGTATTGAAAAAAGCCATGGATACGCTGGAATTTCTTAGCCCGGATGAAGAAGCCCGCCGATTGTATGAAGATCGGCAGAAGTATTTACACGATCAAGCTTCCATGATTGAGGGAGCGCTAGCGGAAGGAGAGAAAAAGAAAGCTACCCAAATGGCCTTGGAGCTTCTTAACCTCGGAGTGGAGATCTCAATTATAGCTAAGGCTTCAGGATTGTCTGAGTCTGAAATTATTGCTTTAAAAAATCAGGCCAGCTCGGACCGTTCCTGAATTTACGGAAAACAACGCCAATCCATCAGGGACAGCTTTCGTTCAAAGCTGTCCCTGATGGTGTATAATACCGCGTGTTCGGTTACGATCATTTTACTCTTCCTCAACATCCTTGAAATTCTGGATAGTTCCGGTGGTTTTTCTTGCCTTTGGCTGCCCACACTGTTGTAGATTCACGGCTCTTGTTGTGTTACGTACTTATTCGAGTTACGTTGGCGTAAATACTCCTGCATAAGTTGATCGCGTTTTTTGTGCTCCTCCTCATTATGAGGAGGGATTGCCAAAACACCGTTCCCCGCTTCAGAAAGTTTCTCAAATGCATCAATCATTTCTTTATCACCGGTCATTGTGGTTCTCACCTCCAAAGTATCGGTCCACCAAGTTTTTCGCGGCATTAGCTTCGATGGTCATTAAATGGGCGCCAATCCTTACTGCACCCAATTTTTCTTCGTAGTGTTGGATCAGGTTGGTTTTGGACGTAAATGCGATCACGCCATCGAAGCCCTGTTCAAAGCTGACTTTGCAAGCATATGAAAATAAGTGAGCCCCAACACCATTAGTTTGTAAACATGACGGTTAGGAGAGGAATATTCCTTTTTCCAATCGAAATTGACCCACCCCTGTTTATGTGTTAGTCGATTGAGATCAGATAACTTCAAAGATTCAATGACGGTACTATACTCTTCCCCAGACTCCCGATGAATTAAACATGGGGTTAATTCATCTATTAGGACTTCGATCTCGTTTCGATTCATAACTGCCTCCTCCATTAATTATAACATATCAGCCGCAATGCTTGACTACAGAAGTGGGAGGGGGATTTCCAATCTCGTAAGCAGGGAGGAGAACAGACGGCAGCCGTGCAGCATACCGCGCATAAAGTAGACTTATGATCATGCGTAATTCAAAAGATCCTGACGAAAGAAGAGATTGCTCCCGCCATGAGGGAAGGTTGAAGGAGAATCTGTGAAGGACTGGGTGATGGAACGGCCAGCAAGCAGCGATGGTAGCATCGTTGCTTGCTGGTGTCCAGTCCTCGTGTGAATTCGGCGAATTGATGGGATGCCTGAAATATGGGATTTTCGCGCATGAGACGTCAAATGATCCATTAATCATGAATTTGAAGATGATCTCCTGAACGGCTTAGGCCGTTCTTTTTTTGTAGTATAACGTTCGCAAAGAAGCCCCCGTACAGCCTTGTCTGATGCGGAGGCTACGACACGTTCGCGTCTACCCAATCATGATCTATAGAAGAATTACGAAAAAAGTGCAGTTCAAATTATGAGGCAAAGACGTGTAACAAAAAACGGAATTATGTTAACCTCCACTTGCCAAGCTCGGCGAATGGAGCGGGGGAGCCTTCCCCCTGGAGGCCTGAAAAAGCCCGGAAACACGGGATTTTTTTGATTATTCATAAAAATTACATTTAAAATTTTTATGGGGAATAAGAATTGACGTCCCGACTGGTGTAACAGGCGTCACGGGCGTGACCGGAGCGACAGGAAGGACCGGGATGACGGGAGTGACAGGTCCTACGGGTCCAAACGTCATGATGAACAATGCTGTTGCCTTCGATGGTTATGGGTCTGGTTTGGAGATTTTTGATGGGCAAGCAATACCTTTTTCGTTTGACAATATTAATGGTACAGCCATCCAACATACTACGCCTTCGGCCTTCATTCTGGCTCCTAATCAACAATACATGGTGGATTACGTTCTTACGGCGTCTTTACTGCAAGCTAATACAGACTATGGATCGGTACTCGTTTTAAACGGTACAACGATTAACAGTAGCCTATCTAACGTGGATACTTTCGATAATCAACCTCCAACGGAAACGACTTTCGCTAACTCCACTATTATAACTACTGGAGCTGTGCCTGGTACTCTCCGACTCCACCTACAAGCTTCTGCTACGGGTCGTAGCATAAACTTGGACAATTCCAATATGAGGATTGTCAAGATAGTATAAGAGCGGTTGCATGAATCTGTAAGCGGCTTGACGATTAAGACCTTGGCCCCCTTCAGACGGATATGGTTCTGGAGGGGGGACCTCCCTGCGGGCTTACAGGGAATGGGGGTTAGCAAGAACTTGGGAGAAGGGGGAACTATGGATCAACCAAGCATCTCGTTATGTATGATCGTCAGGAATGAGGAAGACTATCTTTCGAAATGTCTTAGCAGTGTCAGGTGGATCGCGGATGAAATCATTATTGTGGATACCGGATCAACGGATGGCACCCTGGCGATTGCGAAGGCCTTCGGAGCCAATGTGATTGAGATGCCCTGGGAGGACAGCTTCTCGGCTGCCCGCAACCGGGGCTTGGATGAAGCGACAGGGGACTGGATTCTCTGGCTGGATGCCGATGAAGAGATGGATGTGACCGAAGCCAACAAGCTTAAAGAACTGCTGACCCGGGATGCGATCCGGGAGCAGAGTGTCGAAGGGATTCAATTTTATTTTATCCACCACATGAAAGCCGGGGTGGAGGAACATAACTGTGTCCAGCGTATGGTGCGGAACCGGCCGGAATATCGGTTTGAAGGAAGAGTTCATGAACAGATTCTGCCGAGTATGCTGAAGGCCAACCCTGGCATGGCCATCGGGCAGGTCGATATCCATGTCCATCATTATGGCAATACATCCCAAAATATGGTGAAGAAGGACAAAATCAGACGAAACATATCGTTGCTGCTTCAATCTATCCAGGAGTATCCGAACTATCGGCAGTATCACTATTACCTCGGGGTGGAGCTTTACCGCATCAAGGAATTGGAGGCTGCCCTCCACTATTTTAATTCCGCTCTGGCCACTCCGACCGGTTTTTCGAAGACCATGTTGTCTACTGCGCATAAAAACCGGCTGATTACATTGGAAACAATGGGTCGTTTTCGTGACATGGTTCAGTGTAGTGCGGAGAGTATGGCTCTGTTTCCAGACTTCACGGACCTGTATCATTTAAAGGCGAACGGTTGGAAGGCTTTGGGGCAAGCGGACAAGGCTATTTATTGCTTGAGGCAAGCGCTGAACCTCGGACCGGCTCCGGAGGAATATTCATCCGGAGCCGGATTCGGAACGTATTTGGCTTACCGAGACCTTGGAATAGTATACGCGTCTGCCGGAAATCTGAAGGAATCGGACTTTTATTTGACCTTGGCTAGCCTGATGAGGAACGGTACGAAGATCACATTCCAAGAGCCATTGGAATTATAACGTGCTGTAAATTCCCGAAATAGCTTGTATTAATTTGTTGAAAATCCTAATAGACTGGAAATAAGGGATATGGCTGCTGGAAAGCCTGAAAACACAGACTTCCGGGCTGAGACGTCAAATAAGAAGCCACGATTTCCCGACTGGTGCAACAGGCGTCACGGGCGTAACCGGAGCGACTGGAAGGACTGGGATGACTGGGGTGACAGGCCCAACAGGCCCGGCTGTGACGGCGAATAATTTGATGATGTTTGGAACTTCGCCGGGAACAATTCCAAATGCTACTGTTCCAGTTACGGTGAGAGTACATCAAGATGGGACTGCTATCAGTCCGGGCGTACAAGGAACCATCAATCTGGCCGCGAATCAAACGTATTATGTGGACTACAGGACGAATGCCAATTCAACTGGCAATGTAGCTGCTGCCTTGGAGCTTGATGGAGGGCCTGGTAGTGTGACGGGAAGTAATGCCGTAGCTACGAGTAATGGTATAACGCAGGTTTTAGCAGGGAGTGCCATTATTAGTACTGGAGCAACGGCAGGTAACTTGCGTTTGCGGAACGATGGTCCTCTAACATCTAACTTTGGTTCAACAGCTATAAATGTCATCAAGCTGAAGTAAGCTGGCTTAACTTGGTTCATATCGCTGCCTTACGGGCAGCGGTGATTCCGATGGCCACTCCTGAGGCATATCAACGTGCCTGAAGGGTGGCTATCCTCAACGAATGAGAACCATAAACCTCGAATACTTCACGAACTGCATCCCGGTGATGAAGGGTCACAATGAACATAAAGGCTACTTGGAGCGGTTGAATACAATCCAAAGCGTGGTGGAACGGATGTTGATTCAAATGAACAAAAATGAATTGAGGCTGCAAAGCATTTATAAAGAGCTGAGCGAGTTGAAGAAGGAAGTGGAGGTTCTTGCAAACCCGGTCGATCACCACCGGGGCGAAGCTCGAAAGAAACCCGGTCCCAAGCCCAAAGGAGTCAAAAGGCACTATACCTTGGCCATGCCGCAAGAGGATTGGGCCATCATCGATGGCATGGTTCAGGCAGGACATTTTAAATATACCTCGGATTACTTTCGCTTCCTGCACCGGTCATTTGTCAAAAGCCAGCAAAAATAACCTGCACGACAGGGGCGATCTGGTGCCCCTTTTTTCGTCATGTTCGGAAAATCCGATAAGCGTCGGGACGAGGTTTGCAGATTCAGAAGGGCCCTATCCGGGCAATTCTTATTTTCAGATGGACAAGCAGTGTGCTTTCCGCAAAGGTAATGACAGGCATGTGACTCTACCATTCATGTCCAAAGAAAAGGAGGACACATTACGATAAAACGACAAAAACTACAGGGTAACGGACTACATGAAAGCTTGTGTATTTTGGATGGGACAAGGGGGGGGATCCATCCACAAGTGTTCTCGGCCAAGTATTAAAAACGATTTCATAAATGCCTGAAACCCACGTCATATCAAGGAATTCCGGCTCTTCGTAAACCGCATACGTTCAAGTTTATGGGGAATAAGAATTGACGTCCCGACTGGTGTAACAGGCGTCACGGGCGTGACCGGTGCAACCGGGATGACGGGAGTGACAGGCCCTACGGGACCGACCGTTACGGCGAATAACTTAAGTGCTGCGAGTACTACTATAAGATCAGTTCCCTTTTTGGGAGTTATCCCAGTTTCGGACGTGACGTCAAATGGAAGCGCGATTAAGAACAATAACGGAGTAATTACTCTAGCACCTAACCAAACGTATTCAGTAAATTATAACTCCGTTGCTTTCAACAGTTCTATCGGCACTGCTTCAGCGGCATTGGCTCTTAACGGAACAGCACTTGCCAATATTATTCCTGGTACACAATCAAGCCAAACTGGGGGAGCACCAAATGCTCAAACGAATCTTTCAGGGGGAACAATTATTTCAACAGGTGGGACATCAGCAACCGTTCAACTCATTAATTCTACCATTGGTTTTCCATCAATGAATTATCAGACAACTGCTGTTAATGTAGTAAAGCTGGCTTAACCTGAATAGCATCGGCTTCCTGGGAGTCAATGGCAGGGGCTTGATGATGAACTGAATATCTTCACCCTTCAGCGATTACACAGTCCTGGAGGGTGTTTTTTGAAGTGCCATTAATTCATTGCGGAAAGCACTGAGCTTGATTCCGGCTGAGTGGGCATATCCGAGCATAGAGGGACACGGTTTTTCAAATCAAAAGATGATCAGAATGAAGGATCACAATGAACATAAAGGCGCTTGGAGCGGTTGAATACAATCCAAAGCGTGGTGGAACGGATGTTGATTCAAATGAACAAAAATGAATTGAGGCTGCAAAGCATTTATAAAGAGCTGAGCGAGTTGAAGAAGGAAGTGGAGGTTCTTGCAAACCCGGTCGATCACCACCGGGGCGAAGCTCGAAAGAAACCCGGTCCCAAGCCCAAAGGAGTCAAAAGGCACTATACCTTGGCCATGCCGCAAGAGGATTGGGCCATCATCGATGGCATGGTTCAGGCAGGATATTTTAAATATACCTCGGATTACTTTCGCTTCCTGCATCGTTCATTTGTCCAAAGCCAGCAAAAATAACCCGCATGACAGGGGCGAGTTGGCGCCCCTTTCTTCGTCATGCTCGGAAAATCCGATCAGCGCCGGAACGAGGTTCGCAGATTCAGAAGGGCCTTATCCGGGCAATTCTTATTTTCAGATGGACAAGCAGTGTGCTTTCCGCGAAAGTGATGTACAGGCATGTGACTCTATGGCTATCCATCACACAAGTGTCCTTGGCCAAGTATTAAAAACGATTGCATAAATTCCTGAAACCCGCATCAAATCAAGGAATTCCGGTTCTTCGTAAACCGCACATGTTCAAGTTTACAGGGAATAAGCATTGACGCCCCGACTGGTGTAACATGGGAGTATGGTCATCGCCAGTTAATATGGCGTCGATGCCAGCGTAGCCCAGCGCATGAAA